>NZ_JBDPHA010000006.1:0-183557 GCF_039841805.1 Romboutsia sp. 1001216sp1
GAGTTTGGACCGTGTCTCAGTTCCAATGTGGCCGATCACCCTCTCAGGTCGGCTACTGATCGTCGCCTTGGTAAGCCGTTACCTTACCAACTAGCTAATCAGACGCGGGTCCATCCTGTACCGCAAAAGCTTTGATAAGAAAGCCATGCGACTCTCTCATATTATCTCGTATTAGCATACCTTTCGGTATGTTATCCGTGTGTACAGGGCAGGTTACCCACGCGTTACTCACCCGTCCGCCGCTCTTCTCCGAAGAGAATCGCTCGACTTGCATGTGTTAGGCACGCCGCCAGCGTTCATCCTGAGCCAGGATCAAACTCTCAAAATAAATTCTTCGAATTTATATCGCTTTATATCGCGAACGAAATTGTTTCACATACGTTCAACAACATCCGTTGCTAAAATAAATTTGACTACCTGCTCAGACTATCATTATCTGAATATCTGGCTTGGTTTGTTTTCGATTCTTTAAGAATCAGTTATATAAATTAACCTACTGTTTAATTTTCAAAGTTCTTACTGTCCTCTCTTGGACAAGTACTACTATATCATCTTATTTTTATATGGTCAACACTTTTTTTAAACTTTTTTATTTTTTTCATTTTTTCTCAATATTTTGTATCAATATTTTTATAAAAAGCAAGTAATAATCTAGATTTAGGTTATTTTTATTATATTATGTATTAATAAAATTTTTTAAAAATATTTTTATTTGTATTTTTAAATTCTATAAGTTTTTTAATATAAATAAAAGATGAGTATTTTGACAAAATAGATATAATAATTATTATTATTTAATCTATATAATGTATAAATTTAAAGCTTTATTTTAAATTCATATATTTAACTATAGTTTTGTAAACATATGTCAAAAAAGATGTTATAATGCTTATAATAGGTTAGTTAGGAGGGAATTTTATGTATAACGACAGCAATCAAGAATACAAAAAAGACGTACTTAGGTTAGCTTTATTTCTTGGTGAACTTATGCTAATAAATGGGGCTGAAACTTATCGTGTAGAGGATAGCGTTATTAGAGTTTGTAAGTCGAGGGGTTTTAATCATATTAGCGTATTTGCAACTCCTACCGCTATCATCATATCAGATGATAGATTTGATGGTTTATCCTTCATGAAAACGATTAGAAACCGTGGAATAAACTTAAACAAAATTTCTCTACTTAATAATTTTTCTAGAGAGTTTGTTAATGCAAAGGATATGCCTATAAAAGATGCTTTAGCAGAGCTTAAAGTTCTTGGGGAGACTCCTGAACATCCGCCTAAATTAGTTTACATAGCCACAGGTTTAGCATCTGCTTCTTTTGCTTGTGTTGTTGGGGGTAATAATTTAATTAATTTCATATTTACAACTATAATATCTATACTAGCAGTTATATGTTATAAAAAAATTATGAAGATAAGTAATATACCAGCCTTTTCTAGTTTAATAGCTTCAGTATTTATAGCTTTAACTGGGGTTTTAATAACAGAACTTGGCTTCTTAGCAACACCTAAAACCCTAATAGTTGGTTCTATAATGCCACTACTTCCTGGAGTATCTTTTATAAAAGGTATACGTGATTTAATTGCAGGGGATTTAATTTCAGGAGTAGCACGTGCTTTTGATGCAGGCTTAACTGCTATTTCTATAGCTTGTGGTGTTGGTCTTGTTCTAGATTTATGGCTTAAGTTTGGAGGTGCATTCTAATGACTGATATGAGTTTAGTTTGGCATTTTATATTTTCAGCATTTTCTACTGTTGGATTTGCTGTATTTTTAAATGGACCTATATCTACACTAGTTCCAGCAGGAATTACTGGAGGTATAGGGTGGACAATGTATTATTATTTAATGGGAATTACTTCTAATGCAATAATTTCAAACTTCATAGCTACTCTAATTGTTGCTTTTATAAGTGAAATGCTTGCTAGGAAATTAAAACATCCTGCAATATTATTTGTAATACCAGGTATAATACCTTTAGTTCCTGGACTTGGAATGTATAATACTATGCTTTATCTAGTTCAAAGAGATTATGATATGGCTGTATCAGTTGGTACAGATGTATTATTTTCTGGGGCCGCTATAGCACTTGGAATATTAGTTATGACTTCTTTTGTTAGAACTATAAATATATTCAAACTAAAGAAAATGGCAGCATTAATTCAAAAGGTTAATAAATAATTGCTTAGATTTTAATTATAAAACCTTTATAAAAAAGCTATGAAAATAGAGTTTAATTCTATATTCATAGCCTTTTTATTAATATATGAGCATGATTGACTATATACTATAAAGAAATATCTTTTCCACTTGATACTATATCCGTAATTATAGGTATATACTCTCTGCCCTCTCTAAATTTTTTATCTCTTTTTTTAAGTATAAAAAAAACAATCATCATAGTAGTAATACCCACTATAAAACTTATAACTTCTATACTACTTGTCATACTTATGCTATTTAGTATAAAATATGTAGCTATTGTTCCAATCAAAAGACCTGCTAATGGAGTAAGATATACTAAAAAGGCTGCTTTTAATACATTTACACCATCCATATTTACTTTTACCCTATCTCCAACTTTAGCACCTATGTTATTATCAACTTCTACCACTATGTCTTTTGATTCTGAACTAGTAACACATTTTCCACAAGCTGCACAAGCAGAATGCCTTTGCATTTTTAGCTTAGCAGTATTTTTATCTAAAATCTCTATTATATACCCTTGTTGTTCCACAAAACCACCCCTATTTTGTAAACTTAGTTATAGTACCCATTAATTCATTTATAACATCTTCTGTAACTTCTTCATTACCGCTTTTTATGGTGTGAGAAACACATCCTTTTATATGATTTTCAAGCACTATTGTACCCACTTTGTTTATAGCAGATCTAATTGCCGATATTTGGACCAATATATCTACACAATACCTTTCTTCTTCTATCATATTTTGAATACCTTTAACTTGTCCCTCTATTCTTTTAAGTCTTTTTATAAGAGCTTCTTTATCATTTGACTCAGCTAATTTTCTTTCCATATGTTCACCTCTTTTATTGATATATATATTATAGCTTATTTTTATTTTTTCGATGTGAATTTAATTCAAACTATCTAATACTTTATACGAATTTTTTAGAAAATATAGCCTACTAATCATTTTTAATTACAAAATAAATAGTTTTTAATAATGATTAGTAATTATATTATATAATATAATTATTAAATTCTAAATATTTTTCATATTTATATCTTAATTATAATACTATTTTACTCTTTTAAGTATAGTTTTAGCTTATTATGTTGATTATATTAATAGATTACTTTTAAAGGAGATTCTAATATGGATACTAATTCTAAATCAAATGCTAAAAAAGCTTTAAATAACTTAAGAATGGAAATTTCATCTGAACTTGATTATTACGATAGCTCAGATAATAAAACAACTAATAAATATTCACAAGATACTTTAGATGATCATGCTAAAAATTTATTATCTGGAGATAAAGCATATAACATGGAGGGTACTAAACCTTATGCGGGTGGAGAAAGATCCGTTGAAGGTGGAGAAAAGATGCTTGTAAGCAAGTACTATTCTCAAAATAATATTAAATAGTCAAACTTAAATTATAATTTTTATGTATCCACTAGGTTTATACCTTGCTCAAAAATAAATAAATAAAGAAAGTGCCTCTTAATAATCTATCTTGAGGCACTTTCTTTGCTATAATATACAAAATTTGTATATTACTTGTTTATTTCAACTTTTATATTTAATTCTTTTAATTGCGCTTCTTCAGCTACTGCTGGAGCATTAGTCATTGGACATACTGCACTTTGGTTTTTAGGGAATGCTATAACATCTTTTATGTTAGTAGTTCCTGCAAGTATCATAACTAATCTATCAAGTCCAAATGCAATTCCTGCATGAGGAGGAGTTCCATACTTAAATGCATCTAATAAGAATCCAAATTTCTCTCTAGCTTCTTCTTCAGTAAATCCTAATGCTTTAAACATTTTTTGTTGAACGTCAGCGTTAAATATTCTAACACTTCCTCCACCAACTTCGTATCCGTTTATAACTATATCGTAAGCCTTAGCTCTTAAAGATGCTTTGTCATCTCCTTCAAGCTTTTCTATATCTTCATCCATTGGAGAAGTGAATGGATGATGTTTAGCTACCATTCTTCCAGTTTCTTCATCTTCTTCAAATACAGGGAATTCAGTTACCCATAACATTTTGTATTCATTGTTGTCTAATAAGTTAAGTCTTCTAGCAACTTCAAGTCTAACTTGACCTAATGCATCAAATACTACAGAGTTTTTATCAGCAACGAATAATAATAAGTCGCCTTCTTTAGCATTCATTCTGTCAAGTATAGCTGTTAATTCTTCTTCTGTGAAGAACTTAGCTATTGGAGAAGTAACCTCTCTGTTAGCTCCTATTCTCATCCAAGCAAGACCTTTAGCTCTGTAAGTCTTAGCATGGTCTTCTATTTTACTTAATTGCTTTTTACTTATTTCATCAGATTTACCTTCAACATTTATACCTCTAACGCTCATTCCATCTTTAGTAGCATTAGCAAATACTCCAAATCCACAGTTTTCTACTAAATCAGATATATTAGTTAATTCGTATCCAAATCTAGTATCAGGCTTATCACTTCCGTATCTTTCCATAGCTTCAGCATATGTCATAACTGGAAGTGGTAATGCTACATCTACATTTAATATTTCTTTAAATATAGTTTGCACCATTTTTTCCATTATTGCCATAACATCTTCTTGTTCAACAAAAGACATTTCACAGTCTATTTGAGTAAACTCAGGTTGTCTGTCTGCTCTTAAGTCTTCATCTCTAAAGCACTTAACTATTTGGAAGTATCTATCCATACCACTTACCATTAATAATTGTTTGAATAATTGTGGTGATTGTGGTAAAGCATAGAATTTACCTTCATTAACTCTACTTGGTACAAGATAATCTCTAGCACCTTCTGGAGTTGGCTTTATTAAGAAAGGTGTTTCTATTTCACAGAAGTTATTTTCTGTTAAGTAGTTTCTTACTATATTTGCAACCTTACTTCTTAACATTAAAGTCTTTTGCATAGATGGCTTTCTTAAATCTAAGTATCTATACTTAAGTCTTAATTCTTCTGATACATTATCATCATCTTTTATATATATTGGTGGTGTTTGAGATTCATTAAGTATTCTAAGTTCAGTAGCAAATACTTCTATATCACCAGTTGGCATGTTAGGGTTTTTAGATGATCTTTCACAAACTTTTCCCTTAACAGCTATAACATATTCAGAACCTAACTTTTCAGCCTTAGCAAAAGCTTCAGCATTAACGTCAGTATCAAATATTATTTGGCATAATCCACTTCTATCTCTTAAGTCAACAAATACTAATCCACCTAAGTTTCTTTTCTTTTGAACCCATCCCATAAGGACAACTTCTTCATTTATATTGTTTTCTCTTAAGTCCCCACAATAGTGAGTTCTCTTTAATCCGTTTAGAGTTTCCATTATTTACCCTCCAGGCTTTCTTTAAATTTCCTATAGCACATAATAAACTATATTTATTTAAAAATTATTGATATATAATCTTTGTATATGTGCTTCAAAAGTCTTTCTTTAAGACCTTTTGTATAAGACTTATTATAATTTAATATTTTATCATTACTGCAATTTACTTGTCCATTTAAAATTGGCTTTCTATAATTTATGATATATCATAAATTATATTTAAAATTGTATAGTAATTTATAAATTATAATCTTTCCTTTAATTCTTTAACTATATCACTTAGTTTTATAGTAGTTTGCTCTGATGTAGCCATATTCTTAAGTGTAGCACTATCATTTTCTAACTCATCATCACCTATAACTATAGTGAATTTTGCATTTATTTTATCTGAGTACTTAAATTGTGCCTTAACGCTTCTATCTAAGTGGTCATTTTCAGCACTTATATGTTCACTTCTTAAATCTTTTAATATTTTAAAGCTCTTAGTTTTAGCTTTATCTCCTATTGTTACTATGAATATATCCATAGCATGTGGATTTTCGATTTCTATATTATTATTTTCTAAAGTTAATAATAATCTTTCAACTCCTAGACCAAATCCTATACCACTAACTCCTTTAGGTCCTCCAATTTGTTCTACTAGTCCGTCGTATCTTCCTCCACCACAAACTGTACTTTGAGCACCAATATCATTTGATATTATCTCAAAAGCAGTTTTCTTGTAGTAATCAAGTCCTCTAACAATTTTTTTGTCAACTACATAGTTTATTTCCATTTCACTTAAGTACTCTTGTACTTTTGCAAAGTGTTCTCTACAATCATCACATAAGTGATCTACCATAAAAGGTACATCTTGTAAGTTTTCTTGACATGTAGGATTCTTACAGTCTATAACTCTCATTGGGTTTTTATCTTTTCTTTCTAAGCAAGTTTCGCATAATACATCTGCTTTTGAATCTAAGTATGCTTTTAGTATTTCGTTGTATTTAGCTCTACAAGTTGGACATCCAACAGAGTTTATGCTAACCACTAAATCTTTAAGACCAACTTCATTGAAAAATTGAACAGCTAAAGCTATTACTTCTGCATCTAATGATGGTTTGTCACTTCCTAAAGCTTCTATTCCAAATTGGTGGAATTGTCTTTGTCTTCCTGCTTGTGGTCTTTCATATCTAAAACAAGGTGTCATATAAAATAACTTTGTTGGTTGAGTTTCTGCATATAATTTATTTTCTATAAATGCTCTAACTACACCAGCAGTTCCCTCTGGCTTTAAAGTTATATCTCTTTTACCTTTATCTTCAAAAGAATACATTTCCTTTTGTACTATGTCAGTTGTATCTCCAACACTTCTTTTGAATAATTCTGTATGTTCAAATATTGGAGTTCTCATTTCTTCGTATCCAAATAATGCACATACCTCTCTAAATTTATTTTCAACATAATTCCATTTGTAAGCATCTTTTGGAGTTATGTCCTTAGTTCCTCTTGGAGCTTTAGTTAACATTTTTGTATATCTCCTTTCTCTTTCTTTCTATCATTTCATCAACTCTGTCTATATATTGCTCTACATTTTTAACATTGTCAACTCTTTCTATTCTATCTTCATCAACATATACAAATTTTGATATAGATCCAGCACCTACTGCATAGTTACTTTGCTTTTCTTCCATTATTTGAATGTTATATATACATTCATAACCTTCTTTAGCATATCCTATGTTTTCTAGATTTCCTAACATATGCTTTTGACGGTACATATAATATGGATTAAGTCCCATATCACGAGCATATTCCATTGATAAATCTATCATTTTTATCATTTCTTCATATCTTGTAAGTTCGTATTTATCTAGATTTTCTTTTAGATTAGATGCTCTTTTTACAGCTAATGTATGTACTGTTAAACTTTCTGGTGAAAGTTTTTTGATTTCTTCTAAAGTATTTCTAACCATATCTAAATCTTCATCTACAAGACCTAATATGATATCCATATTTATATTATCAAATCCTATTGCTCTTGCCATATTAAAACAATCTACTATATCAGCTACAGTATGGTCTCTACCTATTTTAGCTAATGTTTCATCATTCATAGTTTGAGGATTTATACTTATTCTATCTACATTATGCTTTTTAAGAACTTCTAATTTTTCTCTAGTTATAGTATCAGGTCTTCCTGCTTCTACTGTAAATTCTTTTATTGTACTTAAATCTAACTCTTTAAATAAAGCAGTTATTAAAGTATCTAACTCTTCTTTTTCTAAAGCTGTTGGAGTTCCTCCGCCAATATATAGTGTTTCTATTTCTTTATTAGTGTCTTTTAATATTTTAGAAAGTCCCTTTATTTCTTCTATAAGCTTATCTACATATTCTTTTCTTAAATGTCCAAATTGCTTTAATGGATTTGCTGGGAATGAACAATAATAACATCTTGTTGGACAAAATGGTATACCTACATATAAAGAAATTTTATTTTTATCTATTGGATATATAAATATTCTTTCTCTCTTTGCAATTTCTAAGCTTAAGTCTATTTTTTCATCCATTATATAGTATTTTTCTTTTAATATTTTTCTTATAGACTCTTCATCTACACCTTGATCTAATAGAGTGTGTACTATCTTAACAGGTCTTATACCTGTTAGTATCCCCCAAGGTACATATGAGTTTAATCTATTTTTTAAAACTTTAAATATACTTCTTTTTATAGTTTCTTTTGTAGCTTTTTTTATTTCTTGTTCATTTAATCCACTTATGTTTATATGGTCTCTAAACTCATACTTTAAATCATAATTTTCATAGTATTCAGTTTTAGCGATTATTGTATCATTATATTTTAACAATGTATTTGTTAATATTCTTCCGAAGCTTTTTCTTTCTACAAATTCAAAATCCGTAGTAAATAGTTTTATTAATTCAGCTACTTCGTATTTATAATCATGTCCTTTTAAAACTACACCTATCATTTTCTTGCTCCTTCTTAACATAATAGTTAAATTTACTTTAAGTTACTTAAATGCCTAAAAGATAGCTAATATAGCTATCTTTTAAAACTTTAGTTATATATTATCCATAAGTTATTGGAGCAATTATTTTTTATCTGCTCATATATGGATTGCTCGTCTTTTCTATTCCTAAAGTAGAACTTGGTCCATGACCTGGATGAATTTTAACGTCATTTTCATATTTTGATAATTTCTTAAGAGATTTTTCTAACTCTTTATAACTTCCTCCAATAAAATCTGTTCTACCTATACTTCCTGCAAATAAAGTATCTCCAGTAAACATATCATCATTGACTCTTATACACATTCCACCTTTTGTATGTCCTGGTGTATGTATAAATGATAGTTTTAAATTACCTAATGTTAATTTCTCTTTATCATTTACATATATGTCAGCATCTAATTCTTGTGGTCCGCAATGAGGCATCATACAACTTAAATTTTTTCTATTATCATTTAATAGCTCTTTTTCATCAGTATGTGCAACTACCTTAGCACCTGTCTTTTCTCTTATAGATTTTACTGCACCTATATGATCTCCATGTCCATGAGTTAATAATATATACTCAAGTGTTAAACCATTATTTTTTATATAATTTAATATCTTATCTTCTGCTCCACCTGGGTCTACTACTGCACATTTTTTAGTTTCTTCATCTACTAATATATACATATTTTCACCAAAGCTTGGTTCAAGTATTTTTTCTATTTTCATTTTTAAATCCCCCTAGAAAGCTTTATTTGACTCTAATAATATTGTAACTGGTCCATCATTAGTTAAATCTACCATCATATGAGCACCAAACTCACCAGTTCCAACTACTATATCATTATTCTTTGCTTTTTGTACAAACTCTTCATAAAGTTTAGTTGCAACATCTGGTCTTGCTGCATTTGTAAAGCTTGGTCTTTTTCCTTTTCTACAATCACCATATAAGGTAAATTGTGAAACCACTAAAAGTTCTCCACCTACATCTTTAAGAGATAAGTTCATTTTTTCATTTTCATCTTCAAAAATTCTTAGGTTTAGTATTTTATCTATCATGTAATCAACATCTTTTGATGTATCTTCATGAGTCACTCCAAGTAAAACAAGTAGTCCCTTGTTTATTTGGCCTGTAACACGATCACCTACTGTAACTTTAGATGATGATACTCTTTGTACAACTGCTCTCATAGTCCTTCCTCCTAGTTTATTACTCTATATACATCTTCTATTCCTGGTATAGATTTTATCTTTTTCATTAATAAATTTAGCTCATCTATATTATCAACTTCAATAAGTAGATTAACATTTATAATACCTTCTTTTCCTTTTCTGGCATTTATACCATTAAATCCTACTTTTTCAACTGCTACAGCATGAGTTATATCATTAATTATACCTTTTCTATCTACACCTTTTATTTGAATTTCTGCTTCAAATCTACTACTTTCCGAGTTACACCATTCAACTTCTAATAATCTATTTTTAAAGAAGTCTCCATTTACATTTGCATTAGGACAGTCTTTTCTATGAACAGCTACACCTCTACCTTTTGTAACATATCCTACTATTTCATCACCTGGAAGTGGATTACAACATTTTGCAAATCTAACTAATATATTATCAAGTCCTTTTACTGTTACTCCTTGAGATGTATTCTTTCTCTTTTTCTTATATTCAGAATCTGTTAAATTATGATTCTTTAAGTCCTCTACAGCATTTACTTCTTGTTCTTTTTTAGTTTTTTTGACTTCTTTTTCGTATAATTCTCTTACCTTTGGAACAACTTGTGATGCCATTATTCCACCATAACCAATAGTAGCTATTAAATCCTCTACAGTTTGTTGATTGAATTTTTTAGCCACTTGACCTAGGTACTTTTCTATACAAGCTTCTTTTGCTGGTATATTATATTTTTTAAATTCTTTTTCAAGTATTAAATTTCCACGTTCAATATTTTCTTCTCTTCTTTCCTTTTTAAACCACTGTCTTATTCTACTTTTAGCATTTGGTGTTTTTACTATATTAATCCAGTCTCTACTTGGTCCATTTGAATTTGAAGAAGTTAATATTTCTACTATATTTCCGTTTTGTAATTTATAATCAATAGGAACTATTCTTCCGTCTATCTTAGCTCCAACGCATTTATTACCTACATTAGTATGCACTCTATAAGCAAAATCTATTGGAGTTGCACCTGCCGGAAGTTCTATAACGTCCCCCCTTGGAGTGAATACATAAACTTGACTACTAAATACATCATCTTTAAGAGCATCTAAAAACTCTTGAGGATCTTTTAAGTCTTTTTCCCACTCCATCATTTGTCTTAACCATTGAAGTTTCTCTTCAACATTTTGTCTTGTATCTTGAGTTTTACCTTCTTTATATTTCCAGTGAGCTGCAATCCCGTATTCAGCTATTTGATGCATTTCTTTTGTTCTTATTTGTATCTCTACAGGTTCTCCATCTGGTCCTATAACAGTGGTATGAAGACTTTGATACATATTAGGTTTTGGCATTGCTATATAATCTTTAAATCTTCCTGGAATTGGCTTCCATAATGTATGTACCATTCCAAGTACTGCATAACAATCTTTAACATTATCTACTATTATTCTGACTGCTGTTAAATCGTAAATTTCTTCAAATCCCTTGTCTTTATTTTTCATCTTACTGTATATACTATAAAAATGCTTAGGTCTTCCATATACATTGTATGGTATATTTACAGATTTTAATTTTTCATCTAGTATACTTAAAACTTTTTTTATATACTCTTCCCTTTGGCTTCTTTTTTTAGCTACTTTTTCAACTAATTCATAGTATCCATCTGGATCTATATATCTAAGTGCTAAATCTTCTAATTCCCATTTTATCTTAGAAATACCTAATCTATTTGCTATTCCCCCATAGATTTCAAGTGTTTCTTTTGCTTTTGATTTTGCTTTTTCTGGAGGCATAAATTTTAAAGTTCTCATGTTATGAAGTCTATCTGCTAATTTTATAAGTATAACTCTTATATCCTTAGCCATAGCCATAAACATTTTTCTTAGATTTTCTGCCTGTGTTTCTTCTTTTGATTGATACTTAATTTGTCCAAGTTTAGTTACTCCGTCCACTAAATTGGCAATTTCTTGAGAAAACTCTTTTTCTATATCTTCATAAGTATAGTCCGTATCTTCAACAACGTCATGTAATATTCCTGCTGCTATAGTTTCTATATCAAGTTCCATGTCTGCTAGTATATTGGCAACTGCTAGAGGATGAATGAAATAAGGTTCACCAGACTTTCTAAACTGACCTTCATGTGCTTTTTTACCAAGATAATAAGCTTTTTTTACTAAATCTATATCAGCATTTGGAGCATAACCTTTTATTTTTTCTATTAATTCTTGTAATTCCTTATCATGCATAATACCACCTATTTTACATATGTAATTTTATAAAGCCTCATTCATTTACTCAAAGAAACAAAACCCTATATTAATTTAATACCTTTTTAATCCTATTGTGTAAACATTTTAATTCTTTATACTAAAATAGTTGGTATAATACCAACTATTTTAGTAATGCCTTTAAGCACCTTTGTAAAATAATCTAATTTATTAATATTTTATTAGAGAATTTACATCGTATTTAGATAGCTTTTCTCTTCCATTTAAGGACTCTAATTCTATTAAGAATTGCATAGATACAACTTCTCCACCTAATTTTTCTATTAGAGCCGCTGCAGCTTCCATAGTTCCTCCAGTAGCTAGTAAGTCATCAACTATTGCTACTCTTTGTCCTGGCTTTATAGCATCTTTATGTATTTGTAAAGTGTCACTACCATATTCTAATCCGTACTGATAGCTTTCTGTTTCATATGGTAATTTTCCTGGTTTTCTAACTGGGACAAACCCAACTCCCATTCCATAAGCAACTGGAGTTCCTGTTAAGAAACCTCTCGCTTCAGGTCCTACTACTATGTCTATGTTTTTATCTTTTAAATTTTTTATAAATTCATCTATAGCATATTTAAAAGCTTCTCCGTCTTGCATTAATGTAGTTATATCCTTAAAACTTACTCCTTCTTTTGGGAAGTCTTTGATTTCTCTTATCTTTTGTTTTAAATCCATTACAATTGCTCCTCCTAATAACTTTCTCTATATTTCTCGTTTAAAGTTTTTAAGTTTTTAAGTATTTTACTTTCATCTAAATTTAATTTTTTGTCTGGTTTCGGTAATAACTTTATATGTATAGATTTTGTATTTAGTACTTCATCATCTACAAACTCAAAATCTAATAATAATAATTCCTTAAACACTTTTAATATTGTAAATACTTTTAAAGGTATTATATTAAATACCTTCTTTATATCTCTAAAGTCAACATTTATTTCTTTATTTGAAAGCATAAATTTATATACGTATATAAATTCTTCTCTTTCTGGAATTAAATTATTTACAATATTGTTTAGATATAGTAAATCCGTTTGACTATAATATTTGATAATTATAGCCTCATTATTCGCTTTTTCGTATAAATGAGAATAGTCCCCCATATTATACAAATAATCATAAAGAATAATATTATTATATCTTTTTATATTAATTTTTTCAATATTTGGAGAGAATATAAGCTGAAGTTTATCACTCTTTGACATAATTTCGTTGTAGTTTATGTCAAATCCATCTATTATATCTTCATCTACTAATGACATATCTGATATAGCTCTATAAAACCCATTTATAGTATTTGCTATAACTAATGTATCTTTAGTTATGTAATCAAATATATTAATATCTTTATTTCCACTTATCATTTCTTCTATATTATCAAATCCAAATTTTTCATATAATGAATTTTTATCAACTTCTTTTATATCGTATAAGCAATTTTCACTAGGTATAGTCTTTGAAAATAGTTCAATAATATCTTCATTTGTACTACTATTTTTAGGATAAGACATTCTTATATCTTTTAATAAAAGCTGAATACTTCTTCTTCCCATAAAATTATTTTCATCTAATTGAAAAAGTACATCTACCTTATCTCCTGGCATATATCTTTCTTTAAGGTATGCCATATTAAATCCTATACATTCATAAGACTTTTCTTTTTCTATAGTAAACTTTATATGTTGTTTATTTTTACCCATAGTTATTATACTTTTAAGTATTGCATCTCTTACTATGAATCTAGGGTTAGGGTTATTTAATCCATATGGCTCTAGCTTATGAAGTTCTTCTACTAATTCTAAACTTATAGATTCTTCTTTTAATTCAAGTTCTGCTTTTACATTTTCGATTAAGTCTTCTTCAGTAAGTTCATAATCTGCAAACTTATTAACTTCATTAGAAAGCTTGTCTATGTTTTCTTTATCTAAAGATAAACCTGCTGCTTGTTCATGCCCACCAAACTTATTTAATAAATCTTTACATCTTACAAGTGCATCAAATATACTAAACCCTTTTATAGATCTAGCTGAACCTGTAGCTTCACCATCTTCTATAGTTAATAGTATTGTTGGCTTGTAATATTTTTCTGTAAGCTTTGATGCAACTATACCAATAACTCCATGTTGCCACCCTTCATTAGCTATAACTAAAACTTTATCAGTCTTGTACTTTTCATTAGCCTCTATTATAGCCTCTGCTTCTTGATACATTTTTCCTTCTATTAACTGTCTTTCGTTATTTTTCTCTTCTAATAACATAGCTATTTCTTTAGCTTTTTCTGTATCTTTTGTAGTAAATAATTCAACACCTAACATTGAGTATCCAAGTCTACCTGATGCATTTATTCTAGGTCCTATAGAAAATCCTATATGAGATGAACCTATTTTTTCTGTTTCAACTCCACAAACCTTTATAAGCTCCCTTAAGCCTATATTATTGCCCTTAGACATAAGAGTTAAACCATTTTTTACTATTATTCTATTTTCGTCTACTAGCGGTACTATATCACATATAGTAGCTAGGGTTGTTATTTCTAAATATTTATATAAACTATTTTTAAATTCTTCTTTAGGAGTAAGTGCTTGTATTAATTTAAAGGCAACACCGCATCCACAAAGCATATCAAAAGGATAATTACAATCTTCTTGTTTTGGATTTATAACAGCTAGAGCATTAGGTATTTCACTTTGACACTCATGATGGTCTGTTATTATAACATCTATACCTAATTCATTTGCTATTTTTACTTCCTCTACAGATGTAATACCACAGTCTACACTTATCATTAGGTTACATCCTTGATTATGTATGTGTCTTATAGCTTCTTCATTTATGCCATATCCTTCTTCTAATCTATTTGGTATGTAATAATTAACTGGATAGTTAATAGAGTCAAAATATAAACATAATATTGAGGTAGAAGATACTCCATCTACATCATAATCTCCATATATCCATATGCTCTCTTTATTGTCTATAGCTTTTTTTATTCTATCTACGGCTTTATCCATGTCCTTCATTAAAAATGGGTCTCTTAAATATTCTAATGATGGATTCATAAATATTTCTGCATCTTTTTCGTTATTTATTTCCCTATTTTTTAAAATTTGACTAATTTCCGGGGAAATTTTTAATTTTTTACTTAATTCGCTTTCACATACATCTCCCGTATGCTTAAGTGTCCATTTTTTATTGAACATAACTTATCCCCCTCTATTTCTTTTTATATTGAATTCTTATAATTTTGACTACTATTAATATACCTATTATAAATGATATAAAGAAACCGCTTAATGCAGTAAACCTTATCCATATATTATTAGTTATATTAGGTGATGAAATTATAAGTGAGGAACCGACTATTATAGCAGCTAATACTAAACTTAAAGACACTTGTGTAGTTAGATCCCTCATTATTTCCTCTAGTGAAGCAAACTTTATGTCTTCTAATTGAATTTTTATATTGTTTTTTTCTATATTTCTAAGTATACCTCTTATTTGCTTAGGTATAGTTTTCATATCTGATATAATCTCTTCTGTCATATGTTTTGACTTTAAGAAAGCATTTTGAGGATTAAATTTATTTATATAATAATGCTTCATAAATTCTTTACCTATAGATGACACGGAGAAGTTTGGATTTAAATCTCTTCCAGTTCCTTCTAGGGTTATTACTGCTTTTGCAAGTGTAGAAAGCTGTGATGGTATTGATACTTTATATCTTCTAAAGAATCTAAATACTTCATTCATAATATCCGATATATTTATTTTTTCTATTGGAACATCATAATAATAATGAATTAAATATAATAAATCTTGTCTTAGCCCAATTATATCCACTTCATTATTTATAACATCCATCTCTGTTAATATATATATTACCCTATCTACATTCTTCTCTACCAGAGCTACTGCAATTTCATTTAAAGCATTTAGTGTATTTCTATCTACTATTCCTACCATCCCAAAATCAATGTAAGATATAGTGTTTTGACTAACTACAAAAATATTGCCTGGGTGTGGGTCAGCATGAAAAAAGCCATACTCAAATACTTGCTTAAATAAAGACTTAATCCCTATATCACTTATTATCTTTGTGTCCCAATTAAGTTCCTTTATTTTCTCTGCGTCATTTAGTTTTATACCTATAATTTTTTCCATTACTAATACTTTTTTTGTAGTAAATTCTCCATAGATTTTAGGTATATAAACTTCTCTACTATTTTCAAACATTTTCCTAAACTTCATAGCATTTATAGCTTCAAAGTTGTAATCTAGCTCTCTCATTAATTGAGTTTGAAACTCTTCAATTATCTGTATAACGTCTATAGAGCTATGTTTATTTGAATCTTTAAATGCTAAAACCATTCCCTTTAGTATTTCTAAATCTGATTTTATCCTACTTTCAATATTAGGTCTTTGTATCTTTATTATTACATCTTCTCCATTTTGAAGCTTGGCTTCATATACTTGTCCAATAGATGCCGCCCCTATTGGATTAGGATTAAATTCATTAAATACTTTTTCTATATCTAGACCTATTTCTTCTTTAAATATCTCTTTAGCAATATCCGTATCAAAAGGTTCTACACTATCTCTAAGCAAAGATAATTCATCTATTATATCTTGGTCTAACAAATCTTTTCTAGTACTTAAGATTTGTCCTAACTTAACATAAGTAGGTCCTAACTCTTCAAAAGCTCGTCTTATCTTTTCCCCCGTAGACATTTGTTTTATTTCTTCAGATGGATTGGTTATAGGTATTTTATATGCTACACCTTCAATATTTAATTTTTCTACTATATAAGAAAACCCATATTTAATTAATATGCGTATAATTTCTTTGTATCTTTTTATATTTCTGTAACTTATTCTCACTCTTATCAGCTCCATCTTTTATTGACTTAAGTAAACAATAAAAGGGCAATATTAAAATTGCCCTTTTAGTTTTCTTATTTATGATTATTTGCAGTTTCTACATATTTTAATGCTGATTTTTTAAGATTTTCTTTTTCTTCATGTGTTAGTTCTCTTATTACTTTTGCAGGTGAACCCATAGCAAGTACTCCTGATGGTATTTCTTTACCTGGAGGTACTAAGCTTCCAGCAGCAAGTAGTGTACTTTCTCCGACTTTAGCACCATCTAACACTATTGCCCCCATACCTATTAATGTATTATCTCCTATTTTACATCCATGTATAAGAGCTTTGTGTCCTATAGTTACATTGTTTCCTATTATAGTCGGTGCATCATGACAAATATGAACTACACATCCATCTTGAATATTTGTATTTTCTCCTATAGTTATGCTACTTTCATCTGCTCTTATAACTACGTTATACCATATGTTAGCATTTTTTCCTATAGTTACATTACCTATTATATCTGCACTATCTGCTACAAACACATTTTCATGAATATTAGGTTCTATTCCTTTGTACCCTTTTATCATCTTATTCTCCTTCTAACATTAATTTTGCTTGTATCATTATTGAACATTCTGTACGTTTCTTTTGCATTTCGCATCCTAATTCATATGGCTTCATTATGTCATTGTTAAAGTTTATTGCATTTGCATGACATCCACCTGAACAGTAGAATTTATTCCAACATTTTTTACAATCTTCTTTGCTGTATACGTGAGCATCTCTAAAGCTCTTTACAACTTCTTTAGGGAATACTATTTCTTCTTCCATTATGTTAGATAGTTTGTAGTCTTCATTTCCAACGAATTGGTGACATGGATACATATCTCCATTTGGAGTTATAGCAAGATATTCATTTCCTGCTCCACATCCTGTTACTCTCTTTATTACACATGGACCTTGATTTAGGTCTATTATAAAGTGGAAGAATTTAAAATCTTTACCTGATTTTAACATATCAGCATATTTTACTGCTAAGTTTTCATATTCTTCAAATACTCTTGGTAAATCTTCCTCTTTAAGAGCATATGGATTTTCATCTGCATCTACAACAGGCTCTATAGATGTAAGAGCAAATCCTTCGTTAGCAAAATGCATAACGTCTTTAGAGAAGTCTAAGTTTTCTCTTGTGAAAGTACCCCTTATGTAGTAGTACTTATCTTTATCTCTACCTTCTACAAGTTTTTTAAACTTTGGTAATATTATGTCATGACTTCCTTTATCATTTAAAGTTGGTCTCATATTATCATTTACTTCTTTTCTACCATCTAAACTTAAAACTGCATTGTGCATATTCTTGTTTATATATTCTATCTTTTCATCATCTAGTAATATACCGTTGGTAGTTATAGTGAATCTTATATTTTTATTGTGTTCTTTTTCTACACTTCTTCCGTACTCAACTAATTGCTTAACTACATCAAAGTTCATTAATGGCTCTCCACCAAAGAAATCTATCTCTAAGTTTCTTCTGTTTCCAGAGTTAGCTATAAGGTAATCTATTGCTTTTTTACCAACTTCAAAACTCATCATTTCCTTAGCTCCACCAAAGTCACCTTGTGCTGCAAAGCAGTATTTACATTTTAAGTTACAATCATGTGCAACATGTAAGCATAATGCCTTAACAACTTTCTTTCTATCAACAAATGCTGGGTGTAATTCATAGCTATCTTCTGTATATAAAAGACCTTCTGATTCTAAAGTAGCTATTTCTTCATATGCTTCTTCTAATTGCTCTTTAGTGAATTCTTCACCTAGAATCTTAAATAATTCTTCCTTTGTATTTTCTTTGTAATGATCTAATAATCTATACGCTACATCATCAACAACATGAACAGCTCCACCATTTACATCTAAAACTATATTATATCCGTTCATTGAAAACTTATGTATCATACTCATTTTGCGTCCTCCCAAGTTTTATTATTTATTCATCTATATCAACAATTTTCCTCATTGTATTTAAACTCTATCCTTCATTATATAACTTAAATAAAATATAGGCAATACTTCAAAAAATTAGCTTAATTTATATCTAAAATAATATTTATGTATATAATCTATGCTAAATCACACTCATTAATTAAAATTAAAATAAGACGTCATAAGTTATGACGCCTTACTTTTTATGTTTATCCTAAACTTATTATCTTTCGCACTCTTGGTTTGCTACTGTACAAGAAGTTTTGCAAGCAGATTGACAAGAAGTTTGACATTCTCCACATCCACCTTTAGCAGCACTTTGCTTTAATGTAGCTTGAGATAAAGTTTTAACATGTTTCTTTTCCATTTTAAGTACCTCCTAGTTAAATTTCCCTATTGATTATATCACAAAATGTATTTATGTAAAACTTCTATTTGAAGTTTACACCCAAAACCCCTCCAATACCACCAGATAAGGATACTAAAAGTGCCTTATAAAGCATACCCATATCAAACATAAATTGATCTTTAGCTAAACAAACTAACAATATAAGAAACACTATATAAACTAAACCTACTAATAATCCATATATAAGACCCTTTTCTTTTATATGTTTAGTAGCATAAAAGCCCCCAAACGCTGAAGATGCTGTAGTTATAACTGAAGATGCCATAGCTATACTGCTTCCTGACATATCTGTAAATGTAAGTATTAAATTATATATAAGTAAAGTAGCTAATGTTAATATGTACGCATATCCAAGACCTTTTAAGATATGATTTGTTTTTTCCATAAAAAATACCTCCCCTCAGTAATATATATATATTCTAGGAAAGGTATTTAAATTACTATTATTTAATTATTTCTCATCTTGTGGCTGAACAGTTCCTATAGCCCATTTTTCAAATGGAACTTTACTTCTGTTTGGTCCAAGTTCTAATACTACATGATCTTCTTCAACCTTTGCAACATGAGCTATTATACCACCTATAGTAGTTACCTTATCTCCTGTTTTTAGGTTTTCTCTCATTTCTTTTAATTGCTTTTCTTTTTTCTTTTGAGGTCTTATTAATAGGAAGTAGAATACAGCAAATACTGCTACCCACATAACTACAGCCATTATCATTTGTTGTGGCATTACCTTCACTCCTTTTTATTATACTAAATTCTATAATACTATAAATATTATAGATTACCCTCCTTGGATAATCTATTTATTTTTAATTAGTATTTATATAAACTATACCCCTAAAATATAGGAAGAGTTTACCTTTTCATTAATAATTATATATTAAAAATACTTTATTTCATAGTACAATTTCTATAATTTGTATCCGTATTGCTTAAAGAACTCTTCTTTAAAGTCTAATAGTCTATCTTCCATTATAGCTTGTCTTACTTGCTTCATTAAGTTTAATAGGAAGTGTAAGTTGTGAGTCGTTATTAGTCTTGCTGCTAATATTTCATTAGCCTTAACAAGATGTCTTATATATGCTCTAGTATAATTCTTACAGCAGTAACAATCACAATTTGGATCTAATGGAGTAAAGTCTTTTGCATATTTTGCGTTTCTAACTACTATTTTACCAACACTAGTCATAGCTGTACCGTTTCTAGCTATACGAGTAGGTAAAACACAGTCAAACATATCTATTCCTCTTATAACACCTTCTAATAAGTCGTCAGGACTTCCAACACCCATTAGATATCTTGGCTTATCTTCTGGCATTAGAGGTACTGTATAATCTAATACTTCATACATTAATTCTTTAGGCTCTCCAACACTTAGACCACCTACTGCATATCCTGGTAAATCTAATTCTAATATTTCTTTAGCAGATTGCTCTCTTAAATCTTTGTACATTCCACCTTGAATTATACCAAATAATGCTTGTTTTTCAGTGTTTTTATGAGCTTCTTTACATCTTTTTAACCATCTTGTAGTTCTTTCTAAAGAGTTTTTAACATACTCTCTATCCGCTGGATATGGAGCACATTCATCAAAGGCCATCATTATATCTGAACCTAGAGCATTTTGTATTTCCATAGCTTTTTCAGGACTTATAAAGTGTTTAGATCCATCTATATGAGATCTAAAATGTACACCTTCTTCTGTTATCTTTCTAAGTGGCCCTAAACTAAATACTTGGAATCCTCCACTATCTGTAAGTATTGGCTTATCCCAGTTCATAAACTTATGAAGCCCACCAGCTTCCTTAACTAACTCATGTCCTGGTCTCATATATAAGTGATATGTGTTACTTAATATTATTTGAGATCCTATTTCTTTTAACTCTTCTGGAGTCATTGATTTTACTGTTGCTTGAGTTCCAACAGGCATAAATATAGGTGTTTCTATAACTCCATGTGGAGTGTGAAGTCTTCCTAATCTAGCTCCACTTTGCTTACATGTTTTTATAAGCTCATATCTTATTGCACTCATAATTTTGTCTCCTTACTATCTATTCATTTTATACGTTGTGTTGCTTCATTCTTTCTCTACAAGCTTCGCATTCTTCACATTCTTGACCTTCTTCACAGTCTTCATAGTGAATACTGGTTATATTCATAGTACTGTTATCCTTAGCTATTAAGTATTTTCTAATAATAAACAATCCTGCTATTGCTATAACACCTAATAATACTTCTGTCATCCCTTCACTCTTTGGAAGTAATAGCATTTTTCTAGCTATTGCATATAGTAATACCTCTAAAAGAGCACCTGGAATATGAAGTGATAACATTACTACAAGCTCTACCCCTATAACTAAAAGTAAAATCTGTCCTAATATATCATTTAGTTGACCATAATCAACCGGTGTATGAAAATCTACTATATAGGCTGTCCATATTACTCTTAAAACGTCTATAGTTCCTAAAAATACAGCAAGTAGAACCACCATTGCTAAAATTGATTCAAAAACATAGGCTATTCTTAAAGATAAATTATTTTTATCTATATTTTTCATCAAATTCCCCCTATTTTATAATCATGGCATCTCCGAAACTAAAGAATCTATATTTTTCTTCAACTGCAACATTATATGCATTTAATGTTTTGTCTTTTCCACATAAAGCACTTACTAACATTATTAAAGTTGACTCTGGTAAGTGGAAGTTAGTTATAAGTCTATCTACTACCTTAAACTTATATCCTGGGTATATAAATATATTAGTCCATCCACTAGACTCTTGTACAACTCCATCTTCACTACTTGTAGACTCTAAAGTTCTACAGCTAGTAGTTCCAACACATATAACTTTCTTTCCATTAGCTTTTGCTTTATTTATTTTGTCAGCTGCCTCTTTATCTACCATATAAAACTCAGAGTGCATCTCATGATTTAATACATCTTCTACTTTTACTGGTCTAAAAGTTCCAAGGCCAACATGAAGAGTAACAAATGCTATATCTACACCTTTTGCTTTTATCGCACTAAGTAGCTCTTGTGTAAAGTGTAACCCTGCTGTTGGTGCTGCCGCTGAACCATTGTGTTTTGAATATACAGTTTGATATCTTTCTCTTTCTTCTAATCTTTCTGTTATATATGGAGGAAGTGGCATATTTCCTAGTTCATCTAAAACTTCTTCAAATATCCCTTCATAATAAAACTTTATTATTCTAGAACCCTCTTCAGCAAGTCCCACTACTTCTCCTATTAGCTTTCCATTTCCAAAAGAGAATTTAGCTCCTACCTTAGCTCTTTTACCTGGCTTAACTAGAGCTTGCCAAGTATCCTCTTCTGTTCTTTTAAGTAAAAGAAATTCTATTTTTCCTCCAGTATCAAGTTTTTCTCCTATCAATCTAGCTGGTATAACTCTAGTATTGTTAAGAACTAAGCAATCTCCTGGATTTAAATAATTTATTACATCTTTAAATATCTTATGCTCAATTTCTCCGCTTTCTCTATCTAAGACCATAAGCTTTGAGCTTGATCTATCCTTTATAGGTACTTGCGCTATTAATTCTTCTGGTAGGTCAAAGTAAAAATCACTTGTCTTCAATTTAAACGTCCTTTCCATAAAATTTATATAATTATCATAATAACAAAAATATCATATTTTTTCTATATTCATATTCCTAGCCATTATTATAACTCTATAAATTAATGATTTTTTATTTCGTCTTTATTTTACTTTTCTATTTTACCCTAGATTTCTTTTTAAAACAAAGCCTAGTTTTTATTTTTAATAGCTTTATTTAGTAGGGTAAGGAATTTTTAGGTGCTCATAGGCAAGTGGCATTGCCACCCTTCCCCTTGGCCCTCTATTTAAAAATCCTAATTGTAATAAATAAGGTTCATATACATCTTCTATAGTATTTCTATCTTCTCCTATTGATGCAGCTAATGTATCTAGCCCTACAGGTCCACCCTTAAACTTTTCAATTATTGTCATAAGTAACTTTTCGTCTACATAATCAAGACCTAAACTATCTACGCCTAAAAGTTCTAGTGCCTTATCTGCAACTTCGTTAGTTATATCTCCATCTGCTCTTACTTGTGCATAGTCTCTTACTCTTTTTAAAAGTCTATTTGCTATTCTTGGTGTTCCTCTAGAACGTCTTGCTATTTCTATTGCACCACCTTCCTCTATAGTAGCTCCTAATATTTCAGCTGATCTTATGACTATTTTTGCTAATTCATCAACAGTGTAATAATCTAGTTTTGATATAACTCCGAATCTATCTCTTAGTGGATTTGTAAGCATACCAGCTCTAGTTGTAGCTCCTATTAGTGTAAATTTTGGAAGGTCTAGTCTTATACTTCTAGCTGATGGACCTTTTCCAATTATTATATCCAAACAAAAATCTTCCATTGCAGGATATAATACTTCTTCTACACTTCTATTTATACGATGTATTTCATCTATGAATAATACGTCATTTTCATTTAAGTTAGTTAGTATTGCAGCTAAATCCCCTGCTCTTTCTATTGCAGGACCTGATGTTATTCTTAGATTAACACCCATTTCATTAGCTATTATACTTGATAAAGTTGTCTTACCTAATCCTGGAGGTCCATATAATAGTACATGGTCTAATTGTTCATTTCTAGACTTTGCAGCCTCTATAAATATTTTTAACTGTTCTTTAGCTTTTTCTTGACCTAAATAATCATCTAGAGATTTTGGTCTTAAGCTATTTTCTATATCTACATCTTCATTTTTCATGGTAGATGTAATTATTCTGTTTTCATCTTCAAAATCGTACATAATCCTACCCCCTTACATTTTATTGTCTTTAAACAATTTATTTAAGTTAAATTCCTTCAATCAACTTAATTTTTAGTATTTAATATAAAGCCTTGTAAATATACAATATTAAATATCCTAATTGATTCAATTTTCATTGATTCAATTTTCAACTAATATATCATATTTTATAAATTTATCTTAATGCCTTACTCATTAGATATGTTAGTGATTTCTTTATTATGTCTTCTGTATTAAGTCCGTCTTTTTTACATTTATCTACTGCTTCCTTTGCCTCAGCACTTGAGTACCCAAGAGCAAGTAATGCATCTACTGCTTCGTCTTTTGATATAGCAACTGGAGCTTGCGTAAGTAGAGTTGGCTCAAATTCTATATTATTTTTATCTACTTTATCTTTTAACTCAAGTATTATTCTTTCAGCTGTCTTTTTACCTACACCTGGTGCTTTAGACATTTTTGCTATATCTTCACTTAATATATAGGCTCCTAATTGTCCTGGTGTTGCAAAAGATAATATACCAAGTCCAACTTTAGGACCTATTTTTGATACAGATGTTAATAATTCAAACATATGCATTTCTTCTTTTGTTGAAAATCCACAAAGACTCATATCATCTTCTCTTACTATAAGTTTTGTATATATCTTTGCCATACTTCCTATTTCTAAATCTTTTATAGTGTTTGATGATGCATTTATTTTATATCCTATATTATTATTATCTATTACTATATGGTCTAAATATATTTCTTCTATTGTTCCTTTTATATAACTATACATACTTACCCCCTATATTTTTTAATGTTTTTTCCAATCTATTGGCATGAGCATGACATATTGCAACTGCTAAAGCATCTGCTACGTCATCTGGCTTTGGTACTGCTTTTAGGTTTAAAAATGAAGTTACCATTTGCTGAACCTGTGCCTTTTGTGCCCTTCCATATCCTACTACACCTTGTTTAACCTGAAGAGGTGTATATTCATATACAGGCTTATTATTGTGTGAACAAGCAAGCATGGTTACTCCTCTAGCTTGTGCTACACTTATAGCCGTCTTAACATTTTTATTAAAGAACAATTCCTCTATTCCAACTTCATCTACATTGTATTTTTTTATTATTAAATCAATTCCTTTATAAACAAGTTCTAATCTTTTTAATGTATCCATTCCTGCAGGAGTTGTAACTGCTCCATAATCTATTACTCTAAATTTCGAATTTTTATACTCTATTATTCCAAACCCAACTATTGCTATTCCTGGGTCTATGCCTAGTATTATCAAATAAAACTTCCTCCCATTAATCTTTGTAACTCAAATAAAACTTATGTTCTTATACATTATAGCATAAGTTTTATTTACGTTACAAAAATAACCACAACATATACACTACGTTGTGGTTATTTCATTAACTTCCGAAGTTTTCAAGTCTTGAGTAAGCTTCTTCCTGTGAATCTACGACCACTCCCTTTTGAATTTCTTCTTGTACTGATTTTGGAAGTGAATTTATATGTATTTGAGTATCCTCTACTAATTCTCGATTTCCATCATCATCATATTTATAAAGTCCTATAAGATCATCATCTGCTTCTAAAGCATACTTATTGCTTCTAGATGCATCTTTATGTGTTTGAATTTCTGATAAAACTATCTCATATTTACTTATTTTTTCTACTTCTCTTTCTGGATATTTATTTTTTAAATATTCTCTTATTTCTTTCTCATTCATTTCTACTAATGATTTATCTACTGTTCCTACCATCATAGGAGTCTTATCTGATTCGCTACCATCTTCATTTTTCGTATGAACCCATATTTCACAATCCTTACTCAAACCAAATACTTCTTTAACCTTTTGTTCTTTTTTTATTTCTTCTTTAGCATTCACTTTTTGAGCATCTGCACTATTAGTTTTTACTCCTATATAAATACCACCTGTTAAAGCAA
The DNA here is from genome assembly GCF_039841805.1 of Romboutsia sp. 1001216sp1. Taxonomy (NCBI): domain Bacteria; kingdom Bacillati; phylum Bacillota; class Clostridia; order Peptostreptococcales; family Peptostreptococcaceae; genus Romboutsia; species Romboutsia sp. 1001216sp1. The sequence continues at coordinate 25,974 of NZ_JBDPHA010000006.1, forward strand.
CCACTCCTGCTATTATCATAACTGGTATTTTCCAATTAAATGGGTCTCTTCTTTCAAACATTAAAATACCTCCTTCTACATAATTTATTGTTATAGATATAAAATCTTTTATATTTAGGTAATTTTTAGTAATTATTTATATTTGAATTTTTGTCCCATTAATTGTTTTTTATACATATTATATATATCATTATTAAATTTATTTATAAGGGGGGTATTTATGTGAGTTCATACGTTAAAGAAATTTCCGATAGACTTGATTTTATAGAATTTAAGCAAAATATTTTACTTTTAAAACAACCACAACATAAGGCATCTATATTTTATGACCTTACCTTAGATGATTTTTTAAAGATGAAAAGCTTAGCTGCTAAAGTTTCTGATATCATGACACGTGGAGAAAAATATACTATATATGATTTTGAAAAAGAATTATTTGTTATCTGGCCACCTATAAAAAGTTATCCATCATCATCAACATTGGTTGCAAAAGCACTTATGGATACTCAATATTTTGATCAATTATTTATGCACGATAACTAATATATTTATTTTTATTGTTAAATAATGATATATTTTCCTTATTCTTGGAAATACTCCTAATAGATTTATTAATTTATTAGGAGGTTAATTTTATGTCTAGTGTAAACTGTAATGTAATAAATTGTTCACATAATGATAGCGGAATGTGTTATGCAAATAAAATTGCTGTTAATGGCAAAAAATCTCATACAAGCACTCATACTTGTTGTAGTTCCTTTGTAGAGTCTAGTGATAACTTATCTAGTTCTAATAATGATCATCCATGTTCATTTATAGGATGTAATGTTAAAACATGTACTCATAATGCAGGTGTCATATGTGCACTTAATAATATAGCTGTTACTTCTAAAACGCCTAGACCAAATGAGTTATCTGAAACATATTGTTCTAGTTTTAAATGCAAATAAATACATAAAAAACCTAGACCAAATATTTTGGCCTAGGCTCTTATCTTTATAGATTATTCTTCGATTTCCCAGTTATGAGCTATAGATTGAACATCATCATCTTCTTCTAACATATCAACTAATTTTTCCATGAACTTTAATTGTTCTTCATCAGTTAATACTGTTGTAGTTTGAGGTATTAATTTTACCTCAGCAGATATAAATTCATATCCCTTAGCTTGTAACTCATCTCTTACAGCTGTAAAGTCTTCTGGAGCTGTTATTACTTCAAATCCATCTTCTTCTGTTATGAAGTCTTCTGCACCAGCTTCTAGAGCAGCATCCATTAATTCTTCTTCTGAAACTTCATCAGTGGCTTCTATTAACATTTGTCCTTTTTTATCGAACATAAATGATACACATCCGCTAGTTCCTAAGTTTCCACCGTTTTTATCAAAATAATATCTTACGTTACCAGCAGTTCTGTTTTTGTTGTCTGTTAAAGCTTCAACTATAACAGCAACTCCACCTGGTCCGTATCCTTCATAAACTATAGTCTCATAGTTCTCGTTAGCTCCACCGCCTGCTCCTTTAGCTATAGCTCTATCTATGTTGTCGTTTGGCATATTATCAGCTTTAGCTTTTTCTATAGCAGTTTTTAAAGTAGCATTGTATTCTGGATCTCCTCCACCTTCTTTAGCTGCAACAGCTATTGCTCTAGCATGCTTAGTGAATATCTTTGCTCTTTTGGCATCTTGCTTACCTTTTCTATTTATTATGTTTCCTATACGTCCCATACTTTCACTCCTTACTACGTATGATTAATTTTATATTATTTAGAAATATATATATATTTCTAATCATTTAATAAATTCTCATAAATTTATTATTACTCGTAAATTTTAGCATATATATTTAAATTAGTAAATTAGAACTTAGGAGGACCTGCTGGCGTGTGTCTTTTATGCTCACTCACTCTGTGAAGTCTGTCGATTATTTCCTTATCTTTTTGTGGAACTTCATCTAACCTTCCTTCCACTACTGCATCTATCATATCATAAGTCGTACCCATTTCATTTTCATCAGTTTGTCCTTCCCAAAGACCTGCTGATGGTGCCTTATTTATTACATCTTTATGTACGCCTAATACTTTTGCCCACTCGTATACTTCTTTTTTAGTAAGGTTTGATAACGGCACTAAATCTACTCCTCCATCTCCATATTTTGTGAAGTAACCTGTATGTATTTCCGCCGCATTATCTGTTCCTACTACTAAGTATCCTAAATTGTTTGCCACTGTATATACAGTACTCATTCTAACTCTCGCTCTTAAATTTGCATCTGTCATTTTTAAATAATCTTCTTTATATAAATTCTTTTCTTTAAGAGAATTTATTACTGTACTTAATATTAAATCTTGCGGCTGTGTTAAATCTAAGTCAAGAAATTCTATACCACATCCATTTATAACTTTAAGGGCATCTTCTCTATCATTTGGATTGCTTTTTATGCTCATTATTACACCCATAGAATTTTCAGGAAATGCTTTTTTTATAAGGTAAGCTACTACAGCTGAATCTATCCCACCAGATACTCCAACAATTAAGCCTTTACTATTAGCTTCCTTAACTTTTTCCCTTAACCACTCTACAGTTTTGTCTATCTTTAACTTTATATCTTTCATATTTATCTCCTATCCACACTTTACATATTTTGTATATTTTCATTATATCATATGTTTATAAATAAAAAAAATCCATCTATTTAGAACTAATTAATTACTTAAATAGCTATCTAAAAATAGATGGATTTTTTATTTTAAATTAGTCTACGCTTATTGCATCAACTGGACAGCTTTCTTCAGCTTCTTTAGATGCATCTTGTTCACCTTCTGGAACTTCGCCACTTATTGCTACTGCTTTTCCATCATCGTCCATTGAAAATACTTCTGGACATATAGTTGGACATAGGCCACATGATATACATGTATCTTTATCTACTACTGCTTTCATAATTGAACTCTCCTACATAAATATATTTTCAGATGATTTTCTGAATTTCTCCTTCTAATTGAAGGTATTTAAGCTCGTTTAATCATAGTATAACCATATATATAAATTAAAATTCAAAATTATTTTCTCTTAATTATTATATATTACATAAATATAATTTAGCATTTCTGTAAAAGCTATCTTTAAAAGGTGATTATAATGAAAAATAAACATTTTAATTTTAATATTAAAAATACATTAATAGGTCTTATAACAGGGTTTATAAATGGGGTATTTGGATCTGGAGGAGGTACTTTATTAGTTCCTATATTAAACAACATATTAAAGGTTGAAGAACACAAGTCCCATGCTACTGCATTGGCGATAATAGTTTTTCTTACAAGTGCAAGCTCTGTTGTATATATTTCTAATGGTACCTATGATCTTGAACTTACATTTAAAGTGGCTGTAGGAAGTGTTATTGGTGGAATATTAGGTGCTAAGCTTTTATGTAAAGTAACTGGGCGTTTTTTACGGATTTCATTTGGGCTTATTATGATTATTGCATCTTTAAGGATGGTGTTTTAGATTGCTGTATTTGATAGGATTTTTAGGTGGCATAATAGGTGGAATGGGTATGGGCGGCGGAACTATTTTAATACCAGCCCTAATCTTATTCCTAAATATTGATCCAAAGATAGCTCAAAGCATAAACTTACTTTCTTCAATTCCAATGACAATATTTGCATTAATGGTTCATATAAAAAATAAAAACACTATTTTAAAACTTATAATTCCAATTGCAACCTTCGGTGTTATTGGTGCTGTTATTGGTTCTCTAGTAGCTAACCACCTTTCATCAGAACTACTTAGAAAAATATTTGGAGTATTCCTTTTATCCATAGGATGTTTAGAGATTTACAAAGGTATAAAATGCCCTCCTAAATCTTGTAAATGTAGTTTTAAGAAAATAAAAAAATGAGTTCTAATAAATAGAACTCATTTTTTTATTTACATGTTTTGATAAGATTGTAATAATCTTATATAATGATTAGCTTCTCTTAATACATGATCTCCAAGAAGTGGAAGTATTATAGATCTTATTTTACAACTTGCAATCCCCTCTGTTCCTGCTTGTTTGAAGTTTCTAAGTTGAATAGTTTGATTTAATGTTTTATTTGTAATACTATTTATCGTTGCATTCATCATATTTTTTGCATCTTCTATTAAATCCTCAAAATCATCTGCAAATTCATCTGCAGTTTCAATTAAGTTATTTTCAGAAGGATCAAGTAGTCCCCTTATAAATAGTGCATGTTCCATCATTATTTGATCCCAGAATAACTCTGTTTCTCTAGCATCTTTAGAATCAATATCAACTCTATTATCAAGATCTTCCACTAATGAAAGATATAATTTTGCCTCACGAAGTATATGTTCAATAAGTAATGGGTAGTTAACTGTAAACAAGTTACAAGATAATACTCCATCTAATAATCTTTCCTTAAAACCAATAAGTCCCTTAAGTAATCTCTTTGCATTGTCATTAAGTTGACCTACATAATTTACTAAATTAGCGCTAACATTAGGATTATTTCCACTACGTAGCCTTGATTCTGATCTAGTTATATTTTGGTCTATTTCTATTCCTGTTAAATTTTGTGTCTTTCCTTCTGTACCTAATGTATAGTTAGTAATAATTTCTCCAGATTGTAAGACATTAGGTCTAATTATTCCATTACTAGCACTCACTGCAAATGATAGTAATTTTTCAAATTCCCTTTTGTAATGTTCTGCCTCATTAGCAAGGTCTGAGTTTTTAGGTGTAAATCCGGCCGCTAAAAAAATAGAGTGCTCTTTCATTATCCTTGCAAAAAATAGATGTAATTCAAGAGATAAAATAGCATACTTTTGATCGTTTATCATATTCCCTCCTAAAAATCATTTTTATCTATAATATGCATTTAAATATAACTTAGTGAATAGAAAATTTAATTCCCTTAAGTTACAAATTAAAATTTTGGTCAATATTTTAATCAAGGTAAAAATTCTATAATTAATGTATTACATCTTTCTTTATGCTCATAATAATTAAATATCAATAAAAAGTTTACATATTAATACTCTAGTATATAAAAATAGAGTAAGTCAAAATACTTACTCTATTTGTTTTATAAGAATATCACTAAAATTATTTATGGATTTATTTTAGATTCTCCAATTAAAAAAACAACCGATGTACAATAAGCTAAAGTTATAATAACCTCTTATATTATAAGATTTTTAAAATGTAGAATTAGTGAATAAACCTAGATTAAAACTAGTTTTTTTATATGGCAATTTAATATATACTAAATTATTATTTGACCATCTTTTTCTGATAAATAAAATTCCTCACCTAATGTTATATCTGCCGTAGCACTAGTTATGTCTGTCATTCTTGATGTAAGTGCATCAACCTCATTAAGTCTTGAATAAACTATCATCTCAACACTATCTTCATAAATAGTATCTTTTACAAAATACCCCATGTTCATTATCTCATTTTGTATTTTTCCAAGTTGATTGTAATCTATCTTTATTCTAACCTCTTTATACATAACCTTATCTATAATTTTACCAGCTTCAAGGCCTATCTTAGCACCTTTAGTATATGCTCTAACAAGTCCTCCTGCACCTAGCTTAACTCCTCCAAAGTATCTAGTAACAACAACTACCACATCCCTTAAATCTTCTTTTTTTATAACTTCTAAGCTTGGTATTCCTGCTGTTCCTTGCGGCTCTCCATCATCACTATATCTTTGTATGTTCATACTTTTTCCCACTGTATATGCCCACACATTGTGAGTTGCATCCTTATGCTTTTTCTTTATTTCGTTTATAAATTCTACTGCTTCTTCTTCTGTTTTTATAGGCTTTGCATACCCTATAAAAGTTGATTTTTCTATTATAACTTCATCCATTCCAAATTCATGCAATGTTTTGTATGTACTCATAAAAGCCTCCATCTATCTAAATATTAGTTCTTAATTTACTAACTTTATTTTATACTTTTTATAATATATTATATCGAATAAGCTATTATAAATCAAAAAAGAAAGGGCTAAACCCTTTCTCTTATTTATATTTAATATATATTATATACTTGCACTAGTTTCAACTACTTCTTTTTTTAATTCTTTGTACTTTTTATAAGATATTTCTACTAATGATTTTTCCTTTTTATGTGTTAGTTGTTCTATAGCATCCTTTACCTTAAAGAATCCACCATCTAATAATTCTTTATTTAATACACAACTAGTATCTGATGTTTCCATTATATACCAAGTAACTGAGTTGCATACTTGTTGTTGTCTGCTTCTAGAGAAAAATTCATACATACTATCTCCGGCTACCCCTAAAACTTTTCCTTCTACACCTGTTTCTTGCTTTACACTTAATATTGCACTTTCTGTTTTTAGTTCACCATTAAATATTTTACCTTTTGGAAGTGTCCATTCTCCTCTATCGTTTTTTATCAAAAGAACCTTATTTGCATAAAATACTACTCCACCAGCACAATGTCTTACTATCATTTAAAACCCCTCCTATTTAACTTTCTATAGCATGTAATAAATTTTTAGATATTTTGCTTAAAAAGTAATGTTTCAAAGTTTTTATTAGATTTTCTAATGTTAGGTTTTTAATGTCTTATAGATAAATAACTAATTTGTTAATTATATGTAAAATATTTTTCCTTTATGTTAAGTTATTTATCTATATTTTCTAAATTATAAATAGCGTCTTCATATGCTCTTAATACGTAGTCTTTCTCAAATTGTTTTTTGCTTTTTAGTTGTTTTAACATCTTTAAGCTATTTTCATTTCCAATTTTAGCAAGTGCTTTTGCACAGTATTGTCTAGTTTGAGGATTGGTATCATATAATCCCCTTTGTAAGTACTCTCTACTTTTAGGTGATTCTATCTTCCTAAGGGCTGAATATGTTATCCTTCTTACGTCCGAATGTCTATGACTTGTAAGAGGATGTAGTAATTTTAGGAACCTATCATCCTTTAGCTCTCCTGTTGTCCAAATCAATATCATTAAGTCTTCTGCATTTTTTTCTGTCAGTATTCTTTTGTATAGCTTTCTTTTAAAGTCTATTAAATTTTCTTCACTTAGGCTACTTATAAAATCTAATCTGTCATTTTTGTTTTTCCCTAAAAATTTGTCTATTATGTCTTTTGATAACTCAATTTTTTCTTTTAACATTGATTTTATTTCTAGCTTTGCCTTTATTAATTGGTCATTTACCTCTGTAACTGATATATTTCTTATTTTACTGATTTGAGAAACTGTTTTAGATTCTTTGTATAGAAGATAAGTTATATAATGGTCCTCTAAGTTGCCTATATTGTCCCAACTTATATTCATATTATTACCTACTTTTCTAATATATACTCCTTATATATATTATAATCCTCTTCTAACAAATTAACATCAACTGTTATTCCATTTTCTACATATTCAAAATTTTCTACATTATATTTATTTTTAAGTTTACTAAATATATCTCCTCTTTCATAAGGTAATAAAAGCTTAACTTGATATGTAGCTTCACTTAGGGCATTTTCTATAAGTTCTAATAACTTATCCATGTTCACACCTTTTTTAGCAGATATATATACTACATCATCTCTGTTTTTAGGGTATATATCTAGGTCTAATCTGTCTATTTTGTTATATACAAGTATTGTATTTTTATTATCTGCTCCTAATTCCTTAAGAACTTTTTCAGTTGTTTTCATTTGTATTTCATAATTTGAGTTTGTAGCGTCTACTACATGAAGTATTAAATCAGCATATTGAACTTCTTCTAAAGTTGCTTTAAATGCCTCTACTAAATCATGTGGAAGTTTACTTACAAATCCAACTGTATCTACTGCTAAAAATTCTTTTTTGCTTGGAAGTACTGCTTTTCTTAAAGTTACATCTAAAGTAGCAAACAGCATATCTTTTGCAAATACTTCTTTTTCAGCTTCATAATCTTTATGTGTTTTTATTAATTCATTTAATAATGTTGATTTTCCTGCATTAGTGTAACCCACAAGTGCAACTATAGGTATATTTGATTTTATACGTTGTACTCTTTGAGTTTCTCTTATTTTTTTAACTTCTCTAAGTTCACGTCTTATGTCAGCTGCTTTGTTAAGTATATTTCTCTTATCTATTTCTAACTTTTGTTCACCTGGTCCTCTAGTACCTATACCTGCACCAGTTCTACTCATTTGGCCACCCATTCCATATAATCTTGGAAGTCTGTAGTTTAACTGAGCTAGTTCAACTTGAAGTTTACCTTCTTTACTTAATGCCCTTTGTGCAAATATATCAAGTATTAAAGTAGTTCTATCTATTATTTTTATGCCTACTATTTCTTCTATATTTCTTATATGAGCACCTGATAATTCATCATTAAATATTACCATTGTAGCATCTAAAGATTCACAGTATGCCTTTATTTCTTCTACTTTGCCTTTTCCTACATAAAATGCAGAATCTCTTGATTGCCTATTTTGAATTAAACTTCCTACAACTTCCGCTCCTGCAGCTTTTGCAAGTTCTTTTAATTCCTCCATTGATTCATTTATATCTATATCATCTGTTCTTTTTGCTGTAGAAGTTATATTAAGTCCTACAAGCAAGGCTCTTTCTTGTTTTTTTTCTTCTATATGTTCCATTATAACACCTCATTATCTTACTGATTTTCCAAAGATTTTAATGTTTTTATTATACCACTAATAGAAATATTTAGTATAATTATCTTAGTTTAATTAATTAGGAGGTTAGTCTCATGAGTGAAAATTATAAGTTTTTTAACCATAAAAATTGCGAGTATTTTCCTTGTCATAAAACTAATAAACCCGAGGAATTTAATTGCTTATTTTGCTACTGTCCTTTATACGCTCTAGGAAAAAACTGTGGTGGAAATTTTAGATATACAGATAAAGGTATAAAAGATTGTTCTCAGTGTCTACTTCCTCATAATAAAAATAACTATGACTATATTATGAGTAAATTTCAAGATATTATTAAAGTAGCTAGTGAAAAAGAGTAATATACTAAAGAGAGAGCATAATACTATTGCTCTCTCTTTCTTTTTAAAAGTCTATATATACCCTGAATAATTATACTAGATGCTAATATAAAACCTAGTATCATCAAACCTGAATTCATAAAAAATTCTGCTGGCAAAATTTTTATAACAGGATCTAATATTGGATCAAATATCCAATAGTCATTGTCAAATAATAGCTTATGAAATACAACAAAGCTGCTATCAAAATCTATGACTATAGGTATAACCAACGCAACTGGCATAATTATTAATAATATTGATGTTAAATTTAAAAATCTTATATTTTTATTTCTTATGTTATAAACAATTCCTAATACAGAAATTATAAGACATACATTAAATATTTTATTAACATTTTGATATATTTCTCTAACTTCTTCAAAATGTATTTTACCTTCTTTTGAAGAAGTTAGAGTAGGCATTTCAAAATCATTTTCTTTTTTACTTGTAATATACTCTATTAAATAGTCATAATTTAACTTTATGTCTTCCTTAGACATATTAGTTAATTCTACTATATTAAGCTTATCTACATCATAGTAGTATAAAGGCTTAAAACCTACTGTAAATTTTATTACACCAGTTATTATTAATATGCTAAAGCACAACGAAAATATTATATTTATAATCTTTTTCATTAATCATACCCCTTAGTCTTATAAAATACTCTATTCTCTTAAATACATAATTATACTATTTTAGTTGTAAAGTCCTCTATATTCCATACATCATCAACTATATCACTATAAAACTCTGGCTCATGGCATACTAATAATACAGTTCCTTTAAATTCTCTTATAGCTTTCTTTAATTCATCTTTAGCTTCTACGTCTAAGTGGTTTGTAGGTTCGTCAAGAACTAATAAGTTTATATCTTTTAACATTATTTTACATAATCTAACTTTAGCTGCTTCTCCTCCACTTAAAACTCTCATTTGGCTAGTTATATGTTCATTAGTAAGACCACATTTAGCAAGATTTTGTCTTACTTCAAAGTTTGTAAGGCCTGGGAATTCCGCCCATACTTCATCCATTGGAGTAGCTGTGTTTTCTCTTGAGCTTTCTTGTTCAAAATATCCAACTTCTAAGTAATCTCCTAACTTAACTTCACCATCAAATGGTTTTATTATACCAAGTAATGTTTTAAGAAGTGTAGACTTCCCTATACCATTCATACCTTTTAAAGCTATTTTTTGATTTCTCTCTAGTGTAAAGTTTAATGGCTTTGTTAATGGTTCATTATATCCTAATACTAAGTCCTTTGTTTCAAATATAAATCTACTTGGAGTTCTTGCTTCTTTAAATCCAAATGTAGGCTTTATCTTTTCCTTTGGTCTTTCTAATATTTCCATTTTATCTAATTGTTTTTGTCTACTATTAGCCATTCCACGAGTTGCAACTCTCGCCTTATTTCTAGCTATAAAGTCTTCTAATTTCTTTCTTTCCTCAACTTGTCTATCATAAGCTTGTTCTTCTTGACGCTTTTTAATTTCATGAAGTCTCATAAACTCATCATAGTTACCTTTGTATCTATTTAATTCTCCATTTTCCATATGATATATAACATTACATGTATTATTTATAAATGGTATGTCGTGAGAAACTAATACAAAACTATTTTCATATTCTTGTAGATATCTTGTTAACCATACTATATGTTCTTCATCTAGGTAGTTTGTAGGCTCGTCTAGTATTAATATAGTTGGATTTTCAAGTAATAATTTAGTTAAAAGTACTTTTGTTCTTTGCCCACCACTTAAATCAGTAACATCTCTATCTAACCCTATTTCTCCAAGACCTAAACCATTTGCTACCTCTTGAATTTTTGCATCTATCATATAGAATCCACTATTTTCTAATATTGTTTGAATCTCAGCTGTTTCTTCCATAAGCTTTGACATTTCATCGTCATTAGCTTCTCCCATTTTATCATACATAGCTAACATTTCTTGCTCTAAATCAAACATAGGCTTAAAGGCATCTCTTAATATATCTCTTATAGTTTTACCTTTTTCAAGTACTGTATGCTGGTCTAAGTAACCTACACTTACTCTAGATGACCACTTTATATTACCTGCGTCTGGCATAAGTTTTTTAGTTATTATATTTAAAAATGTTGATTTTCCTTCTCCATTGGCTCCTACTAAAGCTATATGTTCACCTTTTCTTAATCTGAATGAAACATTCTCTAGTATAGTCCTCGCTCCGAAACCATGACTTACATTTTCTACTACTAGCATTTTCACACCTCTTTTGTTATTTTATCTTTACATTCTATAATATAATATATTCTTTTTAAAGTTAAATCAAGTAAATAGCAAACCTTTAGCATCTATAAAAAAAGAATGCTCTTTTATGAAAATTCATACTAGAACATTCTCTTCTTTATTAGTTTAAATGCATTACATCTTCAAAAAACATTACCATACATCCTGCAGTAGTTCGTTGAGCTATATTTATACTTTTTACTGCTATCAAATAAAATTTTGTATTTAAGTCAGTGACATTTTTATACATATAGTCAACATTTAAGGCATACATTGAATTATAATCAGCATATTCTTTTATACTATTTAATAAAATAGGCTCTTCATGTGCTTTAAATCGCTTTATTTTCTTATAGTTATTTTTTACATACACTTCAAACTGTCTATGATTATCTAAAAGCCTTCCTTTAGCATGTTGTGGTATTGTCAAATCTTGTATTATATGACACGCTGCTCCAAAGAAAAACATACTTCTTGTGTAATTACCTGCCTTAAAATATTTCTTCGCTTTATCGTAATATCCTATAGCTACTGTTAGAGCATTATCTTCATACCCATACTTACCTTTACCTTCCTTTGGATTATAAAAATGGTGGTATGATTTAAAGTCTTGATCAGCCCATACAAGACCTCTTTCTATATCATTTACATATTCCTTAAAAAAATTATATATTTCATAATTTCCTTCTTTTTTTAATATTTCTAGTGAATTTTCATTTATAAATAAATGTACTTCACAAGTTGTTTTTATTATACTTTTTTTTATTGGATTTACAAACTTAAAAGTATTTGTTAATGCTTTGGCATAAACACCTTCTATTTTTTTTTTCATTGTCCTCACCTAATCTAATTAGTCAAAAAATACTCTTCCACCCCGTCAGCTACACTTTGCATAAGCTTTCTTTGATATTCTGGATTTGACATCATCTGATCTTCACTATGATTACTTAAGAATCCCATTTCTATTAAAATTACTGGTACCTTAGACCAATTAAATCCTGTCAAATCATTTCTTTCAAATATACCATTTATATTTATACCATCATTTTTCATCTTTTCCTGTACTAAATTTGCGCACTTACTACTTTCTTCGTATATTGAAGTTGTATATTTACCATCCTTAGCTGGTATTAAAATCGACGCTCCTGTTTTTGATGGATTACTTATACTATCTGCATGAATTCTAATTACCATTTTTGCATTTTTATCATTTGCTAACTGAGCTCTTTCTGCATTACTTATATTAACATTATGAGATTCTCTAGTCATCACTATATTGTATCCTTTACCCTCTAATATATGCTTTAAAACCATGGATGCTTCTAAATTTAATATGTATTCTGGTTTTTTTGTTGAAACACCCGTTGCACCAGATGATACTCTTGCCTTTGTTTGACCTGAGCCAGGAGCTACCTGTTCTGGTCTTCTATCTCCTTTTTCTTGATGGCCTGGATCTATGCATATTAATATTTCCTTTTGATCAGCTTTATTCTTTTCTTTTGTACTATTGTCATTAACTTTATTATCTTTTGCTTCTTTTTCATCATTAGATTGTTCATTTTGTTTTATGATGTTACCTATTAAACCTGTCCCTTTATTTAAATTGCTCATTGGGTTTGAAGTAAATATTATTATAATTGCTATCGTCATTATAGATAATACTAATATTCTATATTTTTTCAACTACATACACCTTCCTAAATTTCAATTTATATTAAAACTAATATCTTTATATATTTTTACATTAAATGTACTCTTATATTCATTTTTAGTTAAATATTACATATTTTACTTTTTGAAATTTTTTATACTTTTATATTATGGTTTTATTTTTTTATTAAACTCATATATATTTATATGACCTTTTATAGGAGGTGGTTATAAAAATGAATGATAAGTGTAATGATAAAAATAAGCCTAGACTATGTAAATTTGGTTATGTTGATTATATAGTGTTAGCTTCAACTATATCCATTGCCCTTGCAGAGGAGTTTGATACTCAAGATTTGAGTATCTTAGCTTCTTTTTTTGCAGTACTGTCTGATGAACTTGCTTTAATTTCATCAGTTGAAGCATGCTTTTCAGAGGATGACTCAGAACCAGTTCCATCTCCTATTCCAGATGTTGCTATAACTAATATACCTACTAAAAAAATTAGAAATAAATCTTATAAAAGGAAAGTTTATAAAAAAGTAAAAAGAAAAAACACTTAACAATTTTTGTATAAGTGTTTTTATTTTTTTGTGAATATTTTTTATGTAAATACTTTAACTGTAATTATTTTTTATTTTATTTTTAAAATACCCTATATTATGAACTATAAATGAATACTTTTTATTTTTATTTTGATATTTGATTATGTATTTATATTTTAAAAAGTATTTTTTTCTAGGTTATTGATTAATTATTTATTTATGTAATCTAAAACTATATTGCTTCTATTTTACAAGGATTAAAAGAAAATTAGTGTGCAATATATTATTAAGGCACCAAAATCAATCAAGTATAGGCAGAAAGAAGGTGTTTTATGTATAAATTTTTAGATTTAAAAAATAAAAGTTTATCAAAGTTAAAATTTATCTTATGTGTATCATTTTTATTATATTTTCTCTCAACTAATTTAATTTATTCACATTCTATCCAAAAAGATGAAGATTACCTAATTCCTATGGGAAATCTAATCCAAATAGACGCTGAATTAGAAAATTTAGTTGTTAAAAATTTTATTGAAGGTTCTTCATTTTGTGTGGGAGATTCAATTTTAAAGGTTAATGGAACTCAGGTTAATAGTTACAAGGATTTTACAGATTTATTGTCTAATTTATCTACTAAAGATGATGTAGCTGTTCTTGTAAAAAGAGGTGAAAATACTTTTTCATTTAAAACTACTAAAAATGAATTAGAAAAGGTAAATTGTAACAACTATATAAGTGGATTTGCTACACTAACTTATATAAATCCTAAAACAAATAGATTTGGAGCTGTCGGCCATCCTATAAGTATTGGATTGGCAAGAAAAGTTCCTATCAAAAATGGTAATATATATACTACAAAAGATTTAACTATCGACAAGTCATGTAGAGGTCATGTTGGTTGCATCAATGCTGTAAGAAAAGATGTTATTGGTGAGTTTACCCATAATTCAGATTTTGGTATAAAAGGTGAAATAGCTACATTTAAAGATTCTTTGTTAAAACCTTATAAAGTTGCTTCTTTGGATGAGGTTAAACTAGGAAAAGCTCAAATAATCTTACAAACTGGTTCTTATACAAAAGATGCATTTGATATACAAATAGTTGATATACAACTTCAACATTCTCCTAAAGCTAAAACTTTTAAAATAAAAGTAGTAGATAAAGATTTATTAGCTCTTACAGGTGGTATTGTTCAAGGTATGAGTGGAGCTCCTATTGTTCAGGGTGATAAAATTATCGGAGCTGTATCACATGCTATTGAAAACAATCCTGCTCTTGGATATGCAGTTTATATAAAGTGGATGAATGAAAATTAATATAAAGATAAGCCAGGTTAATCCTGGCTTATCTTTATATTTAAGGAGATACATTTAGTAAACCTTTTTCTGGTAAATTAATAAAGCTATTTGGTACATCTCCTACTATTATAGTTTCACATATAGGTACTTTAGCTTTAACTTCTTTAGTTGATGTTGTAAGTGGTATTACTACTCTTACTTGTGTCTTAACTTGAAGATATATTGTATGTCTAGTTTGATTTATACCAGATGATTCAAATTTAGTTTCAAAATCTACTGATACTGTTCCTATTGGTTCAATAGATACCTTAATTTGAGGACCGTATTTAGCAAGTATGGGACTTTTAAGAGCTGTTCCTATAGGTATGTATGCAGTTGTTGATTTTACCTTTTTTAATTCTTCTTGAATTTCTAAAGCAACATCTGAAGCTATTTGATTCATCATTATAGTGTTGGCTTGAATCATAGTTATTTTTCCCTGAGAATCCATATTTGTATTCATTAAATCTGAATAATTAATCTTATCTTTTACAATGTCTCCAACAGCTTTATTTATAGATCTGTTTGCCAGTTCTATTGCTTTTGTTTCTGCAAGAACTGTTATTGTTGGTCTTAAATTTTTATCTACATATATAAAGCTTCCTATTAATATAGATAATATAGATATAATTAAAAATATTATTAGTGGTTTTTTAATAAAGCTATTTTTAAAATCATATCTATTTTTATTCAAAATATCACCCCCATAATATTTTATGCAAACAAAGTATCACATATTTTTTATATTATTAGATAAAAATAATTATTATTAAAGTTATAATAATTTTTTAAATTATATAATTAATAACATGTTTGTTTTGGAAGTATTTTGCAGATTTTTAGTATATATAAATTATGACTATTTTATTCTGTAATTAGAAAATTTCATATATATATGGTATAATATTGCATTAAGTAAGGAGGTTAACTTAATGAATAATGATAATAATGAAAATAGAAATAAAATAAGAAGAAAGAAATCAAGTTCTTCTTCTTCAACAGCTACTCGTAGTTCATCTACCACTCGTAGTTCATCTACTTCTCGTGGTTCATCTACTAATAGCTCAAATAAAAAAACTAAACCAAAAAAGAAAAAAGATAAGTTTAAGACTCTCAGGTCTATTTTGGTAGTTTGTTTAGTTTTATTAGTTGCTGGAGTAGCCGTTGGAACTGGTGTAGTCTTTGCTTCATTAAGAAATGCTGAACCAATATCAAAAGCGCTTCTAGAAGAAAAGACTTATCAAACAACGCGTATATACTACGCTAATAATGATCTACTTTCTAATGCCCCTAGTGTAAATAAAAAGCAACCTGTACCTCTAAAAGATATGGGTAAATATCTTCCTAAAGCAATAGTAGCTATAGAAGATGAGCGTTTTTATGAACATGGTGGAGTAGATATAAGAGGATTGCTAAGATCTGTAGTAAAAACTCTTACTGGAGATAAGCAAGGTGGTAGTACAATACCTATGCAGGTATCAAAAATGTTACTAACATCTACTGAACAAAGCCTTCCTCGTAAAATAAAGGATATATACTATGCTCATGAAATGAGTAAAGTCTTAAGTAAAGATGAGATATTAGAACTTTACTTAAATAACTTCTTCGTTGGTAAGGGTCTAGCTGGTGCTGAGGCTGGTGCTAGAGGATATTTTGATAAAAAAGCATCGCAACTTACTCTTGGTGAGTCAGCATTACTTGCAGGTTCTACTCAAAACCCGTCAAGATATTCAGCTTATATTACTGCTAAGCTGGAAGGTAATGAAACTAAGGATGATGTTGCAAATAGATTACTATTTTTCATAAATACTCCTGATGATACTCTTGATGATCCTACTCCAATGGAATTAGATATGGTTGAAAAGTTAAATTCTTGGGGACTTATTCCTAACGATGATACTTACAAGCAATTAAAAGCTGGTACTATGGTTGTTAGAAAAGCTGTACCTAATCCTAAGGCTAAAGAAAGACGTAATATTGTTTTAGGTAAAATGCTACAAACTGGAGCTATAACACAATCAGAATACAATGAGGCTGTGGCTGAGGAAATAAATATAAAACTACCTAAGCCTAAAGAAAGTGTTTCTTCTTCAGTTGAGGATTTAATAGAATATAAAGTTATAGATGCTTTAGTAGCACAAGGTAATACTAAAGACGAAGCATATAATATGTTCTATAATGGTGGTTTAAAGATACACACTACTATAGACCCTAAAATGCAAAAAATATTAGAAAAAGAATATGATAATGATAATAACTTCCCTGGTAGCCGTCATAGCAATGGAATGACGCAACCTCAATCATCTATGGTTATATTAGATTATAAAACTGGTGAAATAAAAGCTTTAGTTGGTGGTAGACATATAACAGGAAGAAAAACTCTAAATAGAGCTACTACTCCTCAACAACCAGGTTCAACTATAAAGCCATTATCAGTTTATACACCTGCTATAGATACACTTAAATTAACTCAAGCTACTGCATTAAGTGATACTACTGCAAATCTTACACCTTATAAGTTTAAGGAAAATAATAAGTGGAATCCAAATACGACTACTCCTGGTAAAGATATCATGAGTTTACGTAAAGCTTTAGCTTACTCATCAAATACTATAGCTATAAGAACTGCTGAACTTTTAGGTGATTCTTATAAAGACTGTGTTGATATAATGATGGATTACTTAAAGAATTTTGGTATAACAACTTTAGTTGATAGTAATACTGCAAATGCAGAAAGTAATGATAGAAGATTCCCAGCATTAACACTTGGAGGTATGACTCATGGTATATCACCTCTTGAAATGGCTTCTGCTTATGGAACTTTAGCTAATGGCGGTGTTTATATAGAGCCAACTATATTTACAACTATAACAAGTTATGATGGACAATTAATAGTTAAAAATACTCCTGAACAACACAAAGTTGTTGATCCTGATGTTGCTTACGTAATTACTGATATGCTAAAGGCAGTTATAACTGAAGGTATCGGTGGTAAAGCTGCTATACCTGGTGGAATGCCTGTTGCTGGTAAAACAGGAACAACTAATAAAGCCTTAGATGCTTGGTTTGTTGGTTACACTCCATACTACGTTGGTGCAACTTATATAGGTGATGATGCAGGTAGAAAAAATCCTACTACAGGAGAATTTATACCTCGTGAAAGTGTTGAAGGTGGAAGTGGTTCGGCAGCAAAACTTTGGTCTATAGTTATGAGACAAATTCATGAAAACTTAAAGAAAGTTGATTTCAAAGTTCCTGATAAAGTATACTTTGCTAAAATTAACTTAATAGATGGTGGAAGATCTTCATCTGGTGTTAAAGCAGCATTTATAGATGGAACATCTCCAACTAAATATACTTCTAGAGCCAATGCTGTAAAGCCAAAACATGAAGAATCTACTACACCTCCTGAAAACCAAAATAATGAAGGTACTGTAGATAATAATACTACTCCTCCTGCTGATAATGGCGGTGGAAATACTACTCCTCCTACTGATAATGGCGGTGGAAATACTACTCCTCCTGCTGATAATGGTGGCGGAAATACTACTCCTCCTGCCGATAATGGTGGCGGAAATACTACAACTCCTCCTAATAATGGCGGCGGAACTGCAACTCCTCCTCCTAGTAATGGTGGTGGAAATACTACTCCTCCTGCCGATAATAGCGGTGGAGCTACTAATCCAGCTAGTAATCCAACTGGACAATAGTTTAATATATATAAAAAAGACTATTCTCTATTTTGAGATAGTCTTTTTTTATTTATGCCTTATATTATAATATTTTATATAACTTAAATTATTAACTTATATACATTTATTAATTTTAAGGTTTAGCTTTTGGTGTAAAAATAAGTGCCATCATATATCCAAAAAATATAGCTCCTGCTATTCCTCCTGCGGTTGCAATTGTACCTCCTGTGAATATTCCCATAAACCCATTAGTCTCTATTGCTTTTTTTACGCCATTTGCTAATGAATATCCAAATCCTATTATAGGTACTGTCGCTCCTGATCCTCCAAACTTAACTATAGGTTCATATATCCCTAAAAATGTTAAAATTACTCCGCTAGTAACATAAGATACCATTATATAGGGCATTTGTACTTTAAAGTAATCAAGAAGAATCTGACCAATAAGACAAATTATTCCTCCTACTATAAATGCCCTTACATAATCCATAAGCATATTTAATCACTCCTTATTTTCAATAATTACTGCATGAGCTACACAGGGTATTGTTTGTTTTTGTAAAGTACTAGTTGGTGATAATAAAGCCCCTGTTGATACTAGCATTACTTTATTGAATTCTTTATTTTTAAGTTTTTTGTAAATATATCCACAGAAAACAGTAGCTGAACATCCACATCCACTACCTCCACAGTGTACATCTTGTTTTTCCATATTAAACATTTCTATTCCACAATCCATATATACTTTTGATATATCAAGTCCCCTTTGAGCTAATAATTCTTCTGTTATTTCTTTACCTAGTTTTCCCAAATCTCCTGTAGCTATTACATCAAAGCTATTTGGGTCATCTTTTGTATCATTAAAATATGAGTATATAGTATCTACTGCTGCAGGAGCCATAGCTGCTCCCATATTATTACCATCATCTATACCCTTATCTATTACTTTTCCAATAGTTACATGGGTAACCTTAGGCCCTTGCCCTTTTGGAGATATTAATACACTACCTGCACCAGTAACGGTCCATTGAGCTGTCATAGGTTTTTGATTACCAAATTCTAGAGGAAACCTAAATTGTCTCTCTGCTGCACAAAAATGACTAGATGTTCCAGATAGTATCAAGTCTGCAAATCCTCCGTCTATAAGCATAGAGCTTATACACATACCTTCTGCCATAGTAGAACATGCTCCATATATTCCTATAAATGGTATAGATAAGTCCCTAGCAGCAAAAGATGCAGGAAATATTTGATTGAGCAAATCTCCACCTATCATATAATTTATATCTTCTAATTTTTTATTAGCTTTTTCACATGTTTTTTTCATAGCAGTTTTTACCATATCACTTTCTGCTAATTCCCATGATTTTTGACCACATAAGTCATCCTCAAGTATAATATCAAAATATTCTCTTAATGGTCCTTCTCCTTCTTTGGGACCAACAACTGAACTAGCTGATATAATAGTTGGCTTATTTTCTAGTTTTACTGTTCTATTTCCAATTCTTTTACTTTTCATATTTTAGTCTCCTTATTTTATAAGATTGAAAATATAGTATATAAATCCACATAGAATAGATGAGCCTATTCCATATACTAATACTGGACCTGCAATTTTAAATAAGTTTGCTCCTACTCCAAGTACATAACCTTCTCTTTTAAACTCCATAGCAGGTGATACTATAGAATTTGCAAATCCTGTTATAGGTATAGCTGAACCTGCACCTGCCCTTTTTCCTATAAGGTCATACACACCAAGACCTGTTAATAAAGCTCCTATAAATATCAAAGTTATTGATGTAGCGCCTGCTGCATCTAGTTTACCAAGCCCTACAAAATTCATATAAAAATCATTTATACCTTGTCCTATTACGCATATTATTCCACCAACTATAAATGCTAATATATAGTTTTTCGCGTATGTTGGTTTTGGGCTTTTTTCTTCAACATACTTTTTGTAATTTTTATCCATAAATTAACCTCCTTGAATTATAGACCATCCTATTAAAGATCCAATTACTTTTCCCACAAGCATTGCTATAATTATATATTTTAAATACAAAGCAGGTATTTTTAATCTTCTTGCAACTACAGGTATATAATCTAATATCTCTGTTAGGCCTGAACTTAAAAAACCTACGAATACTCCATAAGCAAGCCCTGCTACTAAAGCACCCATTTTACCTATGCGTATATTCATGCCTTGAATTGAAATTAAGCTTCCAAATAAAGTTCCTATAACCAGTAGACTTTCATATGCCCCTATAAATTCTTTTGTCTTACTTATTTGTGCCATTCTAGGTATTATACCTACAAGTATTAGTAAAGAAACTACTCCTGACCCAACAACTACTCCTGATGATATTCCAAATATTATTAAAAATAATTTCACAAAATACCTCACTGTTTTTTTCTTAGTTGATTTTCTATTTCTTTATTTAATGAAACCATCTTTAAATCTAAAGGACTAGGCTCTCCTCTAGAATAATTTGGTATGAATTTATTAAAAAATAATGCTACGCCAATTCCTATACCAATTGAGTATGGTATTTGAAAATATGGCATATAAGACTTTGCATCTTTTGTGATTGCATTTACCATCATAAATTGCGAATGAGCCATATTTACATCTGCATGAAAGTTCATTATTCCCATTATAGAACCCATAAGTACTACTACTGCTACTATGAAAACTCTTATGTATTTAGTTCTATCTTTTTTGTAGCTGTCAAAGAAGATTATTATATCTTCAGGTTTCAAAAAATTTAACCTTAATTTTGGAAACCTATTATTTACTCCTTCTATAACTTCACCTAAATGTATTACATCATATTTAGATGTATTATTGTCGTAGCTTCTTAAGCATATATCTTTTATTTTCGCTTCATAAGCCTCTGGATAGATAGTATATATTTCACCTATATAAATCTCTTTTTTTGATATGTTAAAAGGTTTTATACTCTTAGGTATTAAGTAAATATCATCCATATATAATACCTCCTTCTTACTTTATTATTTGTTTAAGCTAATAAAATATTCTAATATATTAAAACTTAAATAATATTTATATAAATTTAAACCTAGGTTGTTTTTATCTATAATTTATTTGAAATAAAAAAAACACTAAACAAATATTTGTCTAGTGTTTTTTTATTTTTTATTAACTAATATATGATTTTAATTTAGCTAATACCTTTTTCTCTATTCTAGAAACTTGTACTTGAGATATATTTAGCATATCCCCTATTTCACTTTGAGTTTTATCCTCAAAGTATCTAAGCATTATTATCTGTCTTTCTCTTTTTTCTAATTTGCCTAAAACTTCTTTTAAAAGAAGATTATCTATTACTTTCTCTTCTTCGCACTCTCCCTTTAAGCTAATCTTATCTATTAAGCAAATAGGATTCCCTTCTTCTTCATGTATAACTCCATGTAAATACTCTACAGAAAAATTAGATTCCATTGCCATAACTAAGTCTTCTTTTTCCACTTCTAATACATTAGCTATTTCTTCTATACTTGGTTCTCTTCCTAGTTTCTTACTAAGTATTTCGCTTTGTGTTTTAGCTTTTATAGCTATTTGCTTTAAAGATCTAGATACTTTTACCATTCCGTCATCTCTTAGATATCTTTTTATTTCTCCTAATATCATTGGTACAGCATATGTAGAAAACTTTACATTAAACTTAGGATCAAACTTATATATAGCCTTTATTAAACCTATTGATCCTAATTGAAATAAATCATCTCTATCATAACCTATATTTAAAAATTTAGTTACAACACTTCTAACTAATCCTAGATTGTTAGTTATTAGTATTTCCTTAGCTTCCTCATCTCCATTTTGTGCTTTATCTATTAATTTTAATGTTTCTTCATGACTAAGCAATACTCTCTTTTCTTCTTTTATTGCAATTATCCCCATAATAAAACCTCTATTCTTTTGGACTTTATTGTGGTAAGTTTATCTTTTTAGTCATTACAATTTTAGTCCCTTCACCCTTTATTGAACTTACCCATACATCATCCATAAAGCTCTCCATTACAGTAAATCCCATTCCTGATCTTTCAAGCTCTGGCTTTGATGTGTAAAGTGGTTGCATAGCCATTTGAACATCTTCTATACCATTACCTCTATCTTCTACTACTATTTTTATAGTATTTCCTTCTATTTCACATCTTAAATATACGAATTCTTCTTCATTTTCATCATATCCATGAATTATTGAATTGGTTACAGCTTCTGATACTGCAGTTTTTATATCTGCTAGTTCATCTATAGTCGGATCTAATTTCGCAGCAAATGAAGCTACTATAACTCTAGCAAAACTTTCATTCTCAGATTTAGCAGAAAATTTAACTTCCATAATGTTCTTCATTTTGTATTCCCCCTTATATAGAACTTACTACTTCATCTGTATTGTTTATGTCTATAATTTTATTCATTCCAGATAAATTAAATACTTTCTCAACTCTTTCATTTGCATTTATTATAGATACTTTTCCACCTTCAGCTGATATTTTTTTGTATCTACCTATAATTACACCTATCCCTGATGAATCCATAAATTTAATATTTCTAAAATCAAATATTATGTTTTTTATAGGCTTAGATAGTAATATATTATCTATTTCATCTCTAACCTCATTTGTTATATGGTGGTCTAGTTCTGTAAATACAAACTCTATTGTTAGAGTTTTTTGTTCTAAGTAGTAGTTTATCATTTGTATCCCCCCTGATTATTGAGTATATTAACTCTTAATCAATTCTATTATATTTACTTTTTATCCTTCAACAAAATTTAACTACTTTTGTTTTATTATGTCTTAATCAACATCAGACATAAATTATATAATTAATGATGTTAAATGTTGGCAATCCACATATTTATTATTTACATATTTTTTATTAATATACATTTTTTTCTATTAATTTATTTATCTTTATATAAAGTAATAATTAATAGAAAATTTTTGCATATAAAAAAGCATAGCTTTTGCTATGCTTTTTATCTATCTTCTTTTGTTGTTTGCTTTTTCTATGTTTATCTTGTTACCTTTTATTTTTATATCTTTCATCTTTTCTAATACTTTTTTAGCATTTTGCTTAGGTACTTCAACGAAAGTATATTTGTCATATATATCTATAGTTCCTATAAGTTTTCCTGGTATCCCAACTTCTCCAGCTATTGCACCTAATATATCTTTAGCTTGAACTCTTTGGTTTCTACCTACATTTATAAATAATCTAGCCATACCTTCTTGAGCCCCAGTTGATCCACCTTTAGAACGCGCTTCTCTACGTTGTCTTGGCTTTTCTTCTACTATTTCTTCTTTAAGTTCTTCACCTAAAGCTAATTTTAAAAGTGCTGCAGCTACATCAACTGTAGAGTAATCTTCTTCTTGACAGAATGTTTCTAGCCATTGCATTTGCTTAGTTAATTGCCCTTGTTCCATAGTTGCTTTAACTTCTTTGAAGAATGCACTTACTTTCTTTTCTTCAACATCAGCTATTGAAGGTATACCATGCTTAATTAACTTAGTCTTAGTATATCTTTCTATATCTTTCATCTTTCTCATTTCTTTTCCAAATACAAAACTGAAAGATATACCTTCTCTACCAGCTCTACCTGTTCTACCTATTCTATGAACATAGTATTCTTCATCTTGAGGAAGATCATAGTTAAATACCGCTTCAACATCATCAACGTCTATTCCTCTAGCTGCAACATCTGTTGCTACTAATATGTCTATAGTTCCCCCTCTAAACTTATCCATAACTATATCTCTTTGAGTTTGTTTTAAATCCCCGTGTAATGCATCTGCAAAATATCCTCTAGCCTGTAATTCACTAACTAATTCATCTGAACCTCTCTTAGTGTTACAGAATACTACTGATAATTTTGGATTGTAAACATCTATTAATCTACATAATACTTCTAATTTATTTGCAGATCTAGTTTCTATATAGTATTGCTTTATATTAGGCACTGTAAGTTCTTTTCTAACAACCTTTATGTGCTCTGGATTTTTTTGGTATGCCTTTGTTAACTCTAATATCCCTTTTGGCATAGTAGCTGAGAAGAATACTGTTTGTCTATCTTCTGGAGTTCTACTTATTATAGTTTCTATATCTTCTCTGAACCCCATATCTAACATTTCATCCGCTTCATCTAATACAACCATCTTAACATTATCCATTTTTAATGTTTTACGGTTTATATGGTCTATAACACGACCTGGAGTTCCTATTACTATTTGAACTCCCCCTTTTAAAGACTTTATTTGTCTATCTATTGGTTGCCCACCATATATAGGTAAAGTTTTTATTCCGTGCATGTATTTAGATATTTTTCTTATTTCTTTAGAAACTTGTATTGCAAGTTCTCTAGTAGGACAAAGTACCACCGCTTGTAAACTTTTATCCTCTGGATTTATAGTTTCTAGTATTGGTATACTGAATGCTGCTGTTTTTCCCGTACCTGTTTGTGCTTGACCTATAACATCTTTACCTGATAATACAACAGGTATAGATTGAGCTTGTATTGGAGATGGTTCTTCAAACCCCATGTCCGATATAGCTCTTTTTATATCATCACTTATTGGTAAGTCTTCAAATTTTATTGTGTTCATATATTATTTCCTTTCCGTTATCTAATTATATTAACTTATCTATTATATATTTAATTCGAATAATATGCAATTAGTATTTTATCCCTTACTCATCTATAATATTCAAGATAATACAACTTGTTTTATACCATTAAGCAACGATATATATATAATATAATGTAGCCATATATAAAAGATATGTTGAAAGCATTAGCATTCCCTGCCATCTATGTAATTTATGTTTTTTAATAGTTGGTATTATTAAAATCAAAAGTAGAGCTATCATAAAAGGAAAATCTATTTTTGCTGTTTGTGCCAAAATTGGTATATCATTTGGTATTGCTGATATTCCTATTACAGATACTATATTTAATATGTTAGCACCTAATACATTTCCCACTGATATAGCATGATGCTTTTTCCTTATAGCAGTTATTGATGATACTAATTCAGGCAGTGACGTACCTAGTGCTATTACAGTAAGACTTATTATTCCTTGTGGTATGCCTATAATTTCTGCTATTTTTATCCCATTATCTACTAATAATTTTGAGCCTAAAACCATCATTACTAATCCAAGTATAAAAAAGACAGCTATTTTCAATGTTTCCTTTATATTTATACTTCCTCTATTATAATTTTTACTTAAGTCTGTTTTACTATCTTTTTCTACACTTTTATAATTTGTATACATATATACTAAAAGCATTAAAAGAAGCAATAATGCATCTATTCTATTAATATTTCCATCTATACTAAGTAATATTGTTAAAAATACTGATATTAAAAGAATTATTGATTTTGAAAAAAACATATTTTTATCTACTTTAAATGGACTTATAAATGCTACTAACCCAAGTACTAAGCCTGTGTTACAAATAATAGAACCTACTGCATTCCCTAGGCTCATTGTTGTATGCCCTTGTAAAGATGCTACTGTTGACACTGTTAACTCTGGAAGAGTTGTTGCAAAACTTACTATCGTAGCACCAAGTACCAATTCCGATATATTAGTCTTCTTCCCTATTATTACTGTATAGTTTATAAATATATCTGCTCCTTTTGTTATTAATATAAAACCTAAAATAAATAGTATAATAATAAATAACATAATATCCCTCCCCTATATAAGATAGATATTCATTATTTGGACATATATACTATTTTTTTATTTTTAAATTTTTTTGTTTTAGCATAAAAACACTTGGGTATTATATGATTATAAGGAAAACAAATTCAGATTAAATTTAAAAATTATCGACAATATTTATGCGAAAGGTTGTATACAAAATACCTTTTATATGTTATGATTATATTGTCTAAAAATTATCTAGCTAGATTAATAATATAAATTTTTTAAATATTTAAATTTAAATAATAATATTAAATATTTAAATTTAAATAACAATAAATAACTTTACAAATTTTAAACCCTAACAAGGAGGCTATTCACATGAATGCATGGCAAGGATTTAAAGAAGGTAGATGGACTAAAGAAATAGATGTTAGAGGGTTCATCCAAGAAAACTACACTCCATATGAAGGAAATGATTCTTTCTTAGCTGGAGCTACTGAAAACACTAAAAAATTATGGGAAGAAGCTATGGCTCTTTTCAAAAAAGAAAGAGAAAATGGCGGAACTTTAGACGTTGATACTAAAACAGTATCTATGATAGATGCTTATGCACCAGGATACTTAGATAAAGAATTAGAAACAATAGTTGGTTTCCAAACTGACGCACCATTAAAAAGAGCTGTTATGCCTTTCGGTGGTATAAAAATGGTTGAAAATTCTTGTAAGGCTTACGGATACGAATGTGATCCTGAAATAAGCGAAATATTCACTAAATATAGAAAAACTCATAACCAAGGGGTATTCGATGCTTACACTCCTGAAATGAGAGCTGCTAGAAGATCTGGTATAATAACTGGTTTACCAGATGCTTACGGAAGAGGTAGAATAATAGGTGACTACAGAAGAGTTGCTTTATACGGTGTAGATAGATTAATAGAAGATAAATTAGCTCAAAAAGCTGAATACGAAGTAAGATGTATAGACGAAGAAGTTATAAGAGCTAGAGAAGAAATATCTGATCAAATAAAAGCTTTAGAAGCATTAAAGAGAATGGCTTTATCTTACGGATTCGATATATCTAAGCCAGCTACTAACTCAAGAGAAGCTGTTCAATGGTTATACTTCGGATACTTAGGAGCTATAAAAGATCAAAACGGAGCTGCAATGTCATTAGGTAGAACTTCTACATTCTTAGACATATACTTCGAAAGAGATTTAGCTAACGGAACAATAACTGAAGAAGAAATTCAAGAAATAATGGACCACTTCGTTATGAAGTTAAGAATGGTTAAATTCTTAAGAACTCCAGAATACAACGATTTATTCTCAGGAGACCCAACTTGGGTAACTGAATCAATCGGTGGTATGGGTATAGATGGTAGAACATTAGTAACTAAAAACTCATTCAGAATGTTAAATACTCTTTACACTCTTGGACCATCTCCAGAGCCAAACTTAACAGTATTATGGTCTACTAGATTACCTCAAGGATTCAAAGACTTCTGTTCAAAAGTTTCAATAGATACAAGTTCTGTTCAATACGAGAACGATGACTTAATGAGACCATACTGGGGAGATGACTACGGTATAGCTTGTTGTGTATCTGCAATGAGAATAGGTAAACAAATGCAATTCTTCGGAGCTAGAGTAAACTTAGCTAAGACTTTATTATACGCTATAAACGGTGGTGTTGATGAGAAGTCAGGAGTACAAGTTGGACCTAAATTCGAAGCAATAACTTCAGAATACTTAGATTACGATGAAGTTATGGCTAAGTTCGAACCATTCACTGATTGGTTAGCTAACTTATACGTAAATACATTAAACATAATCCACTACATGCATGATAAGTACTCTTATGAAGCATTAGAAATGGCTTTACATGATAGAGAAATATTCAGAACTATGGCTTGTGGTATAGCTGGTTTATCAGTTTGCGTTGACTCATTATCTGCTATAAAACATGCTAAAGTTAAAACTATAAGAAACGAAGCTGGTATAGCTGTTGACTTCGAAATAGAAGGAGATTATCCAAAATTCGGAAACAACGATGACAGAGTTGACCAAATAGCTTGTGACTTAGTAGAAAACTTCATGAACAAAATAAGAAAGAACAAAACTTACAGAGATTCTTACCATACTCAATCTATATTAACAATAACTTCAAACGTTGTTTACGGTAAGAAGACTGGTAACACTCCTGACGGAAGAAGAGCTGGTGAGCCATTCGCTCCAGGAGCTAACCCAATGCACGGAAGAGATAACAGCGGAGCTTTAGCTTCATTATCTTCAGTTGCTAAATTACCATACGAGCATGCTCAAGATGGTATATCTAATACTTTCTCTATAGTACCAGGTGCTTTAGGAAAAGATATGAACGAAAGAGTAAACAACTTATCTTCAATGATGGACGGATACTTCGCTCAAGGAGCTCATCACTTAAACGTTAACGTATTTGATAGAGCTACTTTAGAAGATGCTATGGAGCATCCAGAAAAATACCCTCAATTAACTATAAGAGTTTCAGGATACGCTGTAAACTTCATCAAGTTAACTAGAGAGCAACAATTAGACGTTATAAACAGAACATTCCACGGAAAAATGGCTTAATTTATAACATCTATAATCTTACATCAGATAGTTTAACAATTATCAAAAGTCAAAGTATATAATTTTTCAGAGTGTAAGTCTCATCAACTTACACTCTTTTTTTATTTATTTTAAAATTAATTGTATGTAATAATATTATAATCTAAAATTTTTTTACATATATAGTTTGTATAGGTACTTACTGGGTATAATTAAAATATAAGGAATTATACATTACTTAAACAATATAGACTTTAAAGATATAATAATTTATAATATATTTAGACGATATTATGTATACAGTATATTTAAAACTTAATTTATAAAACGACTTAGAGGTGGATATTATGATAAAAGGAAGAGTTCATTCAATAGAAACATTTGGTACAGTAGATGGTCCAGGAATAAGATTTATAGTATTTATGCAAGGATGCCCATTAAGATGTAAATATTGCCACAATAGAGATACATGGGATGCAAAAGGTGGAAAAAAATATACAACTGACGAACTAATCACTGAAGTACTTAAGTACTCATCTTATATGAAATTCTCTGGTGGCGGTTTAACTGTTTCAGGTGGTGAAGCTACACTTCAACCAGAATTTGTAGCAGAATTATTTGCTAAGGCTAAGAAAAATGGTATACACACTTGCTTAGATACTTCTGGATTTGTAGATATAGATAAAATAGATCCAATACTTGATAATACTGATTTAGTTTTACTTGACTTAAAACATATGATAGATGATAAGGCTAAAGACTTAACAGGTGTAACAATCCAAAAAACATTAAAGTTAGCTAAACACTTAGATGAAAGAAATATACCTGTTTGGATAAGACACGTTTTAGTCCCTGGTATAACAGATGATAGAGAAAACTTAGAAGCATTAGGTAAGTTTGTATCTACTCTTAACAATGTAGATAGACTTGAATTATTACCATATCATACAATAGGTGTTCACAAATGGGAAAGTATGGGGATCGAGTATGAGTTAAAAGGTGTTCCTGATGCTACTCCAGAAGATATTAAAAAAGCTAGCCAAGTCTTAAAAGAATTTGGTGTTGAGGTATTTAATAAATAAGCCCTTAAATTTTTTTGAATAATTTATATATAACAAAAAAAGAAGTCCTAGGACTTCTTTTTTTGTTATATATTTTAATATTAGTATTTTAGAATTAGAATTCTAAATCTTCTACTTCTATGTTTTCTATAGCATCTTGTATTAATTTTTCTACATCTAATGCATTTTCTGACTTTTCAATTCTCTCTAATCTAGGCTTAGTCACAGGTTTTTTAGGAGCAAATACTGTACAACAGTCTTCTTCTGGAAGTATTGATGTTTCAAATGTTCCTATTTTCTGAGCTATATCAACTATTTCAGTTTTATCCATAGCTATAAGAGGTCTAAATACAGGTATACTAACTGATGCATTTGTGCAAGTTAGTCCTTGTATAGTTTGAGATGCAACTTGTCCTATACTCTCTCCTGTAACTAAAGCATCACAGTGTCTTTTTTCTGCTACTGCTTGAGCTATTCTCATCATAAATCTTCTTGATATTATAGTCATTTCTTCATCTTTACAATTTAAACCTATAGCTTTTTGTATTTCTAACATATTAACTTTATGAAGTCTTACTCTTCCACAGTACTTAGCTAATATTTTTCCTAAATCTCTTACCTTCTCTTGAGATTTTTCACTAGTAAATGGATAACTGTGGAAATGTATACATTCTAGTTCCATACCTCTTTTTGCTACCATCCAAGATGCAACTGGTGAATCTATTCCTCCAGATAATAAAGACATCGCTCTACCATTTGTTCCAAGAGGCAATCCTCCATACCCTGGTATAGTATCACTGTATACCATTACATGATTTTCTCTATATTCACAACGTATTCTAACTTCTGGATTTCTTATATCTACTGCTATTTTGTCTTTAACTTGAGATACTAAGTAACCTGCTATATCTCTACTCATTTCTTGAGAAGTAAATTTAAAGCTCTTATCTCCTCTTTTACTTTCTACTTTAAAGCTCTTTGCCCCTGCATCTATTTTTTCTTCTAATACTTCTAATGCTAATTCTTTTAATTTAGTATAATCTTTTTCAGCTCTTATTGCTGGACATACTCCTACTATACCAAATACTTTTCTTACTTCTTCTGCAACTTCTTCATAATCATAGTCTTCTAAGTCTACATATATTCTTCCAAATTCTTTATAAACTTTAAATTCACCTAATGGCTTAAGCATATTTTTTACATTTTTTATTAACTTATTTTCAAATAAGTATCTATTTTTTCCTTTTACACCTATTTCCCCGTACTTAACTATTAATATATTATACAAATGTATCACCTCATATTTTGATTATCGTCTTCTTGTTGTTTTTCTTAAAAATTCAACTTCTTCTTATTATTTTTCTTAAAGATTCAACTTCCTCTTTAAGTATTTTTACAGCTTCTAAAATCTCTTCTTCTGTATTTAAATCTGATAAGCTAAATCTTATAGCTCCTTCTATTTCTTCATTAGTTAATTTCATTTGAGTTAGTACATGACTTCCTTTTTTCTTAGAAGAACATGCAGAACCTGTAGATACATACATACCTTTTTGCTCTAAGCAATGAAGTAACACTTCTCCTTTTATATCTTTAAATGAGATATTAAGTATATGACACACTCCATCTTCTGGAGAATTTATTTTTATATCTTCTATATTTTTAGATATTTCTTCTTTAAGTAAATTCTTTAAAGAAGATATTTTTTCTATTTTAGAATTTAAATCATCATTTATAATTTTTATAGCCTCGCCTAATCCATATATACCAGGTGCATTTTCTGTCCCTGCTCTTACACCGATTTCTTGTCCCCCACCAGTTAACATAGGTTTTATCCTGTTAGTTTCCTTTATATACATAAATCCTATACCTTTAGGCCCGTGGAATTTATGCCCACTAACACTCATAAAATCTATATTATATCTTGATGGTCTAAAGTTTATCTTAGAATATGATTGAACTGCATCTACATGTAAATAAACTTTGTCTTTTAATGACTTAAGGTACTTACCTATTTCTTGGATAGGTTGTATGGATCCTACTTCATTATTTACGTGCATTATAGTTACTAAGCATGTAGTAGGCTTTATAGCTTTTTTAAGTTCCTCTAAATCTATTTTACCTTCTCTATCAACATCTAAATATGTTACCTCACATCCATCGTTTTCTAAATCCTTTAATGTATTTAAAACTGATGGATGCTCTATACTCGTAGATATTATATGGTTTTTTCTTTTTTTATGTAGATTGACTACACCTCTAATTATAGTATTATTAGATTCTGTTCCTCCTGATGTAAAGTAAATTTCTTTATCCTTAGCACCTAAAGTTTTAGCAATCTCACTTCTTATGGCTTTTATATTCTTTTCTACCTCAACACCCTTTCTATGTAAAGATGATGGGTTTGCGTAATCATGGCTAAGTGCATAAACAACTTTTTCAATAACCTCACTATATGGTTTAGTTGTTGCACTATTATCTAAATATATTTCCATATTTTTCACCAGCTTCCTGTATTAAGTATTTATATAAATTCAAAATTATTCAAATATGTTTTATTTATTCTTTCCAATTTATAAATTATTTTATCAAATTGAAATAAAAATTTTATCTATTATATATTAACCTAAATAGACTTATTTATTATATCATATTTACGTTATTTTTTAAGGTTTAATAATAATATTACTAAATATATATTAAATATAATTGTTGTTTTATTTTATATATTCACTTATAATTTTAACTTAATAATTATAAATTATCACTATTTTGTAGAATTGTAATTTTTTTCAATATTTTTCTTTAAAGTATTGATTTTCATGTCGAAATTTGATAATATATAAACATGGTTATCCCCCTGATAACCTTAGTAAAATCTCTATTCCCAATACCCCTTTTAAATGAATATTTAATTCATTTAAGGCCTACTTCAGATCGGAAAAGAAGTAGGTTTTATTTTTATAATTTTCGTTTGACAATAAATTAACTTTCTTGAAAAGTATTGATTTTTATGTCGAAATTTGATAGTATATAGACATGGTTATCCCCCTGATAACCTTAATTAAAATCTCTATTCCCAATACCCCTTTTGAACGGATAAACTTTATATCCATTTTATCAAGTTGATAACGGAAATCAACTTGATAGCAAAAAAGAGCTTCCCCGAGCTCTTTTTTTTTATATAATAAAATATAAATTATTTTAATGAGTATATATTTTACTAAAATTTTTGACTTTGAATATTTTCTTATAAATTTTAAAAGTTCTTTATATACTAAGTATAATTTCATTTTTATTTTACATTTATCGTCTTTTTTTGCAATCCTCTAACTTTTTATCTATATTTCTATGAGTTTTACTTTCTTTTTAATAAATAATTAACTTTATTTAACATGCTTATATAGTTTTTTTTTGATATAATTTACTTATGATATATATGTATATATTTTTAAGGAGGGACATTCATGACTAAAAAGAAAAAAGTTGCTATAGTTTTCACAGGTGGAACTATATCAATGACTGTAGATAAAGAAATTGGAGCTGCTATTCCTACTTTATCTGGTGAGCAAATAATGTCTATGGTAACTAATATAGATAAAGTTGCTGAAATAGAAGTTTTAAACTTTGATGAAATACCTGGTCCTCATATGACTCCTGAAAGAATGATGGAGTTAAAGGATTATGTTAATGATTTACTTATTAGAGAAGATATATGCGGTGTTGTTATAACTCATGGTACTGATAGTTTAGAAGAAACTGCTTATTTCTTAGACTTAACTATAACTAGTATAAAACCTGTTATAGTCACAGGAGCTATGAGAAGTAGTTCAGAGCTTGGATATGATGGTCCAAGTAACTTATCTGCTGCTGTTTGTACTGCTATATCTGATGATGCTATAGGAAAAGGTGTTCTTATAGTTTTAAACAATGAAGTACTTTTAGCTTCTGAAGCTACTAAAACTAATACATTATCATTAAATACTTTTAAATCTTTAACATCTGGACCTCTTGGTATAATAGATTGTAACGAATTAGTTTTATATAAGGATGTTGTCAATAGATCTATAATAGATACAGATAAAGTTGAGTCTAAAGTTGCTCTATTTAAATCTGGAGTTGGTATGGATGATGAACTTATAAAATTCGCTACTGATAATGGATACAAGGGTATTGTCATAGAAGCTATGGGTAGAGGTAATATACCTCCTAAGATGTATGAAGGTGTAAAATATGCTAGGGAGAAAGATATACCTGTTGTAATAGTTTCTAGATGTCATTCTGGAAGGGTATTTGATAGTTATGGATACTTAGGTTCTGGAAGAGACTTAAAGAACTTAGGATGTATTTTTGGAGGAGAGTTACCTGGTCAAAAGGCTAGAATAAAGCTTATGCTAGCTTTAGGAAAAACAAATGATTTAGATGAGATAAAAGATTTCTTTGAAAAAGGTATATATTATTAAAACAAAAAAATAGGACTTTATAAAGTCCTATTTTTTTGTTTATTATCTATATAAAATGTTATACCTACAACCAACATCTGTATAAGTAATACTAAAATAAATGTTATTATGAAATAATGATAAGCTAACATACCTATAAAGTAATTACTACTTATAACCATACTAACTATTATACTCATTATCATAGATATAGTAATTTGATATCTAATAAATGTATTTTTCTTATTCTTAATACAGTGCATAAATATCGTTCCAAATATTATAAATAGTATTATCGATATTATTTTTATCACTTGTAGGTTATTTGTATTTAAAATTCCATGTTCAAATATAAACTTATTATATCGCACATATTGCATAATTCCAGCATTTTTGTTAGTTAAATACTCTATTATAAAGATAGATACGGCTAATGCTATCTGAATAAATAATGTTAGACTATATGCTAATTTTCTTAATACTTTCTTACTCATACTCTCTCCTAATATATATTTCTAGTTACTTACCTCCAATCAAGTAATTTTGCTTATTGACAAGATATTTAAGTTATCTTATTTTATATTTGACTAAAGCTATATTTTATAAATTACATTTTTTATTGAACACACTTTATAATCTAAGGTTCTTTCTCCATCACTAAACTTAACTTTAACTAAGTTATTATTTTTTTGTACTATTGTACCTTCCTTAAATCTTTTATGATAAATTTTGTCTCCTATTGTTAAGCTTTCTATTTCTTTTTTAGTCGCTCCTTTAATATCATCTATAAATCTAGATTTAGATACTTTTTTTCCATATTTATTCGATGGAGAGCTTATATATATATTCTCCTCAGCTCTTGTTATAGCCACATACATAAGCCTTCTCTCTTCCTCAATCTGATTAACTTTTTTTTCTTCATCATTTATATCATAAGACTTTTCATGAGGAATAGTTCCTTCTGTAGCTCCTATTATATATACATTTTTAAATTCTAATCCTTTAGCACTATGCATAGTAGTAAATATTACTCCATCAGAATTTTGATTATTTTTATTTTCTATCAATTCTGACTTTACTCTTTCTATATGATCTAAATATTCTTGTATTGTATTGAAATTTGTAGCAGAACTTTCTAGTTCATTTAATATTTCTATTAAACCATTTGTCTTTATTTTTCTATTTGTACAATAATCTAGTATATATCTATCATAATCTAAACTTGTTCTTATATAAGAAATTGCATTTTTAGGATTTAATGTTTTTAAATAACTTAAATCTATATCCAAATCATTTATAGTCTTAACTTGTTTTGGATGAAGGTTACATTTATTTATTAAAGCATTTATAAAGTTTTTTTCATCCTTAACCATATTTACATGTTCTTTTGATATATATCTAAATGGTTTATTTATTATCCTAACCCAATCTTTATTTGAATCTGGATTTACGCCTATTCTTAAATAAGCTAATATATCCTGAGCTGCCCAATGATCATATATAGTAATTATCGAATCTTTCACTATAAAAGGTATTCTCATATCCATAAATACATCTACTAGCGCTCTTGATTGTATATTAGTTCTATATATTACAGCAAAATCAGTATACTCAACATAATCTTTTTTCATTTCTTCTAATATATCTTTAGCTATAAATACTGCCTCTTCTTCTGAATCATTAGGAGATATATATTTAACATTTCCACCTTCTCCTTGATGACATTTTATAACTTTTTCATATCTATTCTCATTTTTTTCTATCAATCTATTAGCTATATTTATTATTTCATCTTTTGACCTATAATTTATATCTAATAATACTTTTTTAGTTCCTTTAAAATATTGCTCAAACTCTAATAAAAAGTCTGGCCTAGCACCTCTAAATCCATATATACTTTGATCTTCATCTCCCACTACAAATATATTATTGTTAGGATTAGCTATTAGTTTTAGTACCTCAAACTGAACCTTGTTTATATCCTGGAACTCATCTACTAATATATATCTATATATTCCACGAACCATATCTAGTGCCGATTTATTGTGCTTTAATAAATGGTATGTCTTTATTAACATATCATCAAAGTCTATCTTATTATGTTGGTTTTTATGCTCTTCATATAGATTATAAGCTTTTAAAAATTCATCACTAGTTAATAGCTCTGATGTAAAGTCTCTAATATCCATCAATTCATTTTTTACATAGGATATTTCATTTATTACCTGTCCTATAGTTTCATCATCATCTGCATTTTCTATATTTAAGCTTTTCAATATGCCTTTTAGTAGTAGCCTCTTTGATTTTTCATCAAATATATTGTCTAAGCTATATTTCTCAAAGTACCTAAGTATTCTAAAAAATACAGAATGGAATGTTCCATACGTAACCTTATTCATTCTATGATCATTACTTAAACTTAACGCTCTATTTTTCATTTCTACTGAGGATGCTTTTGTAAAACTTATAGCAAGTATACTACGAGGGCTTATACCTTTATTTACTACCATATTTGCTATCCTATATGTTATAACCCTCGTTTTACCTGATCCAGGACCTGCTAATACCATACAAGGTCCATCTACATGTTCTACTGCAACCTTTTGATTTTCATTTAATTTATCTATACTTATCATAACTTACCACCTTGAAGTATTCTTTCATTAATCTATAATATAAATATAACTTTTTATATTAGTTATATAGCTAAACTATATTATAATATATAATTTCAAAAAGGAGAAATTTTATGGAAATCATAACTAATACATTAGATAATTTCGTAAATATTCCTTCAGATTCCTTCGTATTTGATATAGAAACTACAGGTCTTAGCCCTAAGTTTTGTAAAGTTATACTTATAGGAATTTTATTTAATAAAGATAATAAAACCATAATTAAACAATATTTTGCTCAAACTGAAGATGATGAAAAAGATTTATTATTAGCATTTATAAATGATATCAGTACCTTTGATACTCATATAACCTTTAATGGATTAGCCTTTGATATTCCATTTTTAAATTCTCGTTTTAATAAATATAATATTGATTTTGAGTTAAATAAAAATGATGATATTGATATTTTAAATATTGTAAGGCCATTTAAAGGCTTACTATCTCTTTCTGATTGTAAACTAAAAACTATAGAAAAATACATTGGTATATCTAGAGAAGATACTATTTCAGGAAAAGAAAGCGTAAAACTATACAAGGAATTTGTGTCTTCTAAGTCTGATGATTTAAAAAGCAAAATATTACTTCACAACTATGAAGATATATACTATTTAGGGTACCTTTATAAAATAAAAGATATATTAGAAGAGAAACTAAAGCCCATTGTAATTAACAATAAAGATTTATTCTTAAAACTTATACCATTATCCTTTAAGATAAATAATTCTAAATTAACACTTAAATATAATATATTTGATGGTAACAAAGTACCTATAAATATTTATAGCGATAATTACTCTATATTATCAGATGATAAGCACATTTTACTTAGTATAAGTTTGAATAAAGGTATAGATAAAGACAATAATATAGTTTTATTTTATCAATTAAATAAAATAATTCCCTTAAAAGTTAACGATAATTTTTTAGACTTAAATATTTATAACCTATGTGAGTATATAATAAAAAAAGAACTAAAATCTTTATAAGATTTTAGTTCTTTTTTTATTATAACTTAGTTATTACAATAATTTATAATTTGAACTATAACATATTATACAATTTTAATTTTGCGCTAAATTGACTACATCATCTAATACATTCGAGCATTCACATTGGTTTGCCATTATAGTTAAATAATCACCTGCCATTATCTTTGTTGAACCTTTAGGAATTATCTCAACATCTCCTCGAGTTATCCCTACTATTAAACAATTTTTAGGCCAAATTATATCTTTTACACATTTTCCATCTAAATCACTATTAATATGGACCACTGTTTCAAATAATGTCTTTTTGTTTACACCAGTCTCACATTCATATTCCCCACCTTCAAGAAGTCTTTCTAAAAGACTTTCATATATAGGATGAGAATTAAGTAAATCTGATGTCAATTGAGCTATTATTACAACTATCGAAAGTGGTAACAAATGATCAAGAGATCCCGTCATTTCTAGTATTAATATAATTGCTGTTATAGGTGCCTTTACTATTGCTGCAAAGTGACCTGCCATTGCTAGAACTACAAAGTTAATTATATAAGTTGATGGTATTCCCATATACATAGCACTTATAATTCCTACTATATTACCTACTATTGACCCTAATGCTAACAATGGGAAAAATATCCCTCCTGGAGCCCCTGATCCAAAACATATAAATGTAAATATAAATTTTGCTATAAGTAATATCATTAGTAAATTTAATGTAAAGTTCTGTTCTTGCAATGTCATAATAAGTTCATGACCTCCACCTAATAAAACTGGTGATATAAGACCAATAATTCCTGTTAATATGAATGGAATCATTATCTTTATTTCTTTGCTTAATTTACTATTTTTAAATATAGTTTGAGTTTTTAATATACCACTATTAAATAATACACCACTTATTCCTACTACAATTCCTAATATTATTAAGACCCAGTAGTATTTTAAAGGCATTGCATTTAATTTTGCGGTATGTAATGATGGCATTAATCCAAAAAATTGCTTTGACACAAAATCCGCTGTTATAGATGCTGTCATTGCAGATGCTAAAACTAATGGAGAAAAGTTCTTATGTGCTTCTTCTAATGCAAACATAACTCCCGCTAAAGGTGCATTAAAAGCTGCTGATAAACCTGCACTAGCTCCACATGTTACAAAATACTTTTCCTCATTATCTAATTTATCTAATCCTTTAGATATACCTTCTCCTACACATGCACCCATTTGCACTGATGGACCTTCTCTACCTACTGAAAAACCTACTCCTAAACAAAGTAAGCCTCCTATAAATTTATTTACTAAAACCCTAAACCAGTTAATTTTAATTCTTCTGGTAAGAATTCCCTCAACTTGAGGTATTCCACTTCCCGATATCATCGGCTCTCTTTTTACCTGTTGAGCTACAATATATCCTAAAGCTATTAATATCATAAATATAACTGGTATAAATAGTATATCTTCTCTACCCTTAGAATATAGACCCTTGAATAATTCCATTAGTTTTGAACCCAGTATTCTGTATACAACAATTATTAGACCTACAGCTATCCCTACAAGTAAAGAATCTCTTATTAACCTATACTTAGAATTTTGACTTCTCTTTAATATATTATAAGCTCTTTCCTTATTAGTACTTATCATAAAATTACTCCTTTCATTTATATTATATTCACTGAAAAGGAAAAAAGACTATCGCTTAAAAAAATCGATAGTCTTTACTGGCGGAGAAGGAGGGATTCGAACCCTCGCACCGGTTACCCAGCCTAAACCCTTAGCAGGGGTTCCTCTTGAGCCACTTGAGTACTTCTCCATATTTGTTACGTATTTGTTTACATATTTATTATATATTTTTATATAATTTTAGTCAATACGTTTTCTTTAATTTTTATGATTTTTTTACAATATACTAAATAATATGTATTTAAAATTATCAACAGACACAGATTACATAATTTAAACTAAAATATACATTATCATGCATAAAAATTTACTATAAACTTTATTGTCATATCAAGTATATAGCATACTTTTAAATTTAATTATTCTAAGTATGCTATATATCTATTATATTTAATTACATATGCTTTTTAGCTTCTATAAGCATTTCATTAGCTTTTTGCATATATTCTATAGCTTTCTCTATACTATTAGCTGTTTCTTCTTTTCCTATAGCCCTAGCCTTGTCTACCCACTCTCTAAATCCTTCCTCATGGCTTTCATTATGATTTACCCAATGAAGTAGTAATATTTTTAAAGTTTTTTCGTCTTTACTTTCTCCATCTTCACCATGTGTATGTGGGTGTGAATGATCATGACAATGCCCATGTGGGTGATCATGATCATCTGCATGATGTAATTTTATTCTATCATTAGTTAACATATATACTCCCCCTTATTTTTTTATGTTAAATTCTTTCTTTATTAAATCTATACTATCCTTTATTAACAGCGCTAATGGCTTGTTTTCCACTCCTACTACCTCTATATTTTCAGGCAATATAGGTAAAAATATCTTTAGAGCTTCACTATCTACTATAGCTTCACTCATTTTGCAAGTTACTTCACCCATCATAGAATTTGGCATTGAAACAGATACTGGTGCTACTATTATATTTGCCTTCTTTACAGAAGTTACTATTGCATTTTCCCCTGTAGCTCCCTTATTTGCATGAGATTTCATCATAGAGCTTGTTGCTATTGAATTAGTACCTAGTGCATATATGTCTATGTATGATGGTAATTCTTCTCTCAGATTTGATACTATCTGGGCCCCTATACCGCCACCCATTCCATCTATAACTGCTATTATCATACTATCTTCCCCTGTTTTTCTTATGTTTATTTTTTACTCTGATATTATTATTTTATGTTCCATTAGCCTTATCTCTTTTATACTTCCATCTACTATTTTCTGTTCTCCCAATAAATCAGTTAAGTACACTTTCCCTTCAAATGGATCTACACTTACTACATTTTCCATTATTCTTTCTAATTTATCCCCTTTTTGTACATAAGCTGCTGATTCACACATAATAACCCCTCCATATTTTAACTTAATATTAAATTATTATTGTTTACTTTATAACTACCCTCTTGAAAACGTTTGTGATTTTCTCCAAAAAAAGGTCTCTTTTAGTATTTAATATTTCAATACTATAAAGAAACCTTCATGATTTCAAATCACTATACATTATATACTTTGAGTATATCACCTTGTACTATATAACGCAATTGATTTTAATTAATTATATACTTATATTTTCACTTTATCTCCTAACAGTTCTTTAACTGTTGGGAACTGTTCTATGTTAGTGTGTGGTAAGAAACATGCAGATATAAATTCATCCATATATGTTGGATAGACACTTAATTCTACATAAGTCATTTCATTACCTATATCTTGTAGTTTCATTTTAGCATCTTTGCTTACAAGAGCAAGATAAGAACCAACTAATGAACTATTTCCTATATATGCAAACTTTTCTCTTTCTATATCTGGAAGTAATCCTATTAAAATAGAATTTTCTATATTTAAATTATTTCCTATTCCACCAGCTATATATACCTTATCTATAGCACTAAAGTCCATCCCTAAGCTTTCTATTAGTGTTGCAGCTCCAGAATATATTGCACCCTTAGCTCTTATAAAATTATCTATATCCACTTCTGTTACTGTTATATCATTTTCAATACCATACTCTTCTTTAAATGCTAATACGTATTCCCCTATTTCATGTTCATTAAATCTTATTCTGTCATTGTTTAAATCTTTATTTATCTTACCTCTTCTATCTACTACCCCACTAAGTAACATTTGGCATATTAAATCTATTATTCCTGAACCACATATACCAATAGGTTTATCATCTCCAATAATAGATAACTTTGGATATAAAGTTTCTTTATCTATACTAACTTTTTCTATAGCACCATTTGATGCTCTCATTCCACAACTTATACCTCCACCTTCAAATGCAGGACCTGCAGAACAAGCACAGCTCATCATATAATCTTTATTTCCAAATACAATTTCTCCATTAGTTCCTAAATCTATAAATAATATATTTTCTTCACTTGTCCATATTCCCGCTGATAATACCCCTGCTGTAATATCTCCTCCTACATAACTAGCTACTGATGGCGCTAAGAATATATATGCACTGTCATTTACATTTAAACCTATGTCTTTTCCTATTAATTTTGGTGATTTTAAAAATGGAGGTATAAATGGTTCTTGTCTTAAATAATCTGTGTGAACTCCTAAAAATAAACTAGACATAGTTG
Source organism: Romboutsia sp. 1001216sp1 (assembly GCF_039841805.1). Classification (NCBI taxonomy): domain Bacteria; kingdom Bacillati; phylum Bacillota; class Clostridia; order Peptostreptococcales; family Peptostreptococcaceae; genus Romboutsia; species Romboutsia sp. 1001216sp1. The sequence goes on from NZ_JBDPHA010000006.1 coordinate 68,224, forward strand.
TATTTCCTGCTATTACAAGGCTTACTACATTATCTTTATCTATATTATTTTTAATATAGATAGATTCTAATAATGGATTTATAGTTTCGTCTATAACAGCATCTCTTAAATGCTTAAGTCCATTTTTCTTTGTTGAGTATATAATTCTATGTATAACATCTGCACCATACTTTATTTGTGCATTACCTGATGATGCCTTATCTATAATCTCTTTTGAATATAAATCTACTAAACATACTACAACTGATGTAGTTCCTATATCTATAGCAACTCCATATAATTGATTTTCATTGTTCCCTGGTTCTATATTTAATATAGTTATTTTATTCTTCTTCTTGACATAAGTTATAGTTACATTAAAATCACTTTCTCTTATAACCTCTGGAACTTTTCTAAGTAACTCTACTGTATAATCTATTTCATCATATCCTAAATTATTTCTAACATATCTCTCTATTCTATCAATATCACATATATTATCATCTATAGTTGGTTTATCTAATTCTATATGTGTTTTTTCTATATTAGTTTTAAAATCAAAATTATTATCTTCTATTATTTTTTTTGCTCTATCAAATATTTCCTGGTCTTTTTTCTTATCGCTACCTTCTATTTTCATACCATGCATAGATGAAGATAATTTTGATGGAACTTCTATTTCTATATCTTCTATTACTTTAGTATTACATGCGAGTATATATCCTTGTTCCCATTCTTCATCTTTTATATGTAGTGTTTTTTCTGTATCTACTTTTCCTTTTAATAGCTTAACCTTACATTTCCCACAAGACACGTTTCCATTACATGGAGCATCTATAAATATTTTATTATTTCTTGCTATTTCTAATAAATTTTCCCCTTTGCTGCATACAACCTCTTTATTGTGCGACTTAAAATTTACTCTAATCATATACCTATCCCCCAATATGTTATATAGTATAATTTTACCCTAATCCAACTTATAAGTACTCAAATTCATAATATTATAAGTATCTTTTGTGTGTAAAATTATAGTACTATCAATTTAAAAACCTATGCCTTAAATTTAATAAAATTTACTACATTTATTTTGTATAAAATCAAAGGAGTACAGATGTTTTAGATTTACTAAATCTTCTGTACTCCTTATTTATAACTACTCAGCTATAGCTTCGTATTTCTCAGCAGTTAATAAGTTTTCTAATTCATCTGCATCAGATATTTTAACTTTTACTATCCATGCATCATATGCATCTTCATTTACATACTCTGGCTCATCATCTAATTTTTCATTTATTTCAACAACTTCACCAGATATAGGAGCTATTAAGTCAGATGCTACTTTTGAAGATTCAACAACACCAAATTCTTCACCTTGAGTTAATTCATCTTCAAGCTCTGGCATTTCAACAAATAATATTTCTCCTAATTGATCTTGAGCGAAATCAGTTATTCCTATATAAGCAAATTCTCCTTCCACTCTAACCCATGTATGTTTATCTGAATATCTTAAACTTGGTATAACTTTCATTTGATTATCCCCCTTATTAGTTGATTACATTACACATTCCATTGCTAAAGCTGGATGACCTTTTTCCTCTAAGAATGCTAATACTCCTTCAGAATCACTAGCTATAGTTTCATCACATATCATATCTGTAAAGTTTTCTATACCTGTTAATTCTTGAACACTAGCATTTAACTTATCTGCTACATATTCTTTTAACTCTTTTGGCATCCAAACTATTCTAGTTGGTCCACCCTCAGCATAAGCAAACTTCTTAGAAGATATAAAGTGTCTTCCGTGACCCATGAATCCTGGAGTTTGAACTCCTCCACCTGTCATAGAAGCTAATTCTCCAAATGTCATACCAACAGGAGTTTCACCAGAGAACTCTCTATTAACTATAACAAATCCATTTGCTTCTGGCATTATACCGCATATACACTCGAAGCATCCGCAAGAAGTCATTGGATCTTCTAATATAGAATATAATGTAACATTTTCAACAGCACCTTGAGATATTTCACATACTGTTTCATTAACTGCTTGCCATATTCCTGTTCTTTCATCTAAGCATTCGCCCTTAACTATTGGTTGGCATGGTCCTGTTGGATCTAGTTCTTTAGTAGCTTTAGCATCTAACCAGCTAACTGCTCCACATAATCCAAGTCTTTCAGGAGTAACAACACAAACGTGTGCAGGTGCAAATGATTGACAAAGGTTACAAGAATAGAATTCCTCAACGCTTTCATCAACTAATGAAGCTAATCTTTCATCTCTAGCATTATATCTATCTATAGCTTCACCCTTCATTTCTGATACTTTTTGTGCATCAGTTACTATAGTTACTTCGCATTTATCAACAACTGATTCAAATTCATCTAGCATCTTAGCATATAAAACTTCTCCTATATGCTCTAATCTGAATCCTTTTTCAAAAGCATCTTTAGATATTCTTACCCAAGACATATCTCTTTGACCAACATGCATTACACCTTCTATATAGTTTAAGAAGTAGTGTAAACGTCTTTCTAAAACTGGTTCGAAATCTTCTTGCATTGCTTTACCAGCTATTTTAACTATAACAGCAAGTGGTAATCTTACAACACCGTCAGACTCTATTTCATCTATATTTGGACCTATAACCTCTATTTTATGGTCTTCAACTTCACTTAATTCTTTTTTAACAACAAGTTCCCAAGCTTCAGTTTTATTTCCACCAAATTCAGCAAACATGTCATTTTTTCTTATTCTTTCACCTTCAAATGCAGCAGCAAAAGATACTGGTATAGGTATTTCAGTTACCTTTATCTTTATTCCTCTAGCTTCTAATGAAGTAGCTACAAACTTATCATAATCTTTTTGAGTTAATAAATTCATTGGAACTTCTAATACTGTTTGATCAGTTATAACTGGGAATCCTAAAGCTATTGCTCCAGCTCCACAAGATACAACTAATTCACTTAATGGTCCAAATGCATTAACAAATGCTGGAACTCTCTTAGCAGTATAATCTAATAATCCTGCTAAATCTCCTGGATTTAATCCTCCAAATATCAATGCTGCTCTTACTGCTACAGATACAACATGGATAACAGAAGTTACATCATATCCTAGAGGGATAACTCTTAGTTCTAGACCCATCTTAACATCAGCTTCTATAGCTTGATCTATTACTTTTCCTACTAAGAAAGTAAGTAATCCTTTAGATTGGTAATTTTTTATAATCTCAGCTGCAGTTTCTGCATCTGGGCATTCTCCAAGTACAACAGCAACCCCTGGTATATCTCCTGTAACTAGAGGTACACCTAATGATCTTATTATAGGGTCAGTTATATGACCCGCACAAGGTTCACTATATGGTGCATCTATTGTAGCATATTTTACAGCTTCTATAACTTCAGCAGATAAAGCTGTAGCTAAACCAGCATTAAGTGCATGCTCTAATAAATGAGTTCTATTTACTAAACCTTCTACTATAGTTAAAGCACCTTCTAAATCACCTAACGTATTCATTTTTTGTCCTGTTGCTGCGTATATACAAGGTAATGAATATGCAGTATCAGGGAATGCTACATTATGTTCTCTTCCATGTTTTTCTATTGCTTCGCTTACAGCGCCTTTAGCAGCAGCCAAAGCTTGTTCTGAACCATTAAAAATAGTATTATATAAATTCACTCTATTTTCCCCCTTTTTAAGCTTCTTATCTCTTTTCTTTATTATGCATTAAATGCAAATCCACCTTCATTAAGCTCTAAATATGAGTCAGCATATAAAGAGGCATTTCTTATTATGTCACAAGATTTTACTGTTCTCATTATTTCTTCGTCACATGGGTTTACTATAGCTGAACTAAATCCATTTGCCATTGCCATTGCAAGCCAAGCACTATCAAGTATTGGTCTAACATGCTTTGGACAACCATTAGATACGTTAGATAATCCACCTGTAGTTAATAATCCCATTTCAGTCATCATTCTTATAGATTCTAAAACGTCCATTTGTTGGTCTTGCATACCTTTTATAACTAAGCATAATGGGTCAAATAACATGTCTTCTGGCTCTAATCCAGCCATTAAACCTCTTTCTAACATTTCTTGACAGTAAGCCATACGCTCATCATTATCCTTTGGTATACCTTCTTTAGCACATAAAGCTATTACTTTAGCTTGGTATTCTCCTGCTAAGTCTATTAAATCTATTCTTCCACCTGCGTCTGCAGAGTTTATTATAGCTTTACCATTTATAGGATTGTAAACTTTAAGACCTGCTTCTATAGCTTTTCTATTAGCAGTGTCTAATGCTAATGGAACATTGTTAAATTCTTTTTGAAGTAATTGAACTCCCCAAGTCATTAACTCTTCTCCATCTCTTTCAGCTGGCCCTATATTAAAATCTATATAGTGAGCTCCTGCTTCTAATTGCTCTTTAGCTCTTTTAAGTATTGGTTCTGGATTTCTTTCTTCTAATGCTTTTCTTATTACTGGTGATATACAGTGTATTCTTTCCCCTATTATCATGAACTTTTCCATAGTAATTATCCCCCTTAATTAGACTCTAAAAGTCTTTTTCGTTAAATTTTATACTAGCCAATTAACTATATACCTCTATTTGAGTATATGTAGTTCATTGACTAGCATTTGTTATTGATTTTAATATTATGCCTTAGCTAAAGCTTCATCTTTCTTAGCTTTGTATTCTTTTAAGAACTTTGGTAATTCCATAGATTCTTCAGGTCCTATAACTACATTCCATCCTGGTAATGCCTCTTCTATATCTCCCTTAAGAACTGCAACCTTACCTGGTATTATTAAATCTCTATTATCAGTAATTTCTGCTACATTAGATTCTTTTATGAAGTTAGCTATAGAACTTCCACTAAACTTACCAGCAGACCAAGCTGTTAATACTGAGTACCCTCCAGCATCTGGGATAGCTAAATGTACAGGAACTTTAGATCTTTCTACATCTCCTGATACTATGAAATAAGTTAAAGCGAAGTCAACAGTAACTATTACTGGAGAATTCTTATCTGGATTATTTATTGGATAAACTTTTGTTTCAACTCTCATTGGTTTTTGTGGGTCAGTGAATATGTTTTGTCTTAGAGCAAATAATGGTAATGCCTTAGAATAGTCTATATCATCTATTACGATTATAGAACCGTATTTAACTGTGAATACAGATGATAAAGCAACTTCCATATTAGGATTTTCTTTAGCTAATTTATTTGCAAATACTATTGATGGGTATCCGAATGTTCTGTCTTGTTCTTTTAATGCTATTCTTCTAACTTGAACAGCATTTGTAAATGTATCTTTTATATTTTCTCCTGTTACATCTAATATTAATTCTCTATATCCTGCAGCTTGTATAGCTTCTACTGTAGAGTACAATTCCTCTAAACTAGATGCTTTAACACCTAAAGCTAACTTATCTCCTTTAACTACATCTATCATAGCTTGATAGTTGTCTTTAGTAGCTCCGTATACTACTGGTTTTTTATCTTTTAATATTTCAACGGCTTCTTTAGCAACTTCAGCATCTTCACATACTAATATGTAAGCTAAATCTAATCCGCTATCTTTAACTCTGTTAACTACCCTTAAGAATCCTTCTTTATTTTCAAAGTATTCTATTAGAGCCATTTCAACTCTCATTTCTTCACCTATTCTTACGTAGTCAACAGCTTTCATGTTAGCAAGTTTTGCATCTACTTGCTCATCAGTCATACATTCACAGAATGCTACTGCAAATCTATTTCTATTTACTAATGTTTTTTCATGTCTAAATAATACAGTTTCTGCTCCTAATTCATATTCAGAATTTCCAGCTCCAACTTTTACACCTCTCATTAATGGTGCAGTTGCTTCTGATAATTTTGCTAATGCCTCATCAGACATATGTGGACACTTTTCTACCTCTACTGCTCCTGATGCAACTTTCATACAGAAAGCCATACAAGTTGGAAATCCACAGTCCTTACAGTTTTTCTTTGGTGTTAATTTGAATATATCTAAAGCTTTTAATGCCATGATTTTTTCCCCCTAACCTTACAATTTATTAAGCTAATGCGCTAACTAATTCTTTTATAGTTTCTACTGACTCTGGATGGCGAAGTATAACTGCATTTGATCCACCAACTAATGCACTTGCAGCAGTTGATATTTCCATTGCTATACCTCTTTTTTCTACACATCCCCAAGCTGGTTCATCTTCAACACTTGCTATAGATTCTTTAACATTCCAAGTTTCTTTTGAAACTGGAGTTATTATTGGCATTTGTAATGTTTTATCATTTTGACCAAATGCAGCAAGTCTGATTCTGTCCATAGTTGATGCAACATACTCATATCCATATCCTACAGCTGATGAACCTATGTTCATAACTATATTTTCAGATTTAACGCCTAATTGTCCTAATAATACGTTTAATTGTTTAGCTAGGTTTATATCAACTGAAGACTCAGCAGACACTTTATGACTATAAGCCATACTAGCCGCAGCCCCTACTGCCTTGTAGTTGTCTTCTGTAGCTGATAAGAATAAACAATTATGCCCATCTACTGCTTGCGCTACTTTTTCAAATAACTTAGCATCCTTTTCATGGTTTCCACATCCAGCTATAACTACTGGTACACTAACAGCCTCAACAACTTTTTTAGCTACCTCAGCGCACTCTTCTGGAGTTTTATCTAATCCATTTGGATCTGCACTTTCAAGCTTTAAGCATATAAAGTCTGCTTTTGTATTTTCTTCTACATGCTTAGCCCACTTAACTGGACAATCACAAACATCTTTATACATTTCTTTAAAAGCATCGCTCCATCCTTCTGGATATATGTCAGTTATTTCTATTCCTATTTTTTGAGTATTTCCACCATTCCCATCGAAGTTATAAAATGGTAGAATATTCTCTCCACCTATTTTTATCGCTTTTTCTCCTGTCCCTATTTCTACTTCTGATATTTTACCAGAATACTTTTGAACAGACATCTTGAATGCCATAGTTTACTCCCCCTTAAGCCTATTTTAATTCTAATTTAGTTACTATATCATTTATAGCAACTTTAGCTTTTGATTCTTTTGGTAATTCTACTAAAGGTATACCATTAGAATCATATTCATATATCATTTCATCCATAGGTACTACACCTATAAGACTTAGATTATGCTTTTCAATTTCCTCTTTTATCCCATCATTTAATATTCCATTTGGAACTTTATTTACAATTAAATATATATCTGAAACACTTAGCTTTAATTCCCTAGCTAAATCTCTTATTCTAGCAACAGCTTGAACACTACGTCTAGAACAATCACTAACTAATAGCAATTTGTCTATGTGCTTAGTAGTTTTTCTACTTAAATGTTCCATTCCAGCTTCGTTATCTATAACTAAATATTCGTAAGAATCTGCTAGTTTGTCTGTTTGCTCTCTTAATATCCCATTAACATAACAATAACAACCTTCACCCTCAGATCTTCCCATTACTATTAAGTCATATCCTTCGCCTTCTGACATACAAGTATTTAATCTATATTGTAAATATTGAGCCTTAGTCATTCCTCCTGGAAAAGCATTACCTTGTTTTTCCCTTTGATTTACTTCTTCTCTTATAGACCCTATCGTATCTTCAACATCTATACCTAATACTTCATTTATGTTAGCATTAGCATCTGCATCTACAACTAATACTGGTCCTTTTTTATTACTTACTAAATTATTAATTAAAAGCCCTGTAAGACTAGTCTTACCAGTTCCACCTTTTCCTGCTACTGCTATGTTATATCCCATACCAAGATTTCCCCCTTTATTTGTCAAAACAGAGCTTTTCCCCTTTACTCTGTTTTTATCTTATGCTTTTGCTAATTTAGGAGCTGCATGAACACATTCTCCATGTACATCATGAAGAGCTTCCATTAACCCTTCTGATAATGTTGGATGTGCATGTATAACATCTCCTACTTGCTCTACTGTTAATCCTAAGTGTACTGCAAGAGATAATTCTGTTAATAGGTCTGTAGCATGAGGACCTACTATAGATGCTCCAACTATTTTGTCTTCTTTATCTGCAAGAACCTTTATAAATCCTTGGAAGTGACCCATAGCTTGAGCTTTACCTAATCCTCTAAATTCAAACTTACCAACATGATATTCTATACCTTGTTCTTCTAATTGTCTTTCTGTTTTTCCAACAGCAGCTAGCTCTGGCTCTGTATATACACATCTTGGAACTGCTGTATAATCAACAGTTTTAGATTTGCCTAAAGCGTTTTCCACAGCTACTATACCCTCTTTAGAAGCAACATGTGCTAAGAATGGTGTATCTATTAAATCACCTATTGCATATATACCTTCTATATTAGTTTGTAAGTTTTCATCTACTACAATCTTACCTCTATTAAGCTCTATACCTATTTCCTCTATTCCAGAACCTTCAAGATTTGGTTTTCTACCTATTGCCATTAAAACATATTGTGTTTTTATCTCTTTTCCATTTGAAAGTGTAGATATAACCCCATCTTCTACAACTTCACATTTCTCTACTCCACTATCTGTTAACACTTTAATTTTATCCTTTTTAAACTGTCTCTGCAACTGTTTTGCTACATCTTTATCCTCAAAAGGTAATATTTGATCTCCTCTTTGGACTATAGTTACTTCAGTTCCTAAAGCTCTTAAGAATTGACCTATTTCACAACCTATAACTCCACCACCAACGATTAACATAGACTCTGGTAATTCTTCAAGTCCTAGTACTTCGTCACTAGTTATAACTCTCTTTTTATCATATGGGAACATTGGTAAAACTACTGGAACAGAACCGTTAGCTAATATTATTTTATCAGCCTTAACTATTTCTGAGCTTCCATCTTCTTTAGTAACTTCTATAGTATTTTTATCTACTAATTTTCCGAATCCATTAACTAAGTTAACTCCTCTTTTTTCAAATAAAAATTCTATCCCACCTATTAATTGGTTTACTATTTTATCTTTTCTTCCCATTATAGCTTTGAAATCTGCATTGATTTCACCATCTATATTTATTCCATAATCTTTAGCTTCTTTTATATTCATTAACATAGAAGAAGATGCTAATAATGCTTTAGTTGGTATACACCCTACATTTAAGCAAGTTCCTCCAACTCTCTTTTTCTCTATTACTGTTACTTCAGCACCAAGCATAGCTGCCTTTATTGCAGCAACGTATCCTCCTGGTCCACCACCTACAACTGCTATTTTCATATTTTTTTCCCCCATTTATATCCGTTAATAAAATCTATTTATACTATGTTACTTAAGTTAGAAAACTTAAGCAACATAGCTATTTATCTATATATTATAAACCTGCAGCATCTAATATAGCTGGAACATTTTCTTCTGCTCCTATAGCCATTATGTGAACACCATCACATAAATCTTCTTCTTTTAATTGTCTTATGAACTCTCCAGCCATCTTTATACCTTCTGATACCCAATTTTCTTTTCCTGCAGCTCTTAATCTTTCTATTTGATCATCTGGAACAAATATACCAGGAACATTAGCAGTCATAAACTTAGCCATTCCTGGAGATTTTAAAGGTACTATACCAGCTAATACCTTACAATCCATATCTCTAGTTAACTTTCTAAACTCTCTCATATGTTCTATATCATATACAGCTTGAGTTTGGAAGAACTTAGCTCCAGCATTTATTTTCTTTTGCATTTTTAATAATTGTACTTCTATTGGAGCATATTCTGGAGTAACAGAAGCTCCTAAGAAAAATTCTGGTGATCCTTTTAATGCGTTACCAACTAAGTCAGTACCCTTCATTAAAGTTTCAGCAGTTTGAAGTATACCAACAGCATCTAAATCAAATACTCCTTTAGCTTGTGGATGATCTCCAACTACTGTATGGTCTCCTGTTAAAGCTAACATATTGTTTATTCCAAATACACCAGCAGATAACATTTCTCCTTGTATTGCTATTCTATTTCTATCTCTACCAGTCATTTGTATTACTGGTTCTAATCCTACATCTTTTAATAATTTACATGTAGCAAGCGAAGTAGTTCTCATAACTGCAGATTGGAAGTCTGTTACATTTGCAGCGTGAACTCTTCCTACTAATGGTTTTGCACACTCTATTAAGTGAGAAAGATCTGTACCTTTTGGTGGTGCCATTTCAGTTGTTACTGCAAACTTCCCACTTTCTAATGTTTCTCTTAATAAGCTCATGAAAAAATCCCCCTTTTAACCTTTTAAACGATCTAAGCCTCAGCTGAAGCTTCTTCTTCTTTTTTCTTTAAGTTTAAGTGTCTTGGATTGTTTTGCTTTGAATAATCCTTCATTGGTCTCATCTCAACCATATTTTCTAATTGATCTAATTCCTTTAACTTTTCATATATCATTATCCAAGCACAATCATTTTCTGGGCTAACTTCGCATTTTCCATTTTTAGCTCCACCACATGCACCATTTATTAATCCCTTAGCACATACAGTTACTGGACATATTCCTCCAGTCCATCCAAGTTCACATTCTCCACAAGCCTTACAAGACTCTTCGAATTCTCCAACTCTCTTTGTTTCCCCGATAAACATAGTGTTATTTGCTGGATATACTGGTAATTTCTTTATATTTTTAACTATGGTTTGAGTTCCATCTCCACAAGCCATAGATAAAACAGCATCAGCTTCTTTTAATTCTTCTTTTAATACTTTTAAATCCTTTTTAGATTTTAAAAGATTACATGCAGGTTCTAGTAAAGTGTATCCTAAAACAGTTTTTCCTTCTGACTCTAAAGCTTCTTTCATTTTTAAAACTTCTTCTTCTCCACCACTTTTACAAGTAGCTGCACATTCATTACATCCAACTATAACAACTTTTTGAGCTTTCTTTAAGAATCCTAAAATTTCTTGCATTGATTTATTTTCAGAAACTATCATCTCTATTCCCCCTAAAAACTTATCTTATTTGTTGTTTTGTAACTTACAAGCTTTAACTACATGCTTAGCAAGTATAGATGTAGTTACAGAACCTACTCCTGCTGGAACTGGAGTTATCATAGATACTTTATCAAGTACTGCGTTAGTATCAACATCTCCACATAAGTTTCCTTCTGCATCTACGTTTATACCAACATCTATAACAACTGCTCCTTCTTTAACGAAATCTTCTTTAACCATTCTCGCTCTACCAACAGCAGCAACTAATACATCAGCTTCAGAAGTTACTTTAGCTAAATCTTTAGTTCTTGAATGGCATATAGTAACTGTTGCATTTTCATTTAATAAAAGCATTGCAGCAGGCTTTCCAACAACCATTGATCTACCTAATACAGCTACCTTAGATCCACTTAATTCAACACCATAGTGCTTTAATATTTCAACTACTGCAGTTGGTGTACATGGAGGGAATCCAGTTTTATCTCCTTCCATAACTTTAGCAGAGTTTATTGGGCTGAAACTATCTACGTCTTTTTCTGGAGATATTATGTACTTTATAGCTTCTTCATCTAATTGCTTTGGAAGAGGTCTAAAGCATAATATACCATTAACATTTTTATCTTCATTTAATCCCTTTAATGTTTTTATGTATTCTTCTTGAGTTACATCTTCTGGTAATTCAACAACTTGAGTTTGTATTCCTATGCTTTCACATCTTTTTAATGCTCCTCTTTCGTAAGCTAAGTCACTTCCATTTGCACCTACCCTTAATATAGCTAACTTAGGATTTATACCCTCTTTAACTAATTCATTAACTTCTTTTATTAAGTTTTCACTTATTTGGTCAGCAACTGGCTTTCCTTTTATTATTTGTCCTTTTGTTATAGTTGTTTCCATGGATCCAATTCCCCCTATTAATTTATATTTATATACTTTATGTAATTCTTGATTTCTATTTAAATAATTACTTACCTAATGCTTTTTCAACTTTAGCGTAAACTTCATCACATATCTTTACGCCTTCTTCAACTAAAGTATCAACTTCATTTTTAACTTTAGCTACATATTCTTCGTCTTTTATTGAATTAATATTTATTACTACATTTAATTGGCCACTAAGTATAGCAGCTCTTAAACATTGTACTCCAACACCTACATCACTTATTGCAAGTCTTGAACCTTTATCTACTAAATCTTCATGTAATTTTATTGCATCAAAGCATACTCTTACTATATTTATTGGAACTTCGCAAGCTACCTTTAAAGCTTTCTCCATTGTTTCTTCTTTTATCTTCTTTTCTTCCTCAGTTGATGTAGGAAGACCGTAAGCTTTTGAAAGAGGTAAGAAGTTTTCTGCATCTTCATCTATCATGCTTAATAATTTCTTTTCTATATCTCCTGCTTTAGCTAAGATTTCTTTTATGCTTTCTTCATATTCAGCATATTTTTTCTTACCTATTGTTAAGTTACAAACCATGCTACCTAAAGCCATTCCTATAGCTCCAACTAGACTAGCTGCTCCTCCTCCTCCAGGTACTGCTGATTTAGAAGCTAAAACTTCTACAAATTCAACACAAGTTTTTTCTGATATTTTCATTTTCTTCCCCCTTGAATCATCTAAGGTTTTTATATGTAATCAGTAGGGTATGACTATAGTCATACTCTACTGTTTCATTCTCCTTTATTAGAATAATCCTGAGATTACTCCATTTTCATCAACATCTATTCTTTCAGCTGCTGGAACTTTTGGAAGTCCTGGCATCTTCATTATCTGCCCAGTTAAAGCAACTATAAATCCAGCACCTGCTGATACTGTTAATTGTCTAACTGTTATTCTAAATCCTGTTGGTCTTCCTAACTTAGTCTGATCATCAGTTAAAGAATATTGAGTTTTAGCCATACATATTGGCATTTTTCCGCATCCTATTTTTTCTAATTTTGCTAATTCTTTTTGAGCTTGTGGAGTAAAATCTACACCATCAGCTCCATATATCTTAGTAGCTATAGCATTTATTTTTTCTTCTATTGATAAATCATCTTCATAGCAGAATTCAAATTCATTTGGCTCGCTAGTTAATCTTATAACTTCTTTAGCTAGCTCAATTCCACCTTCTCCACCTTTTGCCCATACTTGAGATAATGCAACGTTAACACCTAGTTCTTGGCATTTAGCTCTTACTAAGTTAACTTCTGCTTCTGTATCAGTTGGGAATTCATTTATAGCCACTACTGCTGGTAATTTAAATACTTGAGTTATATTTTCAACATGCTTTAATAAGTTTGGAATTCCTCTTTCTAAAGCTTCTAAGTTTTCATTATTTAATTGATCTTTTGGTACTCCACCGTTATATTTTAATGCTCTTACTGTAGCAACTATTATAACAGCATCTGGCTTTAAGTTAGCCATTCTACATTTTATATCTAAGAATTTTTCAGCACCTAAGTCAGCACCAAATCCTCCCTCTGTTACTACATAGTCAGCAAAGTGCATAGCCATTCTTGTAGCTATAACAGAGTTACAACCATGAGCTATATTAGCAAATGGTCCACCATGTACAAATGCAGGTGTTCCTTCTAATGTTTGAACTAAATTTGGCTTTAATGCATCTTTTAATAATGCAGCCATAGCTCCATTAGCTTTTAATTGCTCAGCAGTTACAGGATCTCCATTAAAGTTGTATCCAACTATTATTCTTCCTAATCTAGCTTTTAAATCAACTATATCACTTGCTAAACAGAAAGCAGCCATTACTTCTGAAGCAACTGTTATATCAAATCCATCTTCTCTAGCTACACCATCACCTCTTGATCCTAAACCGTCAACAACATTTCTTAGTTGTCTATCGTTCATATCAACACATCTTCTCCAAGTTATGCTTCTAGAGTCTATTCCTAATTCATTTCCTTGGTGGATGTGATTATCAAGCATAGCAGCTAATAAGTTATTCGCAGCTCCTATTGCATGGAAATCTCCTGTAAAGTGTAAGTTTATATCTTCCATAGGAACAACTTGCGCATATCCTCCACCAGCTGCTCCACCTTTAACACCAAATACAGGTCCTAAAGAAGGCTCTCTTAATGCAACTAATACATTTTCTCCTAATTTAGCTAATCCATCAGCTACACCTATAGTTGTAGTAGTTTTTCCTTCTCCTGCTGGAGTTGGGTTTATAGCTGTAGTTAATATTAATTTAGCTTTTTTCCCACCATTGTCTCTTTTTAATAAGTTGTAATCTACTTTAGCTTTGTATTTACCATATAGTTCTATATCATCTTCTGATAAATTTAATTTTTTAGCTATCTCTCTTATATCTTGTGGCTTAGCTTCTTGTGCTATTTCTATATCTGATTTAAATCCCATTACTCAATCTCCTCCTACAAATTTAATAATTTTATATTTCACTATGTATGTATACCACAAAGTTAATGGTTTTAAATACATATAGTGTTTAACATAATTATTATGACACTTAAAAGTTAGATTTTTGACATTTCAGTTATATATTTTGCAATTTAACTAGATGGTTTTTAATTGCTTTTATCTGATTTTTAGTCTCTTCACTTGTGTCATATGGAGATTTGTTTGATCTATCTGCGTCTATAACATCTTGGTTATAGTATATAAATCCTAATGGTTCCCCATCCTCTAGGTTAGAGATTATGAATTCCTCGTCTTCTTTATTTCTAATTTTATTTCCTACGACAAATACTTTTTTAACTCCTATATCTTGTCCTAGCTTTTTTACTTTTCTATAGGTCTGAAGACTTCTTTCTCCAGGCTCAACAACTACTATAAATGCATCTACACTTTCAGCTGTTCCTCTCCCTAAATGTTCAATACCTGCTTCCATATCCATAACAACTACATCTTTATTTTGTAATATTAAGTGTGAACATAGCCTTTTTAGTAGTACATGTTCTGGACAAACACATCCACTACCACCAGAATCTACTGTTCCTAATGTAAGTAGCCTTACTCCATTATGTTCTTTACATAAATTTTCTGGTATGTCATCTACCTTAGGATTCATTTTAAACATTTTTCCAAATGATCCTACTGATGCAGCAGTCCTATCTGAAACAAGTTTTTTCATTTCTGAGATTGGAACTATTGACTCATAGACTTCTCTTGGAAATCCTAGTGCTAAAGCTAAGTTTGCATCTGGATCAGCATCAACTGCTAGTACTCTATATCCATCTTCTGCAAACATTCTAGATAGCATTGAAGAAAAAGTTGTTTTACCTACTCCGCCCTTACCTGTTATTGCTATTTTCATATTATACCACCTTTTGTCATTAGTTACTTTATTTTTTAATGTTTATTTCTGTTTTTCTTTATTTAAATCTGGTCAATCCCTTTGTATGTCTACATTTATTTAAATTTAATTATTTTTAGTCTTTTATTTATATTAAACGATAAGTAGATATTTGTTATATTTATATCCACTTATCGTTTTTAGACTAATAAATAATTATTACTTATTTTGCATTATTAAGCTTCAACAGTAGCTTCTTCATTCATTTTTTCTTCTACTAATTTTTCAAAATGAACACGTTTCTTTTCTATATCTTGTATTATCATTTGAGCTAATTCTTCAGGATTTTCATTTACCTTGAATGTAGCTCCTACTGAATCTTGTAATGTTTGAGTCAATATCTCAACAGTTTTGTCAGAACCAGCAACTGGAGGCATAATTCCTAAGTATGTATCTATCCCTGATGCTACAACATAAGTACCTATAGCAACAGCTTTTTCTGACATCCATTCTGGTGCTACACCTGCTACTGGAATATCACACATATCCATATCTAAGAACTTAGCAACTTCTGACACTACAGATAATATACGACTACAGTCAACACAAGAACCTAAGTGTATTACTGGAGGTATATCAACTAACTCACAAACTGTTGCAAGCCCCTTACTAGCCATACTTCTAGCTTCTTTAGTTAATAGTCCAAATTTACCAGCAGCTGAAGCACCACAACCTGTAGTAACTACAAGTATATCGTTTTTAATTAATTCTTTCATTATAGTAACATGAGCTTTATTTGAAGTACTTCTTGCATTGTTACATCCAACAACACCAACTACCCCTCTTAATACTCCTGATTTTAAGCAGTCTACTAATGGTTTAACAGTTCCCGCTTGATCTATTTGAGAGTTTACAACTCTATCTAATTGACCTATTATTGCTTGTTCACTGAATCCTACAGTTGTTGAAGATTTTAACTGTGGTATTTCAACTTTTTCTTTATCTCTATTTTTGAAGTTTAGTATAGCTTCTCTTACTATTCTCTTGGCATCATCAAGAGCTGTTTCTTCTGTGAATTCTATATAAGTTGATCCTGCTATTTTTGCCTTTGGAGATGTTGTTATGAATTTAGTGTGATAACATTCTGCGACTTTTGCTAATGCAGGGAATATACATTGAACGTCAACTATCATTGCTTCTACAGCACCTGTTACGATAGCTAACTCTTGTTGGTGGAAGTCTCCTGCAGTTCTTACACCATGTCTCATTGTAACCTCATTACCAGTACAACACATACCAGCTAAGTTTATTCCATCTGCTCCCATTTCTTTAGCTAATGCTACTAATTCTGGATCTTCAGATGCTAAAACTATCATCTCTGATAATGATGGTTCATGTCCATGTAATATTATGTTTACTTTATTATCTTCTAATACTCCTAGATTTGCTTCTGATTGTCTAACTGTTGGTGTTCCGAATAGTATATCACTGAATATAGTTCCTATCATTGATCCACCCCATCCATCTGATAATGAAGTTCTCATTGATAAGTTTATTAAACTATCTATATCAGCTGTACATCCCATATGAGTTGAGTGCATTATTGTGGCTATTTCTCTATCTATAGCTCTTGGTTCTATTGCGTATCTTTTCCATATTTCTTGTCTTTGCTTTGGAGCACGACTTAAGAAGTTTAATACTCCATGTGGTTTACCAAACTCCATTAAAGCTATATCTGCAACTTCATGAGCTATATCATATATATCTCGATCTTCAGTCTCTACTCCCCATTCTTTAGCTAAATTAACTAATTTAACTTCATCTTTTATAGTGTAGTTTCCATCTCTACTAGATAAAGATAATGTATGAGCTATACCCCTTGCATGATCAGAGTGAGCTGCAGTCCCCGCTGCAACCATTCTAGCAAAGTTTCTACCTACTATTACATGCTCATCAGCTCCACATAATCCAAGTGGAGTTTTAGGAGTTATTCTACAAGGTCCAGCTGCACATATTCTACAACAAGTTCCTTGAAGACCAAATCCACATTGAGCCTTCATAGAAAGCTTTCTATCATACATAGTTTCTACACCATCTTTTGCAGCCTTATCTAACATAGCTTGACTGTTCAAATCGATAGTCATCATTTTTTTATCCATATTCCTATCCCCTTTTTCCTTGATTTTTAATCCTAGAGGTGATAAAAAATTATGTCCATTGTAAGACTAAAGTTATTGATTCCCTAATTTGATTATATACTAAATTTTGTTAATTTGGTATTCTTTTAAATATTTTTTTAACAAAATTAGTTTGCTCAATATAAGTTATTTTTTTATATAAAATATACTTCTTATATAAAACTTTATATAAGAAGTATATTTTATATTTTCCAAATATTATTTCTTGAAAATTATATATTAATTTAAAATTTTTATTAATTTAAATCATTTTTATTAATTTAAATCATTTTTATTAATTTAAATCATTTTTATTAATTTAAATCATTTTTGTAAAACGTTTACCTATTTATATTATAGTATTGTTTGCATTATTTGTATATATTATTTCATGCTCTTGGCAATAAGCGCTCCATATGCTATAGAATATAACTTAGATTCATGACTATCTGCTCTTGATACCAATACTACTGGGGCTTTTGCTCCCATTATAATTCCTGCTGATTTCGCATTTGCCATATATGTAAATGATTTTCCTATTCCATTTCCAACTTCAATATTTGGAACTAGTAATATATCTGTATCTCCACTTACTTCACTTTTAAATCCTTTTATTTCACTTGATTCTTTTGATATAGCTAAATCAAACGCAAGTGGACCTTCAACTATAACACCTTCTCCAAATTTACCTTCTTTACAAGCTTCTTGTAATAGTCTAGCATCTACTGTAGCTTGCATTTTTGGATTTACTTTTTCTTTTGCTGCTAAACATGCTACCTTTATCTCATCCACACCTAAACATTTTGCCGCTTGTATTGCATTTTTTAGTATTTTTTCTTTTTGTTCATAATCTGGAGATATGTTCATTCCGCCATCTGTTAATATTAAAAGCTTATGGTAGTTTTCAAGTTGATATATCATTACATGACTAAGTAAACTCTCTGTTCTAAGTCCATACTCTTTATTGAGCACTGACTTTAATAGTATTGATGTATCAAGTAATCCCTTCATAACAAAATCAGCTTCTTGTTTAGACACTAACTCTACGGCAATCTTTGCACTTTCTTCTATACTTGGCGAGTCTATTATAGTTATACCTTCTAACTCAAAGTTTATGTCATTTGATATAGACTTTATTTTATCTGCTTGTCCTACTAATATAGGTTGTATAACTTCTTTATTAACTGCATCCTTTATAGCTAATAAAACTTCTCTATCTTCTGCTGCTGCAACTGAAAGTATTACTTTTTCTTCTTGCTTTAGTTTGTCTAACATATCGTGTAAATCTTTTATCATCTCATACTCCCCCTTGTTATATATATTTAAATAATATCACATTTAGTACTAAAATAGTTTTCTAGTAGTATAGTCTAAATATTCTATAAAATTAAAAAAAT
The DNA here is from genome assembly GCF_039841805.1 of Romboutsia sp. 1001216sp1. Taxonomy (NCBI): domain Bacteria; kingdom Bacillati; phylum Bacillota; class Clostridia; order Peptostreptococcales; family Peptostreptococcaceae; genus Romboutsia; species Romboutsia sp. 1001216sp1. Next base: position 86,973 of record NZ_JBDPHA010000006.1, read on the forward strand.
AGTATTAGCATAATACACTAATACTATTTTTTTATTTACTTTCTCTTGTTTATAAATACAATCCCCACTAAAGCTAATATAACTAATGCAATATATCCTATTATAGATTCTTCTCCTGTTTTAGGAGTATTAGTAGTTTTATCTAATACTTTATTATCATTATTATATTTATGCTCTAATTCCTTTGTCTTGCTATTAGTATTTTTTTCAGACACTTCATCTTTCTCATTTTCAAAAACTAATTTTACATTTTCTTTTTGATTAGACTTTATCTCAAAATTTTGTACTTCATTTGTTAATGGGTACCCTTCTGATGATTTTGTTTCTACTGCTTTATACTTGCCTGGTTCTAGACTTACTGTAGCTGTTCCGTCTTTTCCAGTTGTTGTTGTTGTCACATTTTTTCCATCTTGTGTTTGGATTTCAAACTCTGTTCCTGGCAACATTTTACTTGGATTGTCTTTATCAACTTCCTTTATTTCTACTTCTCCATTTGTTTTTTCATCTACTACTTTATTATCATTATTATATTTATCTTCTGATTCACTTTGCTTATTATTAGTATCTTTTACAGGCAATTCTTCCCTCTTATTTTCAAAAACTAATTTTATATTTTCTTTTTGATTAGGCTTTATCTCAAAATTTTGTACTTCATTTGTTAATACATATCCTTCTGATGCTTTTGTTTCTACTGCTCTATATTCTCCCGGCTTTAAAGTTGCTCTTGCTATACCGTCTTCTCCAGTTATTATCGTTGTCACCTTTTTCCCATCTTGTGTTTGGATTTCGAACTCTGTCCCTGGTAACACCTTACTTGTATCATCTTTATCTACTTTCTTTATTTCTACTTCTCCACTTGATTTATTCTCTGATTCATTTAACTTATTGTTAATTTTTTCAGTAGGAATTTCTTGCTTCTCATTTTCAAATACTAATTTTGCATCTTCCTTTTGATTAAACTTTATTTCGAAGTTTTGTACTTCATTTGTTAATATATATCCTTTGGATGCTTTTGTTTCTACTGCTTTATACTTTCCTGGCTTTAGACTTGCTCTTGCTATTCCGTCCTTTCCAGTTATTATCGTTGTTACCTTTTGCCCATCTTGTGTTTGTATTTCAAACTCTGTTCCTGGTAACACTTTACTTGTATTATCTTTATCTACTTTCTTTATTTCTACTTCTCCATTTGTTTTCTCATTTGTTATAGTTCCTATATTTTTAACAGTTCCTATATCACTTTTTTCTATAGTAAACTTTATGTCTTTTCCATCTACTGAATATCCCTCTGGAGCTTTTACTTCTTGTAAATAATATGTTCCTACATTATCTACATCTGATTTAATTAATCCATTCTCATCACTAGTTAATTTTCCTATAACTTTCTTATTAGAATCTTTTAGATTAAATATAGCTCCACTAAGCTTACTTTCCTTATTTTCACTATCAACTTTAATAGCTTCAAAAGCATATCCCTTTTTAGTTTCAACTTTATTACTTGGATTACCATTTATTTTAGCTATATTTGATACAGTTGTTCCATCTTTTACATTGCTAAAATCAGTATATATTTTTACTTCTAAATTTTCTTTGTAATTTATTTGTCCCTTATCATTGATAATATTGACTGTATTATTTGCTTTATCTATTTTACTAGAAAAAGCATCTGGAACTTCAACTTTTACGATCTTTACGTTCGGATCTAATTTATCTACTAAATCTATATATCCCTTTTGGAATACACCAAAACTCTCAAAGTTTATAGAATATACAACACTTTGGTCATCATCTTTTTCTAATTTAGTCTTATCAACAGATTTGTGAGCATTTATAGCTCCTGCATTGTATTCATATTTAACCGTATCATCAACACTATTTCTAGTTCCATTGTATGATAACTTTGCAGTATTTGAGTATGAATCTTCAACATTTGTAATCTTCATGTCGTAACAAACAATATAGTAATCATCTACGTTTCCAAAATTTATAGTTAAATTTCCATTATTAGTGTTTATTTTATCTTTAAATTGATCTGTTACCCACTCAAAGCTTTCATCTTTATTGTATTTACCTATACTTATACTGTCCTTTAAAAGTTCCATTCCTTTAGGTGTAAAGTCATTTAAAGTTACATTTTTAAGATTTGACCTATTTTCATTAATATCTATTCTATATCTTACATTTTCGTTCATAGATGCTACATTTTTACCTTCTGAATTTTTAGCAGAGGTATAACTATACTTACTTATAACATCTTTTGCTTCATTTTTTTGTTTTAATATAACAGTACTATTTAACTTACCATCGCTTTTATTAAATACTGCTGTATTCTTATAAGAACTCAAATTTTGAGTAATCTTTGTCTTATAAGTTACAATATATTTATCTTTAATATTTCCAAAGTTTATACTAAGCCTATTAGATGATTTGCTTATATTTAAGCTATCTGTGACATCTGTTTCTGCGCTATCTCTTTCTATTTTAATTACATTTACAGAACTTGGTATAAGCTCCATTCCTTCAGGCATATTATCTGTTAATACTGCATTTGATATATTTGAAAATTTCTCATTAACATATACTCTATATTGTTGAGTTTTTCCTAGTACTGGATAATATATATTTCCTACCGTATTTCCATCTGAATCTACATGGTCATAATTATTTATAGTTTTAAGAATCTGTCTATCTATTATAGGCTCTGTTTCATTAGATGGTTTTATAGCTATTTCTATGCTAGTAACTGGTTTTCCATCAACCCATACCTCTATCTTCTGATTATCTACTTCTTCCGTTTTATCTGCATATGCTGATACATTAACATATCCTCCTATTGCATCATAAACATCATCCCCAAAAGTTGCTACTACTTTATTACCTTCCATTTGTACACTTTTAAAATGCTCTGGGGGGAATTTAAAGCTAAATCTTTCAAGCCAACTAGGCATTTCAAATTCTATAGTATCACCTGGTTTTATACTCCCTGGACCATATTTAGCCTTATACTCTAGTTTAAAATTCAATTTTTCTCCAGGCTCAATCTCTTTTTTATCACATGTTATAGATACTTCTATTGTATCCCCTTGATTATCTGTCTTAACTTCTTCAGCATACGCAAAATGTGTATTAATTAACACATTTATAACCATTAGTACTGACGTAAGTATCGATATTATTTTTTTTCCTAACTTGTATTTATTTTTCAATAAATTTCACCACCCTTTTTAAATCTTTTTATTTTAAAATAAAAAAGACTATTCAAGATAATGATGATTTATTATCTGAATAGTCGGTTGCACTATTAACTCCATATACCTCAAGTGCCCATATACAAGGTATACTTCTTCATTCCTATTTTTAGCTTATATGTATTTATGCCCTTTTAATAATTTTGCTTTGTGTGCATTTATGCTATATAAAATTGTTAGCTTTCATTTGATTTTCATTAATGTCTTATCAATAAACTTTTATTTTAAAATAAAAAAGACTATTCAAGATAATAATGATTTATTATCTGAATAGTCGGTTGCACTATTAACTCCATATACCTCAAGTGCCCATATACAAGGTATACTTCTTCATTCCTATTTTTAGCTTATATGTATTTATGTCCTTTTAATTATTTTAATTTGTTCGCATTTATGCTATATAAAATTGTTAGCTTTCATTTAATTTTCATTAATGTCTTATCAATAAACTTGTATCTTAAAATAAAAAAGACTATTCGAATAATATTTAAATATTATCTGAATAGTCGGTTGCACTATTAACTCCATATACCTCAAGTGCCCATATACAAGGTATACTTCTTCGCTCCTAATTTTAACTTTTGAATATAATTATATAATCTCAGTGATTTATTATACCCTTTAATTTAGTTAAAGTCAATTTTAGATTTTTTTATAGTAAATTTTAACTTATTTTTTATCTATATTTATCAAGTTCTCTTAAACATGCCACTGTAATTTCATCTTGTGGATCTAATTCATAAGCTCTTTCTATATAATATATAGCATCATCTATATCACCTTTGTTTAGATATGCCATCCCTAAATTGCATAATATTTCTGGATCTTCTTTTATTTTAGCTGCTTGTTCAAAGTGTTCTATAGCTTTATCTATATTGAACATACTAGCTTCACAAAGGCCTAGTTCAACCATTGTATCTACTTGATGTGGTTTAGTTATAAGTATTTTTTCAAAATATTTCTTAGCTTCTTCAAATTCACCCATATTTTTATAAGCTAATCCTATCATAAATAATAAGTTCCACCAATCAGGATGATCTTGTTCAAGAGGTAATAATTTTTCTAGTCCTTCTTCACATTTTCCTTGGAATACTAAATTATAACCTTCTTCATATTGAACTTTAAAGTCCATCTTTCCTATATTTTCTTGAACCTCTGCCATTAAGTCTGCATCTAACCCTAATTTTTGTGCTTCTTCCCATATAACTCTAGCCTTTAAATATTGACCTTGATTGTAGTAATGGTATCCTAAATGATAGTAAGCTAAAGCAAAGTTTTCATCTAATTGTATAACCATTTCCAACTTTTCTAAGGCTTCTAATAAAAACTTATTCATAGCTTCTTTGTCCATATCTTTTTGATACTGCTTTGCTAGTTCCTGGCAAACTATTGAATAATGATATAATCCATCTATGTCATTTGGATACATACTTATCATAGCTTTTAAGTATATTAACGAATCAGTTATCTCACCAATATCAAAGTATTTTTTAGACATATAGCCCATATATTCTTTTATATTTATATTTACTTTTTTGCTAAAAGCATCTAAAAATTTTCTGTATTCTTCATTATACTTAAATTGGCTATCAATACCCATTATATATATCATAGCATCTGCTATAGACATTGTATTTATCTTATCTTGTGCTGTCTTTTCTTTTATTCCTTTAACTAATACCTCATTTTTTATAGGTACATCTAATCCACCCTTAGGTATAGTGTAACCTTCTAAGTTAAATTCTCCACCATGTTTTATAGTTATAAAAGATAATTCTTCTGTTTTCTTTAATAAATACTTTTCTATTTTAAACTTCATTTTTTCCTCCTTTGTAACTTCACATAATAATTTTTAATCTATTAATGTTTATACCCATTAAAAATTTATGTGATATGTTTTCATAATATATAATACCAATATGTAATAATTAGCATTTAATATTATATGTTAACACTATATGACTTTGACTTTTCAAAAACTTTGTTATCATCATCATAGACAAATAAAATTATATTTTTTATCTCTTTTATATCAGCATGTATATCTTCTTTTAACTTTAATATATCGAATCTAAATGGTTCAAAATGAACATATTTTATTATATGCTTAGCTGGTTTATTTTCAAACTGTGGTATATATTTTAATATGTTATCTTCATTTTGTAAGAACATATGACATCTATTTTTAAAATCTTCTACATCTTCTTTATTGAATATTTGAGGTAAATTTGAAGTTTTACCTAATGATATATAATCATACTTTAATATATCATTAAATAATTCATTTTTATCATTTATCTTATCGTTGTAGAAATCTAATAATATTTTATATAATTGATTCTTACCTTGTGCTACATCAAAATACCCATTTTCATCAAAGTAAGTTGCAAATTCTTCAAAGAATTTAAATGGACTTTGCTCATAATAATTATGTATTATGTATCTCATTGACAATACAAAGTTTTTAGAGTTATAGTATCTTTCTAGTATTTCTTCTATATCTTTTAACTTTATCATTTCGCTATAACTTATATAATCATTATATAATACTTCATATGGTGTATAATCTTTGTATCTATATCCATGTTCTTTTGCAGTATTTCTTATACCAGTTCCTTTTATCATCTTTAAGAACCCTAATTGTATATGCTCTATACCTAAATTAAATACATCATTAAATGAATTTTCAAAGCTTGCATAATCTTCATATGGAAGTCCCGCTATTAAATCTAAATGTTGATGTATATTTCTATACGATGCTACTTTTTTAACTGCATAAGATAATTTTTCAAAATCATCTCTTCTTCCAACTGCATCAAGAGTTTTCTGGTTTGTACTTTGTACTCCTATTTCAAATTGGAATAACCCTTCTTTGCAATCTTTTAAGAAGTTTAATGTTTCCTCATCTAATAAGTGTGCTGTGACTTCAAAATGATATGTTGTATAACCATTGTCATTTTCCATAAGGAAATTCATTATTTCTTGTGCAAACTTCTTGTTAGCATTGAAAGTTCTGTCTATAAACTTTATTTGAGATACCCTTGCATCTATTAATGCCTTTAAATCTTTTTTTACTCTATCTATACTAAAATATCTTAATCCTTCAAGTGTTGAAGATAAGCAGTATTGGCAATTAAAAGGACACCCTCTAGATGTTTCATAGTAAACAATTCTATTTTCATATTCTGCTGGATTTAAATGATCATAAGGACTAGGTATTTCATCTAGATTTTGTAATAATTCCTTAGGTTTAGTTACAACTATCTCATCGTTATTTCTATAAACTATACCTTCTACATCATCTAAAGATTTTTGTCCTTTTAGATACATTACCAAATCTCTAAAAACTAATTCTCCCTCTCCATAAAGTATATAGTCTACAAATGAGTGCTTTTCCATAAAGCTTTCGCTATCATAAGTTACCTCTGGCCCACCTAGAGCTATCTTTATACTTGGCTTTACTTTCTTTATATTATGGCATAATCTAACTATATCGTTTACGTTCCATATATAAGTTGAAAATAGTATTACATCATAATCATGTTTGTGTATATCTTTTAATATATAATCTAAATCATTATTTATTGTATATTCTTTTAAATCTACTTCTACTAAGTCTTTTACAAACTCCTTTAAATATCTTATTGCTAAATTTGTATGTATAAATTTTGAATTTAACGTTGTTAATAAAATTTTCAATTATTTCACCTCTTTTTTCATTTATGCTATGATTTTCTGTACATTTTAGGTTAAAATACTATATGTAGTATATTATCATTTTTTTCTTTAATAGAAGGTTTTTTAAACCTTTTTGTAGAATAATAGTATCATAATTATATCTAATTTAGAAAGGAAGTTTTTTATGGAATTAATCGATCAAGTATCTATCAATGCCTTATCAAAAAGGGACTTATTGCTTATTATAAAAGCCTTAGAGTATACAAATGAAAATACTGGACTTAATGAATTTATAGATTTAAGAAACAGTATAATAAAAGAACTATGCTTTTTAACTGATACTAGCGAAGAAGATTTTGTTAATTACCTAGAAAATACTAACTAAGATTTTTTAAATTTAAGATTATATATTCCTGATTTAGCTTTGACTCCTATCTCAAGAATATCATTTTTAAAATCTTTTTTTATAATTTCAATTTGATTAAATATCGGATCTATAGTAATTTCCCCTACTTCTAATTTAATTAGGGATCTTGGATCTACACGATTATTATAAATCTTTTTGTTAATTATATATTTTCTTAGTTTAATTACATATTCAGCCATTGATAAGGTGAAGTCTATATTGTTTATATTTAAATTCTCTTCGAAGTTTAGTATAGATAGTATAGATTTTTTTATACTTAATATTCCATTATCACTTATTTTCCTATCTTCAATATATATATCATACAATACATTTAACATATTTATTAATACTTTATCTTCTTCGTATTCATATACTTTTAAATCTATATACTTGTCTATTATTTGTATTGCTTTAATTCGTTCCATTTGAAACTTAACTACTTGAGATTTATCTAATTCCATTGTAAATCCTATAATTTTTTCTTTTGCACTTTGCAATAATTCTTCATATTCTACATTTTTATTTTCTATTAATTTATGGATTATAATATTATAGCAAATAGCACTTAATATATACTCATATGTATTTTCTTCTATTTTAAGAAACCTTATATACTTACTCACTAAATCAATAACAACTTCTTCACTTTTATCTGCATTTGTGTTTGAAAGTATTACTGGAAGTAATATATTTATTATATTTTTAGTACTTAACTTCTCTCCATAAAATTTATAGTATATTAATTCATCTCTTAGTCTATTGCTATCTATATATACATATCTCTGTATTTTATCATCAATAAGACATTTTGTATTTATTATTATTAAATCTTTTAATGATTTGTCATTCATTTCAAATGCAGATATATATGCATTTTTTATATTATTTTCTATTGTAGTATTAGCTATCATACTCTTAACCTTTCTCATATGAAACTCTATATTACTTTATTGTTATCATCTATTATACTTAATATACTTTGCTTTGACTAACCAAAAAAAAGAGACAGTTTTTCACTGCCATTTTAAAACTTGATTATATTTAATAAACTATATAAATTATTACTATTTATATTTTTACATAAATTTAAAATAAATATATTTGATAATATATTAGAAAATATTATAGTGGTAACTAAAATTAATAGTTTTAGCTACCACTGTATATTATATCAAAATTATAATATTAATTTTTAATCAATATTATAATTACATTCTTTCTGGTGCATGCATACCTAATAACTTAAGAGCATTCTCTATTGTTTGTCTAGTAGCAGCAACTAAAGCAAGTCTTGCTTTTCTTAATTCAACATCTTCAACTAATATGGCATTGTCATGGTAGAATTTATTGAATGCTTGTGCTAAATCTAATACAAATCTAGTTATTATGTGTGGTTCATTCTTTCTTAAAGCATTAAGTATAGACTTGTTGAAAGATGCTATAACCTTTAATACTTCTGAACTATCTTCATCATTTAATAATTCATAATTTATATCTGTAGTTATTTCTTCATTAGCTTTTCTTAAAACTGCACAACATCTTGCATGAGTATATTGAACGTATGGTCCAGTTTCTCCATCAAAGCTTAAAGTTCTTTCCCATGAGAATGTATAATCTTTTATTCTGCTGTTAGATAGCTCTTGGAACACAACAGCTCCAACACCTACTTGCTTAGCTATTTCATCAACATTTAATGCATTAGGATTTTTAGCTAACATTGTTTCTTTTGTTTTTTCTATAGCTTGCTTTAATACGTCTTCTAAGAATACTACTCTACCTTTTCTTGTAGACATTGTTCCATTTTCTAAAGCAACCATACCAAATGGTACATGTACCATATCTTTAGCCCACTCAAATCCAACTAATTCTAGAACTTTGAATAATTGTTGGAAGTGTAAGCTTTGTTGAGAACCAACTACATATATACACTTGTCAAAATCGTAATTATTCTTTCTATAAACTGCAGCTGCTAAATCTCTAGTCATGTATAATGTTGAACCATCATTTTTAGTTATAAGAGCTGGTGGCATATTGAATTCTTCTAACTCAACAACATTTGTTCCTTGAGATTCTTTTAATAATCCTTTTTCTTTTATAGTTTCTATTACTGAGTCCATTTTGTCAGAGTAGAAACTTTCTCCATTATATGAATCAAACTCTATATCTAATAAGTCATAAACTCTAGCAAATTCTTTTAAACTTTCATCTCTGAACCATTGCCATAATGCTTTAGCTTCAGCATCTCCATTTTCTAATTTAGTGAACCAAGCTCTTGCCTCATCTTCCATCTCTGGGTGCTTTTCAGCTTCATCATGGAATTGTATGTATAATTTTAATAATTCTGGTATTGGGTTGGCTTCTACAGCTTCTTTACTACCCCATAATTTGAAAGCTACTATTAACTTACCAAATTGAGTTCCGTAGTCTCCTAAGTGATTTATTCTTACTGTATTGTATCCTTGAGAATCATATATTTTGTATAAAGAATTTCCTATAACAGTAGTTCTTATATGCCCTATATGGAATGGCTTAGCGATATTTGGAGATGAGAAGTCTATTACAACTGTCTTATCCTTTCCTAAATCACTGTGTCCGTACTTTTCTTTTTGAGTTAAAACATCATTTATAACATTTTTAGCTAATTGAGATTTGTCAACGAAGAAGTTAACATATCCTCCTAAAGGTAATACCTTAGATATTGCTCCTTTAGCTTCTATTTTTTCTGCTAATTCTGCCGCTATCATATTTGGAGCTTTTCTAAATACTTTTGCTAATTTAAAGCAAGGAAATGCATAATCTCCCATTTCTTTGTTTGGTGGTACTTCTATAAGACCAACTATTTCTTCTAATGTTAAATCTTCTATGTTTTCTTTTAAGCAGTTTGCTATTTCTATCTTAAAATCTTGCATTATATTTCTCCTCTCATATTCTTATTATTTTATGGTAAATCAATTTATGAGTTTTTTCAAGTTATTTGGTTTATTTATTAACTATATTTTAGCAATATTCTTATTTATAATACAATTTTGTATAAGTTAATTATTCCATTTAAATTTAAAATAAAAATTTACTTTACTTATAGTTCTTTTTCACTTATTACTTTTATTCCATTTTCTATTAATAATGCAGCAGTAACTCCTAAGCCGTCCTTCTTTTTACCTGCAAAACTTCCATCATATATATAACTTGAACCACAAGATGGACTTCCATCTTTTAATATAGCCTCTTTGCAGTTATATAATTTAGCTATTTTTAAAGCTTCATCTGCTCCATTTCTAAACTTTTTAGTTACATCCAATCTTTGCTTATTAATTACACTTGCTTTTCCTTTTATAACATCATATCCATCTAGTTTAACTATTTCTGAAGGTTCTCTTGGTGTGCTCATTCCTCCTAATTGTTCTGGACACACTATTATAAACTCTTTACCTTCTAAGAACTTTTTTACATTTTCATTTTTATTATTTTCTCCATTGTACTTACAATTTATTCCAAGTAAGCATGCTGATACTAAAATCATATTGTACCACCTTATATATATTACTTTTATAAAAAATTTGCTATATCGCAAAATTATATATTTTAAACATCTAACGATATAGTGAACAAATCATTTTTTATTTTAGATTTACGATAGTAACTCCAGCTCCACCTTCTCCATATTGTCCAGCTCTTTGAGACTTAACATGTCTATTTCTCTTTAATACATCTTGTAGTCCAGATTTTAATACTCCAGTTCCTACGCCATGTATAACAGTTACCATTTCAAGGCCAGCTACATAAGCATCATCTAAATATTTTTCAACTTCCATTATAGCCTCTTCTAAATTCATACCTCTTAAATCTACTTCGCTTTTTACTCTTCCTGATTTAGCTTTTATTATACTTCTTGTTGATTTAGTGATTGTTGTTTTAGGGTCTTTTTTAACTTTTTGAAGAGACTTAAACGGTAGATTCATCTTCATTATTCCTATTTGAACAACAGCTTCTTTTTTATTGTTATCAACTGAAACAACGCTACCTTGTTGATTTAAAGTTATAACTTTTACTTCTTCCCCAACTTTTAAGTCTTTTACTTCTTTACTTGATACTTTAGGAACAATCATGCTCTTAACAGTTGGTTGAAGACTTCCCATTGAACTAGATATTTCTTTTCTAAGCGCCTCTATCCTTTGATTCTTTTCTTTAGATGCTCTTTCTTTTTCTAGTTCTCTAAGTTCTTTTACTATTAAATCTACTTCTTCTTTTGCTTGTCTTGTTATTCTAAAGGCTTCTTGTCTTGCTCTTTCCATTATCTTTTCTTTTTGTTCACTCATTTTCGCAAGCTTTTCATCGTACTCAGCCTTTAGCTTTTCTATTTCTGACTTTAATTTTTCGGCTTCTTCTCTATCTTCTTCAGCTTTAATTCTATTTTTCTCTACATTTTGAAGCACATCTTCTATTGCTATATTATCACTATCTATAAACTCTCTAGCTCTACTTATTACATAATCACTTAGCCCTAACTTTCTAGAAATCTCAAAGGCATTTGATTTCCCTGGAACACCTATAAGTAATCTATACGTAGGACTTAAAGTTTCTAAGTCAAAATCAACAGCTGCATTTTCAACACCTTCTTTAGTAAGTGCATAGTTCTTTAATTCACTATAGTGTGTTGTAGCTATACATTTAGCTCCAATGCTTTTTACATCTTCAAGTATAGCTATTGCAAGAGCCGCTCCTTCTATTGGGTCAGTTCCAGCTCCAAGCTCGTCAAATATTACTAAAGAGTCTTCTGTTACTTCTTTTAATATAGATACTATATTTGTCATATGAGATGAAAATGTAGATAAGCTTTGCTCTATACTTTGCTCATCACCAATATCTGCAAATACATTATCATATACACACATACTACTTCCAAAATCAGCAGGTATGTGAAGTCCACTTTGATTCATAAGTGCAAATAAACCAACAGTTTTGATAGTTACAGTTTTACCACCTGTATTAGGTCCTGTTATAAGTAATGTATGGAATTCTCTCCCTAAATAAATTGAGTTTGGAACAACAGTATCTTTATCTAGTAATGGATGTCTTCCCTTTTTTATATTTATAAATTTATCTTCATTTAAAGTAGGTTCTATACCTCTCATTTGTATAGATAATTTTCCCTTAGCAAAAGCAAAGTCTAATCTTCCTAATATCTCTTGGTTAGCTAATAGTTCATTACTTATTTCTCCTACCTTAGAAGATAATTCTGCTAATATTTTTTCTATCTCTTCTTTTTCTTGAAGTCTTAATTGCCTTAATTCATTATTCATATCAACTATACTCATAGGCTCTATAAATAATGTTGCTCCAGATGATGATTGATCATGGACAATACCAGCTACTTGTGATCTATATTCAGCTTTTACTGGCACAACAAATCTATCTCCTCTTACAGATATAATTGCATCTTGTAAGTACTTTTGATATGTAGTTGAAGATATTATTGAGTTTAACTTAGATCTTATAGATTGATTCTTTTGCACTATTCTTCTTCTTATATTTCTAAGCTCACTAGATGCATTATCAGATATTTCTACCTCACTTATTATTGCATTGAAAATTTCTTCTTCTAAATCTCTATATGTGTATAAAGAATTTGATAGGGATTGTATTATTGGGTAGTTAAAACCTTCTTCTTCACTAGATGCTAAATTATTACTAAGCATTCTGGCTACTCTTAAAGTATTTCCTATCATTAGTAAGCTACCTGGGTCTAATGCTGCCCCTACACTTGCTCTCTTTACCTTATCTTCTATATCGTATATTCCCTGTAATCCAACAAAACCTCTTTTTATAAGTATGGCTTGTGCCTCACTTGTTTCCTCTAATCTTGACTTAACTTCATTAAAGTCAGAACTTGGTGTTAGTTTTTCTATGTATCTCATACCTAATGAAGATGATGCTTTGCTTTTCAATAGGTCTATTATTTTATCAAATTCTAAAACCTTTAGTGCTTTTGAATTCATTATTTCCTCCTTGAATCTATATCTATATAATTACGTTTATTTTATGTATATTTGTATTATACTATTTGTATAGCTAACTAATATTATACATAAATATAGTTGTTTATAATAGGATAAAAACTGTATTTTGCTATATATATAAACTTATTAGTTTCAAAACTAACTATTTATTTTGGAATATATTAGATTTAGTGTTATAATATAATTATATTATTTAAGTTTCATGCTTTTTACTTAGCATATACTTAAATATTTAATTTCATCTAAAAGGAGTGAATACTTATGGAAAACGTATTAAAAGGTTTAAATCCAGAGCTTGTTTTTAATTATTTTGAAGAGATATCTCAGATACCTCGTGGTTCTGGAAATGAAAAAGCTATAAGTGATTATCTAAAAAAATTTGGTGAAGACTTAGGCTTAGAAACTATCCAAGATGATGCGTTAAATATCATAATAAGAAAACCTGCTACAAAAGGATATGAAAACTGTCCAGGTGTTATACTTCAAGGTCATATGGATATGGTTTGTGAAAAAAATAAAAACACAGAACATGACTTTACTAAAGACCCAATAAAATTAAGAATAGAAGATGACATGATATATGCTACAGGAACTACTCTTGGTGCTGATAACGGTATAGCTGTTGCTATGGGTATGGCTGTACTTGCATCTAATGATTTAGCACATCCTCAAATAGAAGTTTTAATAACTTCAGATGAAGAGGCTGGAATGAGTGGAGCTATGGCTCTTGACGGTTCTAATCTTAAAGGACAATACATAATAAACCTTGATTCAGAAGAAGAAGGTTTCTTACTTGTAAGTTGTGCTGGTGGGGTTACTGCTCACTCTAAATTAAATGCTGAGTTTACCAATGTAGATGCTAACAAACAAGCTCTACTAGTTGATATAAAAGGACTTCTTGGTGGACACTCAGGAATGGATATAATAAAACAAAGAGCTAACTCTAATATATTAATGGGAAGACTTTTAAACTCATTATGTGTTGACTTTGACTTAGCAAAAGTTGAAGGTGGTTCTAAAAACAATGCTATACCTCGTGAGTGCGAAGCTGTTATAGTAGTTGATAAGAATGATGTAGAAAAAGCTATGGCATGTATAAAAGAAATGGAAAACACTTTCATACATGAATTTGCTTCTTCTGATCCTGACATAGTTGTAGAATGTAAAGAAACTACTGTTGAAAAGGTTCTTACTAATGATTGTAAAAATAATGTAATAAGAACTTTAAACTTAATACCTAATGGAATCCAAACTATGAGTATGGATATAGAAGGACTTGTTGAAAGTTCTACTAACTTAGGTGTTGTTAGAACTCTTGAAAATGAAGTAACTTTTGAATGTGCTGTTAGAAGTTCAGTTACTTCTTTAAAAGAAAATATAACTAATAAAATGAACTTATTATCTCAAACTTTAGGTGGAGAATTTACTTTAGAAAGTGATTACCCAGCATGGGAATATGCTAAAGGTTCTAAATTAGAAGATATATGTGTCCATACTTATGAAAAATTAAATGGTAAAAAGCCTATTATAAAAGCTTTACATGCTGGTCTTGAATGTGGATTATTATTAGACAAAATGCCTCATGCACAAGCTATATCTTTTGGACCTAACATGTTTGAAGTTCATACACCAAATGAGCATTTAAGTATATCTTCAACTACTCGTACTTGGGAATACTTAGTTGCTATATTAAAATCAATGAATGAACATAACTAAGATTAGTTTCTTGTTAAACATAAAATAAGTAGGGAATTTGCCCTACTTATTTTATGTTTAATCTAATTTTACCTTTATAGCTTTATCTTCAAGAACTTCCTTAACATTATATTTATCATCTACAATAGTTGGTACGATTTTTAATTCGCTATAATTATTAGATGTATTTTTATATTTCTCAACTACTTCATGCGTTCCATTATTTACATTCATCCCATCTGGAATTATTTCCTTATTATTTTCATCTTTTACTTTTAATCTTATACGATCAAAATCAACATTATTTATTCCTAGAAACTTATACTTTATTTCTACAGATAGAGGCGAAGCTATTACTTCACTAAATTCTATGCTAGCTACTTTATTATTTAATGAAAATTCTATAACTTCATCTATTGAATATGATTTAGATTTATCTATTAA
This sequence comes from Romboutsia sp. 1001216sp1, assembly GCF_039841805.1. Classification (NCBI taxonomy): domain Bacteria; kingdom Bacillati; phylum Bacillota; class Clostridia; order Peptostreptococcales; family Peptostreptococcaceae; genus Romboutsia; species Romboutsia sp. 1001216sp1. The sequence continues at coordinate 102,461 of NZ_JBDPHA010000006.1, forward strand.
ATCCTCTCCCTTTATGTCTATATTAAACTCCCAGTTTCCTCTTATAATCCCAGAATGTGGACCACCAGCTTTTTTAACCTCATCATAAGATTTATATTGAGATTCCCAATCTTGTTCAAGATGAAGTTTTTTAATTTGAATTTTGAAATTATATATTTTATCTTTGTTTATAACATAAGGAAATTCATCTTTTTTAACTCGTTCAGAATTAATGTCGTTGCCTTCTTTAATAGTCATATCTATTCCTTGTTCCATAACAACATCTACTGATTTTTCTTTTTTTTGATAATGATCTCCTATTGCCCAAGATTGACCTTCATACTTAACTCCATCTATATATATATTGTTTATTTCTCCTACCGTTAATAGTGTTTCCTCTCTTCCCCATTTATCAAATGACCACTCTTTCTGTTGCTTCTCTGTGAAATCTTTGAATGGATTAAATTTGCTGTAATCAACATTTAAGTTTAGTATCAAGCTTCCATTATCTAAAATTACATCTTTAAGTGAAATCTTTACATTTTTATCTATCGCTACCTTATTTATATTGTACTTATAATCTTCAAGTTCTTCTTTTTTCATATTTACAATATCACCTAATGAATACCAAAATCTTTCTATGTCTGCCCATATATTATTATCTAGAATAATACCACTACTTAAAATTGCTAATAATGAAGCTGCTACTATACCTCTTTTAAATCTTTTATTCTTATTTCTATTTCTAATTTTTATTTTCATTTTATTTTTAAGCTCATCATTATTATCAAACTTTACTTCTTCATAATCATCTACATTCATTTTTACATCATTTAATATTTCAAAATCGTCCTTCATACTTAACCTCCCTATTTAGATATACTTTCCCTAATTCTTTTTCGCCCTCTGGATAAACGATTATATAAATTAGACACCTTTGCGTTATTTTTCACTGCTATACTCTCCAAACTTTCACCTTCTAAATAGTGTTTTATAAAAAGTTCCCTATCTTTATCATTTAAATGACTTAGTATCTCTTTTATTTCTTCCTCAATTTCAGCTTTCATTAAATCAGTATCTATGTAATATAATTCTTGACTTATATCAGTAGTTTCAATTTTTGATATATACTTTCTTTTATAATCTATCGCTTTATATTTTGATATTGCACATACCCAGTTTTTAAAATCATTCTTGCTTTTATCAAAACTTTTTATACTATCCCATATAGATAAAAGTACATCACTTACACACTCTTCCTCATAATTTATAAGTACACCTAAATGTCTTCTAATTACTGATGTTATTAGACCCCTATAACTATCTATTAACATCTCCATTCCTTCTTCTTTCCTTTTCCTTATATACTTAATAATCAATTCATCTTGCAAAATAATTCCTCCTTACCCTCTTTTATAAAAGCTTTTATACTAACTAATACGTAATCTATATAAAAATCCTATCAACTTAGTTCAAAATTTTTTATTATTTACACGAAATTAAAGCAGAGTTTCACATTAACAAAACTCTGCTTTATAAAAATTTTATAAATTTATTAATAAAATTAATTACAATATAACCCATCCGCCCATTATCTGGCTTACTTCAAATCCTCTTTTTTTGTACATTTCATAGGCTATTTTATTTTGTTCTATGACTATAAGCGCAATTTCTTTAACTTGTCTCTCTGCTAAAAACTGTATTGCTGTTTCTATTATTCTCTTTCCATACCCCTTGCCTCTATATTTTTTACATAATCCAATATCAAATAATCCCTTGTCACTTTCAATAATAATTTCTATAAATCCGATTTCATTATCTTCTTCATCTAATACTATAAAATATCTATTATTATCATTTTTACTTTTTTCTATATTTTTGTTTACAGTGTCAATATTTGTTACTGTACCATGTGGCATATCACTAAATGAATCATTATAAATATCTATATACCTTAACTTATTTTCTTCATTTAAACTTTTTAGCTTCAATAATTTATTCCTCTTACACCTATCCTTTAATACCATTTCAAAAGAATTGTATTCTATTTTAAAGTTTAGTTTATTTATCTCTTCATTAGATATTTCTTGTTTATTTATTCCTAATCTTATATCCGTCGCTCCTTTTGCTTTAGATATGTTAACAGATTCTTCTACTAGTTTTCTTATTATTTCAACTTTATCTGTTATATCCTTAGCACATTTTATTTGGTGAATATATGCACTTTTTAATATTTTTGCTACTTCTAAAACTACGCATATACTCGCCACTACTTTATTTTCCTCAAAATAAAATAATGCACCTTCACCATATTCATATATTTTTATATTAAATTTATCATCCAATTCTTCTAATAAATTAACTGAATTTTCCTTAACTTTTATGAATTTATAAACTTCATTCTTTTCTATATTACTTAAATTAGTGTATGATTTTATATATCCCATAAATTTACCCTTTTGTTTCAATTCCTCATCTTTCATTTTTAATCTATTTAACCTTATATTTATTATAAATACATTTATAACAAAGTACCATTCCTACTATCATAAATGAAGATAGTATAGCAATAACTATACCTCCTACCATAGAACCAAGTAGTGGTATCAATAAAAATGATAACCCATACGCAATCCACATAATTCCATTTGCTCTATTATATGCTTTTATATTACTTATTTCTTCTGATTTAACTATAGTCCCTGCCCAAAAGTGCATAGGAGTTTTTCTTTTAAATGAATATATTCCTATTCCTACAAAAAACAAAACTGCAGGCATCATTGATATAGCTATTACTATATCATCTTTTTGAGTATAGCTTGTTTGGCTAGACTTGAAATTATTATATTTAACCGAATTTGTGCTACTTTTTAAATTATACTTTTTTATTAATTGATTATATGTTTCTATTGTTTTATTACTATCTTTATCATTGTATATTAGAGTTTTATCGCTTGTTGTGATTTTTATATATGGTTTGCTATTACGATACACATATAACTTCCCCTTTTCATCTCTGTCTATTTGGAAAGTTCCCCTTAAATATGTTGCTGTGCTAGTACCATTTACTTTATTTCCTATAGGAATGTCATCTAATAGCTCTGCACTTTTAATATCCTTTATATATGCTATCTATTTTTATCCTTATTTTATCTTCTTCGAAGTGCATTTTATGAAGACTATGGTCCATATTTAGAAATATAATTAACCCCATAGCCATCGCTATCATTATCCCAAAGACTATCTTTTCATATTTATTAGAAATCATAATATCATCCCCTATACAAATAAAGATATATAAATCAATATATTAAAATTGACTTACATATCTTTTCTCTACATTACTTCATATATAACCCCTCTAGCTTCATATCTTCATTATAAGTGATTGTAAACTGTGCTTTACCATTATCAAATTCCACAACTTCTACTACAGTAGCTAAATCTTCATTACCTATTAATTCTTCTTTGTTAATAGACTTAAATTTACCTAGTTTATCTTTCATAGGTTGCCACGCTTCTTTTAATTGTTCTGCATTTATTTGAGTTTTTAAATTTTCACTCATTTTATCTATAACTTTACTATACTCGTCATTACAAATCATATTAACTATTCCTTGAGCATCTTCTTTTAACAATTCTTCATCATAAGATTCACTTAATTTTGAAGTAGTACATCCCCCTAGTACAACTCCTGTTAAAAATACTAATAATAGCATTTTCATTTTTTTCATAACACATCCCCCTTATTTTATTAGTATTGCAATATTTTCGTTTGGTAGTTTATTTAATTTTATTATAATTCCTAATACATTTGATAATCAAATAAATATACATAGGACACAGTAAATTGTACTTATATTACATTTTAAATCTCTTTACTATTAATAAAATTTATTACAAGCAAAAAAATAGGGGCATATACCCCTATCAAATTATTTATTATTGAATAAAGAATTTAAATATAATCCTAAAATTCTTTCCCTATATTAACAAAAAACTATTTTTCGAGCGATATTTAAATATATCCTGTAGCATAAATTTACTTATATACATAAATATTAATTGCTTTTACATAATAAGTCATTCAATACCTCAAAATCATTTCCAGCTATAACTAACACATCTTGAGGAAGAATTTGAGTAGATCCATTTGGAATCAATACTTCCTTGTTACGCTTTATCATTACGATAAGTATATCCTCAGGTATATTTGAATCCATTATAGCTTTATTTGCAATGCCACTATTATTTTGAACCGTTATTTCTAATAAATTTGTACCTATCTCTTCCCTGTAATCATTGAATGTCTTTAATACTGGAGACTTATCATCAATTAAGTCGAGCTTTTTAGCTACTGTAGGTAAAAGTGTACCTTGTATCGCAACAGAGAACAAAGCAACAAAAAATACTATATGGAAAATATCACTTTCAACAGGAACTCCATAAGTTACTGCATATATTGCAAAAACTATTGAAGCAGCACCTCTAAGACCTACCCAAGATACAAAAGCTTGTTGCTTTAAAGGAATTTTAAACCAACTTAGTATGCTAAAAATTGCTATTGGTCTTGCTATACAAATCATAAATATAGATATGGAAATACCTTTTATCATTACAGAAGGTATTTGCGATGGGAATGATAGCAGTCCTAATATGAAAAATAACATTATTTGCATAATCCATGAAATTCCATCAAAAAATTGGAACATACTTTTTTTATGTGGTATCTTACTGTTACCTATCATAATACCAGTCATATATACAGATAAATATCCATTTCCACCAAAATGCTCACTTAAAGCATAAGATAGTACTGCTATTCCCATAACAAATATAGGATAAAATCCATCTATTTCAAACTTGGTATTTCTTAATAAATAAATTGTAAGCTTACCTAATAAAACAGCCGATAAAATTCCAACTACAACTTGATTTAAAAGCATTGGTATTATGGTATCATATCCTTTATCTGCCATTAATCCTAAAATAATTATAGTCAACATATATGCTAAAGGGTCATTGCTTCCACTTTCAATCTCTAATATTGAAGCAATAGATCCCTTTAAGTTTAACTTTTGAGAACGTAATATTGCGAAAACTGATGCCGCATCTGTAGATGCAACTATCGATCCTATAAGTAATCCTTCTAATAAAGAAGTATCAAATACCTTAAAGCAAAATATTCCTGTTAAACCAGCAGTTATAACAACACCTACTGTTGATAGAAGTATTGATGGAACAGCAACTGGTTTTGCCATATCCCAACTAGTACCAAATCCTCCATAGAACATTATAAAAACTAATCCTATAGAACATATCTGTCTTGTTAATTCATAGTTATCAAAATATATTCCAACAATACCATCAGATCCAGTCAACATTCCTAATCCTATAAAAATTAGAAGAATTGGGACTCCAAATTTATATAAAATTTTACTTGATGTTATACATATTAATAGAACTAATGAACACATAATCATTAAGTTTATCAAATAATTATTACCTCCTTTATTATAATTAATTAAGTTTAGTGAATTTAAATTTAAGGTTTTAGAATTTTTATAGGCAGGATTTTAAATAATACTGGAATTATATTTAAAAACTTTATTTTTTATCTTACTGTTGTTATATAATTATTTTATGTTAAATTTATTCTTTTATGTTAGGTTCGATTTCTTATCCTTAAGTTTAAAATAACATAAAATTCTATACTTTGTATATGTTTTTTGTGTTAAATATTTGTTAAAAAAATATTCTAATTTTCTACTATTATTTTAAGATATTTTATTTAATAAATTATTACAATTTAAAAGAGTAACAAATGCTTATTATAACTTAGGCTTTGTTACTCTTTTGGTATTATTTTTTATTTTTAAAATTAACCTTTGTTACATTATCTCTCTTAACTTTAGGTGCTAATTTTCCTTCTTTTAGTCCTAATAATGACTCTATTTCATCAGGATAAAGGCTTAATCCACAACTTGCTAAGTTATCCACTAAAGTAGCTCCACTCATAATACCACTTTCAAGTATCATATCCACAGATTTTCTAAGTAAAACTGGACTTGTTGCTTTTATATTAGCATCTAATGGTTCCTTCTTGCTCCAACCTTTCTTATCCATTTGGTTCATTAAGTACATATATTTCTTGTAATTAATAACACCTAGCTGGTATCCTCTTAATATCATAGCCCATATTGGAACTATCCATTTTGCTTTTAATTCTACAAAATCCTCTATCTCATTAACATCTTTTAAATCTGGTAAGAATGTTTCTTCTGGCAATAAAAATGCACACGCAAATTCATCTTTTGAGAATTTTTTAGCTTGTATCCCCGCTTCAACACTAACCATATATGCTAATTCATAAGCTAAATCATAGTTTCTTGTAGTCGCTGATTTTTTATCATTTCCTAAAGATACTATGTATCTAGTATTTTTATCAGTTGTTTGTTTTTGCGTAAATGCTAATGCTCCTTTTGTATTTATATTAGTATCTGTTACTATTATCCCATTATACTCTAATACGCTTAACACATTTCCTATAGGTCCATCACCTAATTCAAAATGTCTTCTTACTTTTGTTGCTAATGTCTCTATATCATCGTTTCTATTTAAGTTAGTTGGTATATTCATTTCTGGGAATTGTATATATCCTTCTATAAAAGATAATATTTTATGTGCCATTACTAACTTTTCTTTGTATGAAATTTCTTCTACTCTAGGTATTCTCGATTCTGGCTTTATATGAGTACTATCAACTACAACTTTAATGTTATCCATTTGGAAGAAGTATTCTTTTGGAAACCTTAAAGCATTTGCTAATTTCATTTCGTTTTCTGGAGTTGGCTTGTACTTTTCCTCTTCAAAAGCAATTATATCTTTTTTATTTATATTTATTTCTTTAGCTAGCATATCTATAGTTTTTCCTCTATACATTCTAGCTATTTTTAATCTTTTACCATTAAAAACTTTTTTTCTGCTCATAATATCCGTCTCTCTTTCAAGTTTATTTTATATATACAAAAGTTAAATTAATAAATTTTATGCAAATCTATATTAGCCATACATAATAAAAATATTTTATATTGGCTAAGTTATACGAATTTACTAAATTTAATTTATACTAAACTTTATATTATATATATTTAAAAATGCTCTGGATACTAATACCCAGAGCATTATTCAACTTTTATACTGTTGATAATATTATCATATTTATTAATTATAGTCAATTTATGTATATTATATCTCTATAGTCCTAGCTCATCACTTATTCCTTGCATTGCCTCTAGTGATAGTTGTGCAAATTCAGCAAATGGAATGCCTAATTCTTCTATGCTTCTCATTGCATCCCTGTTTGCTCCTGCTGCAAATTTAAGTTCTTTCATACGCTTAGTTATAGACTTTACTTTTACACTAGATAATTTCTTATCTGGATAAACTAAAGCTATGGCTGTTATAAATCCAGTTATTGGATCTGCTGCATATATAGCTTTATCAATTGTGCTTATTCTTTTTGTTCCATTATCTTCATTATGAGCTTTTATTGCTTGATATATGTAATCATTTCCAAAACCTTCATTTTTAAGTAATTCGATAGTTTTGATCCCATGCAATTTAGATTCTTCTGGATTATTTTTATAATCTAACATATCTGAATCTAAATCATGTAGTAATCCTGCTAATGCCCAGTCATCAGATTTTTCTGGTTCTAGTTTATTTCCTAAAGCTTTCATTACAGCTTCTACTGCATATGAGTGCTTTATTAGATGTTCAGATTTTAAATATTTATTTACTAATCCTACTGCTTGTTCTCTCATTTCCCAATACCTCCTATATAAATATTAAATCTATTATAATTTTTTAAGTAAATATATTTGATATTGTTGATAATACATATACTTACTATACAAATTTAATTTATTCTACTCCCTTGTAATAATGACCTGCACTTACACCTTTAGCATCTAATTCATTATAAAGTTTTGTAGCTTTACTTCCTAATTTGTAGTTGTTACTTAATACTTCTTGATATGCCTCTATTACCTTCTTAACAGTTTGACTATCTTCTAATGTAAAATCTAATCTAAATGTATTTATACCTATTTCATTTAGTTCGTATAAGTTATCTAACATACAAGTAACATTTGTATTATATATAGTTGTTCTACAGAATATATCTTGTGATAATCTAAACTCTTCCCCTTTAGAGTTTCTTAGTGCATATATGCTTTGGCTACATTTAGCAACTCTTTTATCTTTTTTGCAATCTCGAACTACTACTCCCATTGGACAGTATTCTGTTATCATAAGTGGAGTATATCCATAAACCACAGATTCTATATTAATATCTGTATATTTTATTGTTTCTCTTATTTCATTTATGTTTAATTCCTGAGATATACAAAGATTAGTTGCACCTATTTCTTTAAAGTAATTTATAGTTTCACTATTGAATGCATTTAAGTAGTAATCTATATTTAGCTCTTTACCTTTAAAATAATCTATAGCTCCCCATATACCTACTTGTATAGAATTTACTCCTATATTTTTAGCTTTTTCTAATTGCTTGTATTCCTTGCCTCTTATTATTCTAGGAGCTGAATATATAACTTTTATATTATATTTTAGTCCAGCTTTTATAGCTTCTTCTAATGTTTTAGTATCTTCATAATATATTTTATCTATACCGCACTCAAGTGCACTTTGTAATTGTTCTAAATTTTTAACTTTAACAGATAAATTACTTACCGTATCTCGATTAAATTTAATTGGATTATATGATAATCTTCTATTTTTAAAATCTCTATTTTTTATTTTAACTCTTTCTTTATCTAAAAGCTCTATACAATCTCTTCTCATTTGATTTAGTATACTTATTGGTAAACTTACATTTTCATCTAATTCTATATTTACACTATCCATTTCATAAGGAGTATTACCTAATTTTCTAAGCTGAGTTTCTATTTTTTCCTCACTTAAAGCTACCTTCATAGCCTCTTCAACTATTTTGTCTCCTTCTATTGTGGCAGTATTTCCTTTTTTATCAGCTAATGTAAGTATTGGTTTTTTATCTAGCTTAACACTTATATATGAATCTATCATGTTTTTAACAAATTCTTTATCTTGAGTAAATGTAGCTTGTACTCTATCCATAAGTTCACTATCTGATGTTTTAAATACTATTTGATTTCTTTTAGCTTCACCTATAAAATCTAGTTCTATTATCTCGCCCTTATATCCTATAGTATCTATCTCACCATTTTTGATGATTCTTCCTATAGTTCCACCACCAAGATTTATTCCATCGCCTTTTTTAAGTGTATTTTCAAGTCTTATCTTTAGTCTTTTAGCTTTTTTATTGTAATCTAATACCTTACCTAAATATAATCCTTGATTATTTGGAAGTTGTGAATTCATTACATCTGCGCCAACTTCTCCTAAAATAAGTCCTTTTGTAAATTTTCTATTAAATATAGTGTATAAATCACTTATTGTTTCATCTGAAACATTCACTTTTTTAGTTTGTAAGTATTCATCTATAGTTTTTCTATAACTCTCTATAACAGTAGCTACATACTCAGGTCTTTTCATACGACCTTCTATCTTAAGAGAATGAACTCCTGCATCTATTATTTTATCTATTTCTTCTATTGTGCTTAAATCTCTTGGACTTAATAAATAGTCTCCATTGCTATTTACTACTTCTCCAGTATAAACATCTAAAAGTTCATATCTTTGTCTACATGGTTGAGCACATCTTCCTCTATTTCCTGATCTGTTACCTATCATAGAACTCATTAAACATTGTCCAGAATAGCATACACACAGTGCTCCATGAACAAATACTTCTATATCTGCTTTACAGTTATCACATATATATTTTATTTCATCTACTTTAACTTCTCTTGCTAGTACTACTCTATCAAATCCAGCATTTTCTAGATATCTAACATCTTCTAAAGAATGTGCTACCATTTGTGTACTTGCATGTATTTCAAAATCAGGTAACTCATTTTTAATAATTCTAGCTATACCTATGTCTTGAAGTATAACTGCATCTACATCTATGTCGTATAGATATTTAGCATACTTTAAAAAATCTTCTATTTCATTTTGTTTTATTAATGTATTAGCCGTTACAAAAACTTGTACTCCTCTTATGTGAGCATATTTTACTGCTTCTCTTAATTCTTCTCTATCAAAATTATTTGCTGATGCTCTAGCACTAAATTCTTTTCCTCCTAAGTAAACTGCATTTGCACCATTTTGAACAGCTGCTTTTAACGCTTCAAAGGAACCAACGGGTGCTAATAATTCTATGTCTTTCATACTTCTCCTCCTATACGTAATATTTTTTCTATATTTATAATGTCCCTAAGTCTTAAAATTAAAACCTTCAGGTCCCCCTGAAGGTTTAATTTTAAATATAAGTAAACTTATTTCATTGCTCTAAGATATTTTAATTCATTTTCTATTTCAATTTTTTCTAATTGTAATTTATATGCATCATTTTGGAATTTAGAAGAAAGTTGTTCTGCAACATTAGCTTTTTCTTCTGCCATTTCAACAGATGATTTAAGCTCTTTTATTTCATTTTTTAAATCTTCAACTTCTTGTTTAGATAAATTAGTACCATTTTTTAGTTGCTCTATTTCTTTCTTTTGTTCCTCTATTAACTTATTAAGTTCTTCTATCTTAGATATATGGTTCTTATTTTCTTTATCTTTGTTTTCTAAGTGGTATTCAAGCTCTTTTATTTCAAGCTTATATTCTTCCCCACTATTTCCAACTTTTTTCTTTAATTCTTCATTTTCTTTTTCTACTTTTTCTAGTGTATCTGCACAATCAAACAATTCATCTGTTATATTTATAGCTGCTAATATAGCTACTTGAGATGAGCTTAATCTTTTATTAGCCTCACCTATTTTATTCATTTCTGTATCTACAAATGCTGCTACACTTATCATATGTTTTTCAGATTTTTCTCCAACCATAGGATACTCTGCACCATGTATCTTAACGGTAACTTTGTTCATACTAATATCCCCCTTGTATTAGTTAGATCTTAGTGTTGCACCTAATTTTTCACTTAACTCATTTAATATTTTATCGTGTACTTTTGCCACATCTTCATCAGTTAAAGTTTTCTCTATACTTCTATATGTTATAGAGTATGCTATAGACTTGTATCCTTCTTCTATTTGAGCACCTTTATATACGTCAAATAATTTGTAGCTTTCAACTAATCCACCTGCATTAGCTTTTATTATATCTTCTATTTCTTTAACATATACTTCATCCTTAACTAATAAAGCTATATCTCTTGATGTAGATGGATACTTAGGTAATGGAGTATAAGTTTTTTCTGTTGATGTATTTTCAAATACAGATTCTACATTCATTTCACAAACATAAACTCTTTGTCCTAAGTTATAATTTTCTATTACGTCTGGATGTAATTCTCCAAATGTACCTATACATTCTCCATTAAACATAACTTTAGCACATCTTCCTGGATGGAATGTTGGGTTAGTTTTTTCTGGTTCTATTTCATATCCTTTGAACCCTACATTATTTAGTACACTTTCTACAACACCTTTTATAGAGAAGAAATCTACATCTTTTCCATACATTCCTATACAATATTTCTTCGTTTCTACTGGTAATCCTTCTTGTGGTGTGAATGTATTTCCACATTCAAATGCTGATACTTCTTCAACTTTATGAGCTACATTTGTAGATAATACTTCTAACATATTAGGTATTAGTGTAGTTCTCATAACTGAAGTTTCCTCACCTAATGGATTCATTAGTTTTACAAAGTTTCTTCTAGAGTCTTCAGATGATAAATTTATTCTATCAACACCTCTTGGGCTTACAAATGAATATGTTAATATTTCATTTAAGCCTGCTGCTATTGAACTAGATACTATCTTATCTGTGAACTTTTGTTTATCAGTTTTTACACCTGCTGTAGCATTTCCTTCTAAAGTAGCTGTTGGTATATTTTCATATCCGTATATTCTAGCTATTTCTTCTAATATATCTGCATCTTCAGCTATATCTAGTCTAAAGCTTGGAACTTCTAATTCTAATTTTTCAGAAGATATTAGGTTACATTTAAACTCTAATCTTTCTAATATGCTTATAAATTGGTCCATAGGTACGTTAACACCTAATAATTTGTTTATTCTCACAGGGTTAACAGTTATCTTTTGAACTTCTTCTTTTACTGGATAGTAGTCAAGCATTCCATTAAGAACTCTACCGCATCCTAATTCTTCTATTAATTGACATGCTCTATTTACAGCAGTCTCTGCTAAATTAACATCTATACCTTTTTCAAATCTTGATGAAGCTTCTGTTCTAAGTCCTAATTTCTTAGATGTAGCTCTTATACTTTCTTTTGCAAAGCTTGCACCTTCAAGGAATATTGATGTAGTTGTATCTTTAACTTCAGAATTTTCTCCACCCATTATTCCTGCTAAGTCTAAAGTTTTTTCTTCATTTCCTATAACTAACATGTCTGATGTTAATTCTCTTTCAACACCATCTAGCGTAGTAAACTTTTCACCTTGCTCAGCTAATTTAACTGTCATTTTATTGTATTTTATATCTTCTAAGTCAAATGCATGAAGTGGTTGACCTAGCTCTAACATAACATAGTTAGTTATATCTACTATGTTGTTTATTGGTCTCATTCCAGCTTCTATAAGTCTTCTTTGCATCCAGTATGGAGATGGCCCAACTTTAACGTCTTTTACAACTTTTCCACAATATCTCTTACATAAATCTGTTTGAATATCTATTTCAAATTGCATTTCTTCATCAGAACCATTTACTTTTATTCCTGGGAATTTTAATTCTTTTCCTACAGTAACGGCAGCTTCTCTTGCTAATCCTATTATAGATCTACAATCTGGTCTATTAGAAGTTATTTCAAATTCTATTAATGCATCGTTTATTCCTAAAACTTCTCTAACATCTTTTCCTAATTCAAAAGATTCTTCATGGTCTAATATATATATGCCATCTTTTTTATGTTCTTCAACGTATTGAGAAGGTATAGTTAATTCCTCTGCACCACAGAACATTCCTTCTGATAATACTCCTCTTAACTTACCTTTCTTTATTTTGAAATCTCCAGGTAATACTGCACCTATTCTAGCAACTGGTACATAGTCTCCTACTTTTATGTTAGTTGCATTAGTTACTATTTGAAGTATTTGTCCATCAGCTACTTCAACCTTTGTTACTTTTAATCTATCTGCATCTGGATGTTGTTCTATTTCAAGTATTTTACATACTTCAACTCCATTTGTTTCTTTTCCAAAGAACTCTACTTTCTCAACTTTTGATCCTGTCATAGTCATCATATCAGCGAATTCTTGTGTATCTAAATCTATATCAACGTAATCTCTTAACCATTTTAAAGGTACTAACATCTTAAATCCTCCTAATTAAAATTGATTTAAAAATCTCATATCATTTTCAAATAATAGTCTTATATCATCTATTTCATACTTAAGCATTGTTATTCTATCAAGTCCCATACCAAATGCAAATCCACTATAAACTTCTGGGTCAATTCCACAGTTTCTAAGTACATTTGGATGAACCATACCTGCTCCTAGTATTTCTATCCAACCTTCACCTTTACACATTGGACATCCTGCTCCTTCACATTTAAAGCAAGTAACGTCTACTTCTGCACTTGGCTCTGTGAATGGGAAGTTGTGTGGTCTAAACTTAGTTTTTGTATGCTCACCAAATAACTTCTTAACGAACATATCTAAAGTTCCTTTTAATTGTGCCATTGTTACATCTTTACCAACTACAAGTCCTTCAACTTGATGGAACATTGGTGAATGTGTAGCATCTGGAGCATCAAATCTAAAACATCTTCCTGGAGATATTATTTTTATTGGTAATTCCTGACTCTTCATTGTTCTAACTTGAACTGGTGAAGTTTGAGTTCTAAGTAATAACTCTTCATTTATATAGAAAGTATCACTCATATCTCTAGATGGATGATCTTTTGGTGCATTTAATGCATCAAAGTTATTTTCTATAGTTTCAACTTCTGGCCCTTCTGCTATAGAGAATCCCATTCCTATAAATATTTCATTTACTTCATCTATTATTTGAGATATTGGATGCTTTTTACCAACTTTAACTGTTCTTGATGGCATAGTTACATCTATAACTTCTTCTGCTAATTTTCTTTGTTTTTCTGCTAACTTTAACTCTTCTTTCTTTGAAGATATAGCACCTTCTATAGCCGCTCTAACTTCATTAGCAACTTTACCTATTACAGGTCTTTCTTCTGCTGATAATTTACCCATTTCTTTTAGGATTGATGTTATCTCACCTTTTTTACCCATGTACTTTACTCTTAAACTTTCAACAACTTCTATACTAGAAGTATCTTTAATTTCATTTAATGCAGCTTCTTGTAAATTAAGTAATTTTTCTTGCATTATATTAATTCACCCTTTCGCAGTTTTTTGTATAAAAAAAGCCCTTCATCCCTATCTAGGGACGAAAGACTATTATTCGCGGTACCACCCTAGTAGCTTAATAATTATAAATTATTAAACCACCTCTAACAAACTTAACGCGTTTTAACGTTAAAGCCTACTATAATTTCAGCTTTAATACTCCAGAGGGAACTTCTTTTGGATACTTAGAAAGTACTCACAGCCTACGGTACTTATCTCTGTGCTAAGTTAATTCAAAATACTTTTCTCTTTCATAGTATTTGATAATATTGTTTTTGCGTTTAATTATATCATACTATGCATAATATTTACAAGATGTTAAACTAAGTATTTCTTTATTTCATACATTAATATTGCAGAGCTTATAGCTGCATTTAATGATTCTGCATTCCCATATATAGGTATTTTGACCAACATATCTGATTTTGATACTAATTCATCATTTATTCCATTAGCTTCATTTCCTATTACTAAAGCTGTTTTGTAATTATATTCAACTGTGTTGTAGTAATTGTTTGTATTTAAATAACTTGATACTATATCAAAGTTCTTTAATTTTAAAATTCTAAGAGCTTCTTCTTGAGTAGCATGTATTATATTCATATCAAATATAGAACCCATAGTAGACCTTATAACCTTTGGATTGTATATATCTACACATCCTTTTAATGCAATTATTGCATCTACCCCTGCAGCATCTGCTGTTCTTATTATCGTACCCATATTACCTGGGTCTTGTATTCTATCTAATATTAAAACAAATTTATGCTCATCTTTTAAATACTCTTCTATATTTCTTTGTTTAAAGTTTACTACTCCTAAAATACCTTGAGTGTTTTCCGTATCTATTAATTCATTGAATATTTTATTAGTCGTTTTATAAATTTTTATATTATTAGTTTTTAGGGTATCTAAAAATTTAAGATGTTCTTCTTTATTTTCAAAATCTTCATTTATAAATACATAATCTAGACTAGCCTTACATTCTACTGCAAGAGTTAGTATTCTATATCCTTCAATTATAAATTTAGATTCTTTATTTCTATTTTTAGTCTTAAGTAGTGATTTCGTATATTTTACTTTATTATTATCTTTAGCTGTTATTATTGTAGGCATTATTACTTTCTCCTAATAAATTCTTCATTTTCTGATGCGATAGTACTTATATGGCTATTTTGACCTATTACAACCAAAATACTACCTGCTTTTAACTCTTCATCTGGAGCTGGAGTAACATTTATGCTCTTACCTGTTTTTATAGCTAATACAGTTATTTCAAACTTAGCTCTTAAGTTTAATTCAACTAAAGTCTTTCCTACCCAACTATTTGGTGTTACTATCTCTACAATTGAATAATCTGGATCTAATTCTATATGATCTAGTATATTATCAGAAACTAAGTTATGTGCAACTCTAACACCCATATCTCTTTCTGGGAATACTACCCTATCCGCTCCTATTTTATATTGAACTTTAGCTTGTAGTTCATCTTTTGCCTTACATACTATATGAGGTACACCCATTTCTTTTGCTATAAGTGTAGCCATTATAGATGCTCTTATATCTGAACCGATGGCAACTATTGCAACATCAAAGTTACCTAGTCCTAAAGATCTTAATGACTGCTCATCTGTTACATCTACTATAGCAGCATGAGTTACTTTATCTGCTATATTTTGTATAATTTCTTCACTTTTATCTATAGCCATCACTTGATGACCTAAAAGATGCATAGTTGTAGCAACTGATGCTCCAAATCTTCCACAACCTATAACTATATATTGCTTCATTTCCTTCGTCCTCTCCACACTTAAATTATTCTTTACTATAAGTAAAGGCTATATTATCCAACTATTATCTTCCCTTCAGGGTATCTTATAGGAGGATTATTCTTTGTTTTTCTAGACATTATCGCCATAAATATTGTAAGAGATCCAACTCTTCCCATAAACATAAATAACATTATAAATATTTTTCCTAATGTACTTAAATTAGGACTTCCACCTAGACTTAATCCAACTGTAGCAAATGCTGATACTACTTCAAACCCTGCTTCTATTAAACTAAAACTTGGGTCAGTTATAGTTATAATTATAGTTCCAGATAAAACAACAATTATACCTATAAGAAATATTCCTAATGATTTTCTAACTATTGATGTTCCAATTCTTCTTGATCCTACTTCTATATCTTCTTTTCCAAGTATAAATGATTTAACAGTTAGAACTAAAGTAGCTATAGTCGTAACCTTTACACCACCACCTGTAGATGCAGGAGATGCACCAATAAACATTAGTATTATCATTATAAATAAACTATTCTCATGCATTGCCGTTAAATTGACTGTATTGAATCCTGCTGTTCTAGTTGTTACTGATTGGAAGAACGATGCAAGCATTTTTCCACCAAATCCTAACTTTCCTATTGTTTTAGGATTGTTGTATTCTAATACTAAAATAAGTAACATACCTACTAATATTAATGACACTGTTGTAATTAATACTATTTTAGAATGTAAATTTAATTTAGATAATTTTCTATTTTTTATTATATCTAAAATTACAGGGAATCCTAATCCCCCAAATATTATAAGTAATGAAATTGTAACACTTACTGTAAAGTTATTTACATAGTATGTTAATGATGTAAACTTACCTGAAACTGGCCCCATTAAATCAAATCCTGCATTACAAAAAGCTGAAATAGCATGAAATATACTATACCAAGTTCCTTTTAATAGCCCAAATTGAGGTATAAATACTGTTGATAATATTAATGCTCCTATACCTTCTATGGTAAATGTCATTAATAATACATACCTTGTTAACTTAACTAACCCTGACAAATCAAATTGATTTAAAGATTCTTGGATTAATAGTCTTTCTTTCAGATTTATTCTTTTCTTAGTTATAAGTGCAAATAGCGTGGTTATTGTCATAAATCCTAAACCACCAATTTGAATAAGTAGTATTATTACTACGTGTCCAAATCCATTCCAATAAGTTGCCGTATCTGCCATTATTAATCCTGTTACACATACAGCTGATGTTGAAGTAAATAAGGCATCTATAAATCCGATGCTTTCTCCGCTTTGAGTTGCTATAGGAAGATTTAATAGAAGCGCTCCAATTAATATAACGCTAGCAAACCCTAAAACCATTACTTGAGTTGGTTGCATTTTATTTATAAGAGCAATAAATCGCTTAAATATGGTCTTCATCTGTATTTATGCCTCCTTCTCACTTTATAGCTAATAAGTTTTTTCTCATTAGATACATCCTTCTTTTCAATTATTACTATATTATATTCCAAAACCTATATAAAAACAATAAAGGATATGTAAATTGGCCTATTTAAAATATTCACAATTTATAAACTTCCTTTACATATTTTTAACAAAACGTATTCATATTATATAATTTTTTATTTTTTTATAGAGTATAAAATCTATAATTTTATGGATATAAAAAAAGCCTTTGAATTTTATTCAAAGGCTTTTTATGAACTTAACTATTTAATTAAGCTAATTTTGACTTAGCAACTTCTACTAATTTAGCAAATCCTTGAGGATCGTTTATAGCCATTTCAGATAACATCTTTCTGTTAACTTCAACACCTGCTAATTTTAATCCGTTCATGAATCTTGAGTATGATAATCCATGAGCTCTAGTTCCAGCGTTTATTCTTTGTATCCAAAGTTTTCTGAAGTCTCTCTTCTTTAACTTTCTTCCTATATATGCGTTCTTTAACGCCTTCATTACGAATGTATTAGCTGGTCTGTATAACTTGCTTCTAGATCCTCTGAATCCTTTTGCAAGCTTTAATATTTTCTTATGCTTTTTACGAGCGTTCATTGCTTTTTTAACTCTTGCCATCTCTGTGACCTCCTTTGTTTTTCTCTTTTAAAATTTCTATTTTAATTTAATCCGATTTTTAGTATGGTAATAATTGTGCTATTCTTCTAGCATCACCTTCACTAACTATTCCTGCTTTTCTTAATTGCATCTTAGTTTTAGCAGCTTTCTTAGTTAATATATGTCTTCTGAAAGCTTTAGCTCTCTTTAATTTTCCACTTCCAGTTTTTTTGAATCTTTTAGCAGCTCCTCTATGAGTTTTCATTTTAGGCATTTTTATTTCCTCCTCTCAGTTTATCATCTATTTTTTTGGATCTATGATTACAACCATGTTATTGCCCTCAAATTTTGGTGGCTTTGCTGGTTCTCCAAACTCTTTTACTATATCTATAAACTTAAGCATTACTTCTTTTCCAAGATCTTTATGTCCTAATTCTCTACCTCTAAATCTTAGCTCAACCTTAACTTTATCTCCTTTTTTAAGGAACTTTATAGCGTTGTTAGCCTTAGTATTTAAATCATTTGATTCTATACCTGGTCTAAGTCTTACTTCTTTAACAGTTACAACTTTCTGCTTTTTCTTAGACTCTTTTTCTTTTCTAGCTTGTTCGTACTTATACTTACCATAATCCATTATTCTGCATACCGGTGGTTGTGCATTAGGTGATATCATAACTAAGTCTAAGTTTCTTTCGTTAGCTATTAATTGAGCTTCTCTAGCTGACATTATTCCTAATTGTTCTCCATCATGTGAAAGAACTCTTATTTCTTTTTCTCTTATTTGTTCGTTGATTGCTAATTCCTTGCTAATGGTAGGACACCTCCAAATTTTTTATATAAAATAAAAGGCGAATGATATAATCACCCGCCATATAAGTCAACAAATTTATATAAACCTAAACATATTGAAATAATATATTTAAAGTTTTGAACTTATATTTACCAGACAACCTAAGTCGAAAGGTGAGAAGCGGACTTCTACTTGCTTTTGTTATTAATTACTCTATATAATATATCACTTCTAAATATTATTTGCAACTATTTTTTTATTATTTTTTAAATTTTTTAATTCTCATAATATGTATAACTAACCTAAAATTTATATTCTTAGTAATGATTAAACAAAGTTTTGGTTATACTTAAATATAAACAAATGATTTTTCGATGGTTTTTGGTTTGTTAGAAATTATAAAACCAATAAACAATTTTTTATCTGAGGTGTATGACTATGAAAATGTTAGACAATTTCTTTAAAAAGATTAACAAACCAGTACCTGTATTTGCTCAAACTAAACTTGAGAAAGAATCTCCTAAGGAAGACTCGGCTTCTACTAAACCTAAAACTACATTTTGTGATGTAGCTGGTTTAGATGAAGTAAAAGAAGAGTTGTTTGAAATAGTAGATTTTATGAAGTCTCCTGATAAGTACAAAAAAATGGGTGCTAAAATACCAAAAGGAGTATTATTTTATGGACCTCCTGGTACAGGTAAAACATTACTTGCATCCGCTGTAGCTGGTGAGACAAATTCATCTTTTTTCAATGTTACTGGTTCTGAGTTTGTTGAAAAATACGTTGGTGTAGGTGCTAAGCGTGTAAGAACACTTTTTGAAAAAGCTAGAAAAGAATCTCCTAGCATCATTTTTATAGATGAAATAGATGCTATTGGAGCAAAAAGACATCTTGAAGGTAATAACGAAAAAGATCAAACACTAAATCAATTATTAGTTGAAATGGATGGATTCACTAAAGACTCAAATGTCATAATAATAGGAGCTACTAATAGACTTGATCTTTTAGATGAAGCTCTCCTTAGACCCGGAAGATTTGACAGACATATACACATAGGTTCTCCTAACTATCATACTAGATGTGAAATTTTAAAAGTTCATACAAACAATAAACCTCTTGATCCATCTGTAGATTTGGAATTACTTGCTAAGAAAACTCATGGATTTAACGGTGCTCATCTTTCAAATATAGCTAATGAAGCTGCTATATTTGCAGTTAGAGATAATAGTGATGTTATAACAACTGATCACTTTGATAAAGCACTTGAGAGAGTTATTGCAGGACTTGAATCTAAAAACTCTAAGTTAATAGAAAAAGAAAAACAAATAGTATCTTATCATGAGGCAGGACATGCTATTGTTAGCAATATACTTGGAATTTGTCCTATACAAAAAATATCAATAATACCTAGAGGACAAGCATTAGGGTATGTTCTCCAATTACCTGATGAAGATAGATATATCTACACAAAAGAAGAATTAATTGGTAAAATGAAAATTTTATTAGCAGGTAAAGCATCTGAAGAAATAATTTTTAATCATAAATCAACAGGCGCAAAAGATGACTTAAAAAAGGTAACAGATATAGCAAATCAAATGGTTTGTGAGTATGGTATGAGTAACTTAGGATTTATGACTATAGATGGAAATGTAAAAACATTTATGTCTGAACAAGTTCAAAAAGAAGCCAATGATATTGTCCAAAATTGTTACAATGAAACTTTAAGTCTTTTAAAGGATAATATAAATGATCTACATGTAGTTTCTAAACATTTATTTGATAATGAAACTATGACTCATGAAGAATTAAAGTCTTTGATAACTAAACAATTTATAAATTAATCAAAAAAGGGTATTAATAAAATTTTATTAATACCCTTTTTCTTTATTAGGCTAACTCTATATTAGTTCTTTCTTCTATTTCTTTTAATATAGTTTCTAAGAATTCATTTAAGTCTAAGCTTCCTATTTCTCCATTATCTCTTGATCTAACAGATACTTTCTTATCAGCTTCTTCTTTTTCTCCTACTATTAACATGTAAGGTACTTTTTGAAGCTGAGCTTCTCTTATCTTGAATCCTGTTTTTTCTGCTCTATCATCTATTTCAACTCTTATACCTTTGTCAAATAAAGCTTTTTTAACTTCCTTAGCATAATCATTGTATTTATCTGATATAGGTAATATCTTAACTTGAGTTGGAGCTAACCAAACTGGGAATTTACCAGCATAGTGCTCTATTAATATACCTATAAATCTTTCTATACTTCCGAATGCAACTCTGTGTATCATTACTGGTCTATGCTTTTCACCATCTTGACCTATATAAGTTATATCAAATCTTTGAGGTAATTGCATATCTAATTGTATTGTTCCACATTGCCAAGTTCTTCCTAAACAATCTCTTAAGTGGAAGTCTATCTTAGGTCCGTAGAATGCTCCATCTCCTGGATTTAACTTATATGGTAAATTTAACTCTTCTAAAGCTTCTCTTAATCCATTTTCAGCTACTTCCCACTCTTCATCAGTTCCTATAGAAGATTCTGGTCTAGTAGATAACTCCATATGATATTCGAATCCAAATACCTTATAAACACTATCTATTAATGAAACTACACCTTTTATTTCATCTTTTATTTGTTCTGGTAACATGAATATATGTGCATCATCTTGAGTAAATGCTCTAACTCTCATAAGTCCATGTAATGCTCCAGATAATTCATGTCTATGAACTCTACCTAATTCAGCAACTCTCATAGGGAAATCTCTGTATGAATGTGGCTTGAAGTTGTAGAATAACATTCCTCCCGGACAGTTCATTGGTTTTATAGCGAAATCTTGCTCATCTATACCCACAGTATACATATTTTCTTTGTAGTGGAACCAGTGACCTGAAGTTTCCCATAATTGTCTGTTTAATATTATTGGAGTTTCTATTTCTACATAGTTATCTTTTCTATGAACTTCTCTCCAGAAGTTTAATAATGCATTTTTAAGTTCCATACCTTTTGGTAGGAATAATGGGAATCCTGGACCTTCTTCTGGTATGAAGAATAACTCTAATTCTTTACCTAATTTTCTATGGTCTCTCTTTTTAGCTTCTTCTAACATGTGTAGGTATTCTTCTAAATCTTTATTCTTTTCGAAAGATATTCCGTATACTCTTTGAAGCATTTTGTTCTTTTCATCTCCACGCCAGTAAGCTCCTGTTACATTTAATAACTTAACTGATTTTACCTTCTTAGTTGATGGTAAATGTGGCCCTCTACATAAATCAGTAAAGTCCCCTTGCTTATAGAAAGATATTACTTCCCCTTCTGGTAACTCTGATATAAGCTCTACTTTATAATCTTCACCATTTTCTTTAGCCCAAGCTAAAGCTTCTTCTCTTGGTAATTCAAATCTTTCTATAGCTAAATCTTCTTTAGCTATTTTCTTCATTTCTTTCTCTATTTTTTCTAAATCTTCAGCTGATAATCTGTGCTCTAAGTCTATATCATAGTAGAATCCATTTTCTATACTTGGTCCTATTGCAAGCTTAGCTTCTGGATATAATCTCTTTATAGCTTGAGCTAACATATGAGCTGATGTATGTCTAAATACATCTTTTCCTTCTACATCATCAAATTTAAATAAGTTTAATTCACAATCTTCATTTATTTTATAGTCTAAACCTACTACTTCTCCATTTACAGATGCTGCTACTATAGCTCTAGCTAAGCCTTCACTTATAGATTTTGCTACATCCATGATAGAGATACCTTGTTCAAATTCTTTTACTGAACCATCTTTTAAAGTTACTTTAACCATTTTTGTTACCTCCTCTATTATTTTTTAATTTATTTCCTATTTATTTAGATATACTGATATCTAAATATAATTACCTAAATCATTTTTATTATTTCATGAAATTAAAAAAACTCGACCCAAATATATATATTTGGGACGAGTATAAATTCGCGGTTCCACCCAAGTTGATGTATATAATACACCCTCTTAAGACGACTATAAGGTAGTCAACCGAATACTTTCACATATGCTACTAAATTCTGCTCCAAGGTAGTTTTCAAATAGACATATTTAGACGAGCTTTCAGCCGGTGACTCATCTTCTCTGGAAATTGTTTCTATTTTACTTGTCCTTTTCATCGCAATTTCTATTAAGTTAGTATCATTATATCAGATAGTAATAGTTCTATCAACCATAATATTATAGAATTACTATTATTATTCCTTGCACTATTCCTATTGCAAAACCTAATACAAATCCTAAGATCTCTATATGCTTTAATTCATTTTTAGCAACTTTAAGAATTATTTCTTCTAATTCATATAAGTCAAGTTCATTAATCTTATCTTCTATCATTTGCTGGATATTTATTCTTTTACTAGCCTTATTTATCATTTCACTACTTAAATCATCTATACTATTTTTTATTTCTTCTTCTATCATATCTGATACATAAGATTGTATAAGATTTTTTATTGAACTTGGTGCAAATGACATTTTTTCATTTAATATACTTTTTATTTTAATTTGTATATACTCTGCTATTTTATCCTTATCTTCATCTGTAATAACTTGATTAAGTATTTCATCAATAGATAAAAATTCATCTTGTATAATCTCACCTATATTAGTTGCTATTTCACTTCTTCTTTTTGGTATTATACCGATTATTTCTGTATTAATTATAGGTATTTTTATTGGATTAATAGGCCTAAATATTAACTTTATTGCTATTATATTAGTAATATATCCTATTACGCCCCCTATAATCGCAAGTATTAAAACTTTTAATAAATTATCCATTTTGCAATCTCCTTACTAATATTAATTCTGTCCATATCTTACATAATTATAAGCTTTTTCATTTAATAAATAAAGCTATCTAATTATTGTATAATATTAACATAACTTACATTAGTTAAGAAGAATTATCTATATTCTTTAATTTTGATATACTATACTAACCTTATCTCCAAATATAGATTTTATGGTATTTATCATTTCTTTAGATATATTATTTTTTAATGTATCTAGTATTTCTATTTTCTTAGGGCATAAACTTAGTAAAGTGCTTATTAAAAAATCTTCTGAATTTAAGTTTTCTTCTATAACCATATTTACAATATCTTCATTATTCATTTCATTTATTCTATTGCCATTTTTATCATATATAAGAAAAGTATCTTCGTCTTTTATATGCACTTTCACTAAGTCAATTTTATCATCTTGAATTTCTATAAAATATTTAAGAACCTTTATAAATTCATCTTGGTCCTTTTTAATTATGTATTCTTCTACTGCCCTATCTGTTACAGCTAATATGTATTTTTTAAAATTTTTCATCCTAAAATTAACAAATCCATCTAAATTTATGTAGTCATTTGTCCTTATATAATCTAGCAGCTTTTGCCGTATGGATTCTTCTATAAATGGTTCCTTATTTTTTAATATTTCTAAAGAATATATATATATTTCATCTTTTTCATCTGGATAAATATTACTATATTCCTTATCTATATGGTCTTTTAATATTTTATCTCTTATAATTTTCATTACTATACTAGATATCCCATTTATAGTAGATTTGTTATTCTCATTAATATCAAGTTCAATTTCTACAATTTCATTATCCTCTGATATATTCTTGCTTTTAGAAAAAATATTTTTAGCATAAAGTTTTTCTTCTGATAATAAACTCACTTTTATTGTCTTCATACCTAACTTGTGATCCTTTCTTGATTTAAGAGGAACCTAGATAATTATTTCAAGATAGTTGTTTATATCAATATATCTTATAGATTTTATTATATGTGTTTTTATATTTTTAATTCATATTATATTAATTTTTAAAAAAAATGATAGCTTTAAGCTATCATTTTTTTGATTATCTTTCACCTTTTTTATAAGGGTTACCAAGTGCTGCTGGTGCTTTAGAACTCTTAACGAAGATAACTAAAACTATTAATGTTACAACATATGGTATCATAGATAATAAGTTTTCATTTATGCTAAATGGCAATGACGGATTACCAAAGAATACTGATAATGCTGTAGAGAATCCAAATAATAGACAAGCTACCATTGCCCATTGAGGTCTCCACTTACCAAATATAACTGCTGCTAATGCTATATATCCTTGACCTGATATTAATGTAGGTCTGAATGAAGAAACAACAGCTAAACTCATTGATGCTCCCCCTAAACCTGCTAATATACCAGATATTATAACTGCTGCATATCTTGTTTTAGCAACACTTATACCTAATGTATCTGCTGCACCTGGATGTTCTCCAACTGCTCTAACTCTTAAACCAAATTTAGTTTTATATAGTACATAATAAACTACTGCAACTAATATAAATGCTAAAAATACTGTTGCATATGAATTAAATATTGTATCTAATATACTTCCTGTTTCAAATAAACCATGTAAAGGTCTTGGTATTTTATTTTCCATTGGTATTGTTGGTGTCATTGTTGCACCATCAAACATTATCTTAGATGTAAATAATGCTACCCCAGGAGCTAATAAGTTTATTGCAACCCCTGATATTGTGTGGTCTGCATTACAAGTTATTGTTGCAAATGCATGTATTAAAGCAAATAGTCCACCTGCTAATCCACCAATTAAAAATGCTATCCAAGGATTTCCTATAAGAACACCTGCTGCTGCTGCTGAGAATGCTCCTATTGTCATCATTCCTTCTAGTCCTATATTAACTATACCTGAATTCTCTGAAAATACTCCACCTAATGCTGCAAATATAAGGGGCGTAGAGTACATTAAAGTGGTACTAATGATTAAAGCTAAATCTTCCATTATGCAATTCCCCCTTTATTTTTTTTATCTCTCATTTTTATATATAAATTTCTTAATACACTACTTAATGCTATAAAGAATACTATAGATCCTATAACTATATTTACTACTTCTGAAGGAGCCCCTATAGCTTGCATCTTAGTTGATCCATACTTAAGCCCTCCGAATAATAATCCTGAGAATATAACTCCAATTGGATTACTATTTGCAATTAAAGCAACTGCTATACCATCAAATCCATAACCTTCTTGAGCTGCTAATATTGTTATGTTATTTGATACACCCATAACTTGTATAGCTCCAGCTATACCAGCAAGTAAACCTGCTATTGCCATTGATTTTAATATTGCTGAGTTAACATTTATACCTGCATATTCAGCACCAAATTTGTTGTATCCAACTCCTCTTAATTCAAAACCTAAAGTAGTTTTAAATAATATGAATGCTATTATTAAAACAAGTATTATTGATATAACTATACCCCAGTTAACTTTAGTAGCTGGTCCTACTAATCCATTTAACCAACTTATACCTATGCTAGCCGAGTCATGTATACTAATTGATGCTTCACTGTTTGGTCTAGCTAACCAAGTATTTTTTATCATATAGTTACTTAAGTAAAATGCTATCCAGTTAAGCATTATAGTTGATATAACTTCATTTATTCCAAACTTAGATTTTAACCAACCAGCAAATCCCCCCCAAACAGCTCCAGCCAATGCTGCTGCTAAAAGAGTAAGTGGTACGTGTATTATTGCTGGTAATTGTACCCCAGCTCCTACGATAGTTGCTACTAAAGAACCTACTATAAATTGCCCTTCAGCTCCTATGTTGAATAGTCCTGTTCTAAATGCAAATGCAATAGATAGACCTGTTAATATAAGTGGCGTTGATCTTATTATAGCCCAAGCTATAAACTTTGGTTTTCCAAATACACCATCTATCATAGCTGAATAAGCTTCTATTGGATTAAACCCTGCTATTATTAATGCTATTGCTCCTACTAATAGTCCTAAAACTATCGAGATAATAGAAAATAAAATAGTATTATCAGCTAAAGATAGTTTTTTCTTATTTACCTTACTACTCATTATCTTCACCTCCAGCCATCATTAATCCTAATGTATTTTCATCTGCATCTTTTGCATCGACGATTCCAACTATTTTTCCTTCATATATTACAGCTATTCTGTCTGATACATTCATAACTTCATCTAGTTCTAATGATACTAATAGTACTGCATTTCCTTCATCTCTTTGTTTAACTAATGCTTGATGAACGAACTCTATAGCTCCAACATCTAATCCTCTTGTTGGTTGAGTTGCTATTAATAATTGTGCCTCTTTAGTAGTGGCTCTTGCTACCTCTATATTGTCAACCTCTCTACCTATTATAACCTTTTGTTGGTTACCTCCAGATAAAGCTCTTGATTTAACAGTATGATCTGTAGGTCTTACGTCAAATCTTTCTATTATTTCATCTGCATATTTTTCTATTGCAGCTTTATTTAATATTCCATTTTTAGAGAATCTCTTATCTTTATAGTTTTGTAAAACTGTATTTTCTGCTACTGTGAAGTCTAGTATTAATCCTCTCTTATGTCTATCTTCTGGTATATTTTTAATACCATTGTTAAACATTTCTTTTGGATTTTTATTTAATAATTCTTTTCCATTTATTTTTATACTTCCAGATTCAGCTTTTCTAAGGCCTGTTAAAGCCTCAACTAATTCTGATTGCCCATTTCCATCTATACCAGCTATCCCTAATATTTCACCAGCTTTTACTTCTAACGATAATTCATCTACTACTGATATTTTTCTATTGTCTTTAACAGTTAAATTATTTATCTCTAAAACAACATTACTTGGCTTAGCTTCCTTTTTGTCTACTTTAAAGTTAACTTCTCTACCAACCATCATAGCTGCTAAATCATCTTCTGTAACATCTGATACTTTTACTGTATCTATATATTTACCTCTTCTAATTATTGTACAGTGGTCTGCAGCTGCTTTTATCTCTTTTAATTTATGAGTTATTATTATTACTGACTTACCTTCTTTTGTTAAGTTTCTTATTATTTGTATAAGTTCTTGTATTTCTTGTGGCGTTAAAACTGCTGTTGGTTCATCTAGTATTAATATTTCTGCCCCTCTATATAATGCTTTTAGTATTTCTACTCTTTGTTGCATACCAACTGATATATCTTCTATCTTTGCATTTGGATCAACATATAGACCATATTTTTCAGATATAGCTTTTACATCATCAATAGCCTTGTTTATATCTACAGCTCCAAGTCCTTTTGTAGGCTCAGTACCTAATATTATGTTCTGAGCTACTGTAAATGGTTGTACTAACATGAAATGTTGATGAACCATCCCTATACCATTTGCTATAGCAACATTTGGATTATCCATTTCAACTAATTTACCATTTATGTATATTTCTCCTGATGTTGGTTGGTATAATCCATATAATATGTTCATTAAAGTAGATTTACCCGCTCCATTTTCACCTAAAAGAGCATGTACTTCCCCTTTATGTACAGTCAAATTTATATTATCATTTGCGACAAAGTTTCCGAATTTTTTTGTTACATTTTTCATTTCTACAACTTTTTGACTGTAGTTAACATTACTATTATTCATCGCTCTTTCTTACCCTCCTTAATTTAAATTTCTAGTATTTTTATTATACTAAAATATCGTATATATAACAAACTATTTTAACTATTTTTGATAAAAAAGTCATTTTTTATCGCTTTTTGTTGTACATTATATATAAATTAAAACTTATTTATACATCATATTTATCTAATTGTATGGAAAATACGATTTATTACATAGTTTTATTCTTTCCAATTTATATATAATTTATTTTTAAATATTAAAGGCTATCCTATTCTTACAGGATAGCCTTTAATGTTATTTATTTAATTCTTTATATTCTTTTTCATTTTGTGGAACTTTTATTTCACCAGATTTTATTTTTTCTGCTTCTTTTTGAACATATTCTAAAACATCTGGTGGAACATTCTTATCACTAGTTGGAGCTATTCCAACTCCATCCATGTCTAGTGTGTTTACTATAACTTGTCCACCTTTATAAGTTCCATCCATCATAGACTTAACTAAGTTAAATACTGCAACATCTATATTCTTCATAGCTGAAGTTATTACATTGTTTGGAGCTAACTTGTTTTGGTCTTGGTCAACACCTATAGCTTTTTTATTATTTTCTTTAGCTGCTTCTATAGCTCCTATACCTGCAGCACCTGCAGCAGAGAATATGATATCTACATTATCTTTGTGCATTTGATTAGCTATAGACTTTCCTAATGCTGAATCAGTAAAGCTGTTTGCATATTGAACTACTACTTTTGCATCTGGGTTAGCAGCTTTAACACCTGCTCTATATCCGTAATCAAATCTATCTATAACTTCTCCTTCTACACCACCTATGAAACCAACTTTATTAGTTTCAGTCATTTTACCAGCTATTAATCCTGTTAAATAAGCTGATACGTTATCTTCAAATAATAATGATGTAACATTTTTTGGTTGTTTTGGATAAGCAGCATCTATAAGAGCAAATTGATTTTCTGGATAATGCTCAGCTGCTTCTTTTATAGCATCTGCTAATTTAAATCCTACACCTATTATTAAATCCATATCTTGATCTACAAATGTTTCTATATTTGGAACATAGTCAGCATCTTGCTTAGATTCTAAGTACTTAACTTCTATTTTATCTCCGTACTCTTTCTTAGCTTTCTCAAGGCCTGCCCATGCAGATTGGTTGAATGATTCATCGTTTACTCCACCAACATCAGTAACCATACCTACTCTAATTACTTTTTCATTCCCCTCAGCAGCCTCTGAAGAGTCTGCATTCTTGCTAGATGAGCATCCAACTAACATACTAGCACTCATAACTACAGTTAACCCTAAAGTTAATAACTTTTTAAGTTTCATGTATTTCCTCCCAATTTTAAATATAGTGTACTATTTATTTATATTGTACACTATTTTAAAAACTTTTTCTACATAAAAATTTATTTTTATGGCAAATTATATTATTTTTCTTAAAAATTTGTGTTTAAGACTTATTTTAAACATAATAATTCATTTATTAATTAAATATATATGTAAAATATAATTTATATATCACTTTACAGAAAATATTATTATTTAATTTCAAACTATTAGTTTTAAGCCATTTTATTTTATTAAGTCATTATAAGTAGAAAAATAAAAAAAGAGTCTTAAGCTTAAGACTCTTTTTTATGTTACACTATTTATTTTTAATGCATACTATTCCAGTTAATCCTGGACCTGCATGAGAACCAACACAAGATCCTATTTGGAAATATAGTATATCTTTTGGATTAAATTCAGCTTTAACAGCTTCAGTTAATCTTTCTCTTTCTTTAAAATCATCACTGTATCCAATACATATTGTTTGGTCTTGTAGATTTTCTCCACAATTATCTTTTACTAATTCTATCATCTTAGATATGACATTCTTTTTGCCTCTAACTTGGCAAACTGGAGCAACTAAACCATTTTTTATATCTAATATTGGCTTAATATTTAATATACTTCCTATAGCCGCTTTAGTTGAAGATATTCTTCCACCTTTTTGTAGATATTCTAACGTATCTACTGAGAATAAAACATAAGTCTTATCTCTTAACTCTTCTATGGCTTTCATTATCTCATCTATATCATATCCTTCTGATGCCATTCTTGCAGCTTCAACTACTAATATTCCTATAACATAAGAAAATGCTTGAGAATCATATGTATATATTTCTCCATCTGTATCATTTTTAGCCATAACAGCACTTTGATAAGTTCCTGTTGCAACTGATGAACCTGCTATATATAGTACTCTTTTTCCTTGATTAACGTATTTTTCAAATACTTCTTTAAATTGAGCATATGTAGCTTGAGATGTTTTTGGATATACATTCTCTTCCCTAAGAGTTTTATAAAATTCATCATTTGATATATCTACACCATCTTTATATTCTTTTTCATTTAAGATTACAGTTAATGGTACTACTTCTATATCATATTTTTCTATTAATTCATTAGGTATATCTGATAAACTATCACATATTATTTTTATATCTTTCATGTACTTCCCCCTTATTACTTTATAGTAAGGTTAGTTTATTATCTCATTTTTGGATAATCTAATTGTCTTAATGCTTCATAAACAACTATAGCAACTGAGTTAGATAAATTTAACGACCTTGCTTTCTCAATGTCTAACATTGGTATTCTTATACATGTTTCTAAGTTAGCTTCTATTAATTCTTTTGGTAATCCTTTTGTTTCTTTTCCAAAAACTATAAATGAATTATCTACATAATCAACATCTGAGTGAGCTTGATTGACTTTAGTAGTTGCGAAGAAAAACTTACCTTCAGGGTTTTTTTCTACAACTTCTTCAAAGCTATCATAATACTTTATATTGGCTATATCCCAATAGTCAAGTCCGCTTCTTTTTAAATACTTATCTTCTAGAGAAAATCCTAAAGGTTTAACTAAGTGTAAGTTTGTGCCTGTTGCTGCACATGTTCTTATTATGTTTCCAGTATTTTGAGGTATCTCTGGCTCTACTAAAACTATATTTAATGACATATTTTCCCTCCTTACTTATTTAAATAACAACTATACTTACCTATATTAAAGTACGTTCAATTTTATTATGCCTTATCACTTAAAACTCTAATATTCTAAATTATATTATAACAGAAATTACGTTTATAACAATAATGCAGTCTTCTAATTTAATTCTTCATAAAAACATAAAAACCTCTTGTATTTAAAACAAGAGGTCCTATTTATTTTCTTTATAGTACTTACAATACTTTTGTATAGGACATATTTCACACTCTGGCTTTCTTGCCTTGCATATTCTTCTTCCATGAAAAATTAATAAATGATGAGAATGAGACCATCTTTTCTTAGGTATAACTTTCATTAATGGAAATTCTGTTTTTTCTGGAGTTGTCGTATTTACCATACCTATTCTATTAGCAACTCTAAATACATGAGTATCTATAGCTAAAGCATCTTGTCCAAAAGCATTACTAAGTACAACATTAGCTGTTTTTCTTCCCACTCCAGGCAACTTAATTAATTCATCTAGACTATCTGGAACTTGTCCATTATAAAGTTCACAAATTTTAATTGATGTTTCTTTTATTTTTTGAGCTTTGCTTTTGTATAATCCACAACTTTTTATTTCTTCACTAATTTCTTCTATGCTTAATTTAGCAAAAGCTTCTGGAGTATTATATTTTTTAAACATCTCTTCTGTTACCTTATTTACTCTAACATCTGTACATTGAGCTGATAGTATTGTAGCAATCAAAAGTTCAAATGGCGTAGTATAATTTAATTCACATTTAGCATCAGGATAAGTTTCTTCTAATATATCTAATATCTTATTTATATTTTTCATCTTAGACTCCCTCATTATCTTGTATATTATTTATTATTTATATTATTTTTATATATATGTGTAAAATTTTAATTATTAATCTCTATATAAAATTTAAATCTATATGTTAATTTTATATACTGTAGTATTTTGATATTCTATAAAAGGAAGTAAAATTTTAAATAATTTTACTTCCTTTTATATCTTACCCATGAAATTTATAATAAAACTAGTCTTTTAACTTCTTATTTATATTGCTAAATTCTTTAAGCCTTTCTATTGTTTTTTTCTTAACATCTTCAAAACTCATATCCGTTAAAATCTCTATAGCTTCTTTTACATTTTCTACTTCGTATATTTTAAATTTATTGTCTCTTATAGCATCACTAACTTCATCACATAAAACTAAATTTCTTCTATTATTCTTAGGTATTATAACTCCTTGTTCTCCACTTAATCCTTTTTTCTTACAAGTATAATAAAATCCCTCTACTTTTTCAGTTATTCCTCCTACAACTTGTATTTCCCCTTTTTGGTTCATAGAACCAGTAACTGCAATATTTTGCTTTAAAGGAATTTTACTTATAGAAGATATAAGTGCATATAATTCTGCTCCTGTAGCACTGTCACCATCTATTCCACCATAGTTTTGTTCAAAGCATATATATGCATTTAGAGATAATAAAAAGTCCGTTGCAAAGTTTTCAGATAGATATCCACCTAATATTAATACGCCTTTATTATGAATTGGACCACTCATGTTTACTTCTCTCTCTATATTTACTATGCCTTTATTTCCAGGGCTAGTAGTTACTGTTATTCTAGATGGTCTACCAAATGAATATTCACCCATATTTAGTACAGAGAGCCCATTTATAACTCCTACTCTACACCCCTCTGTTTCTATTAAAGTAAATCCATTTTCTAAGGATTCATCCATTTTACTTTCTATCCTGCTAAGTCTTTTCCTTCTTTCATTTATTGCTTTTTTTACATCATCTTTATCTACAAACTCTGCATTTCTAATTGTGGCATAAGCATCACCTTCAATTATAATCTCTAGTATTTTGTTAAACTGAGTAGATATTTTAAAACTATCACCTGATAGTCTTATAGAAAACTTTATAACTTCTTCTACTGCTTCATAGGTAAAATGTTTTAATTTATTTTTTTCACATTGTAATGCTATAAATCTAGCTATTCCATCTCTATTAATTTCACTTTCATCCATTTCATTATCAAAATCCACTAATATCTTAAAATACTTACTAAAATCTTTATCATAATGATATAAAAGATTATACATATAATTATCACCTATAAGAATTACCTTTACATCTATAGGTATGCTTTCTGGAGTTATAGATGTTTGCGTATCTATACTTATTTTTCTAGTTTGAATCGTTTTCTTTAGAATATCCCAAGATAACCCATATCTAAGCAGTTGATCTGTGTATAATACTAGATATCCTCCATTAGCTTTATGTATGGCCCCTGGTATAAGTTTTGTAAAATCAGTTTTTATACTTCCATTATTATAATCATATTCTGCTTTTCCAAATAAATTAGATACACTAGGATTTATTTCTGTGATTATTGGTGCTGATTCGTTTTCTTTATCTCCACCATTGTCTACAAATAAATTTACTTTATATTTTATAAAATGTTCTTTATCATATTTATCTTTTAATTCTTCTTCACTCATATAAAATAAATAAACATACTCTAATATATCTTTCCTCATATTATCTAGATATAAATTTACCTTTTCATACTCTTTATACTTTTCTTTAAGGTTATCTATATGTGGATCAATAATATACTTTGCAGTTTCCTCTTCTAGGTCAAGCAATGCATCTTTTGCTGCATCTTCTAAATCCCTTATTTTATATGCAACTTGTATTGCCATATTTTCTAACTCTCTTTTTAATTTATAGAATTCATCATCATCTACTTCTTCTCCATTTTCCTCTATTGGCATAAATACCATTCCAACTTTACTAGTTTTTAGCTTAAATCCTTTTTCTTCTCCATATTTCTTTATCTGCTTAAGCAAAGCATCTTTTTCTATTTCATACTCTTCTACAAGTTGATTTTTGCTTAATTCAAAATCTTCACTTTCAAAAGCTTCTATCAATTCATCTAATAAAGTCTCAATTAATTTCTCTATATCTTTTTTAAATATTTTCCCAGATCCCTTTCTTAATCCTATAGCTATTGGCTCTCTTGGATGCTCAAAATTATACACATAACACCAATCCTTATGTGTATCTTTTTCTAATGAATATTTTTTAAGAGCTTTCATTGCATAAGTAGTTTTTCCTGTTCCTGGTTCTCCAGCTAAATATATATTATACGCAGGGTTGTTTATTTTAAGACCTATCTCCATAGCTTCAATAGCTCTTTCTTGCCCCAATATACTTTCTAGAGGTTCTATTTCTGATGTGTTTTTATACACTAACATATGTATACCTCCTCAACTCTTTTATACATTTTATGTTGTATAGCTTGTAAAAGTTTCGTAGATATATCTATAAAAAAAGTCTTAATCTAAAAGACTAAGACTTTTCTAATATTATTTCTATATTTCTTTTTATTATTTTTTTGCCTCTCCAACTAAAAGCTCTATTTCCATATCTCCTTTTAAACTCTTTGTTTGATATTTCATCAATTTCTTCAAAATCTAAATTTAATATTAAATCTTTCATAAATTCTTCTATATGAGTTTCTTTTATATTTTTATTGTGAGGACATACTTCTTGGCATATATCACATCCAAAAATTTTCCCACTATTTTTAATTGCTTTAACTTCTTCTAAAGATAATTCTTCTTTCTTCTGAGTTATATATGATAAACACTTTCTAGGGTTCATATCATAATTTCCTAAAAGAGCATTTCCCGGACAATATTTTACACATTTTCCACATTTCATACATTCTTTATCCAATGGCTTATCTAAAGAAAATTCATAATTATTTATAATATAACCAATAAATACATAAGAACCATATTTATCTGTTATTATATTATTATTTATTCCAAAATACCCTATTCCAGACAAATAAGCTAATTCTCTATCTACTAATGGACCATTATCTACAAATATTTTATATTCAAATCCTTCGATATTCTCATCTAAATAATCGCATACTTTCTGTAATAATTCTTTCGCTACTATATGATAATCTAAACCTCTACAGTATCTAGATAAATTTGACTCTTTTTCATTATCTATATGGTATGGAAAGGCACATACTATTATAGATTTAGCATCTTTCATTATATTTTTAGGATTAATTCTGTTTTCTAAAATAGGTTCTTCCATTCCAGTAATATGTTCTTTTTCTATTCTTTCTTTTAATTTTTTTTCTAATTCATAGTTTACATTAACTCCTGTTATGCCTACTGTATCTAAGCCCAATGATTTAAAGTACTCTTTTAATTTTTCTTTATTCATAAAATTCCCTTCCATTAATTTTTTATTAGCTTTATAATATTTAAGATGTAAGGATGGTGATAAATTGATTAAATTAACAATCCCAGGTAGACCAATAAGTAAGTCTAATTTTAAACTTCACAACGTCCATGGTCAAGCATGGATGCCATCAAAAGGTAAACACTCTAAATATTTAGCCTATGAAAACATGATAGCAGGTTATATAAACCAACAATATGATGGAGAAACTATAGAAGAAGATTTAATAACTATTTTAAAATTATATTTCCCTAATAAACGTATGGGCGATTTACATAACTATCCTAAAAGTATATGTGATGGAATAGAAAAAAGTGGAATAATAAAAAATGATAAACAGTTAAAACCTGTATTATTATTTGATTTTATAGATAAAGAAAATCCTCGTGTTGAAATAGAACTTTATCCTGCTTCTGAATATGATGTTTCTTATAGCATTCTTAAAAAATAAATAGTAACATAAACTTTTTGATTTTTACTTTGATTATTTTTTCTAAAAACTATATAAGCTATAAGATTTTATATCTAAAAAGAGAACTTAATCTAAATTAAGTTCTCTTTTTATTAACCAAGTTTAGCGCATACTTCTTTTAACATTTCTCTTATTGGTAAATTATATGGACATTTAGTTTCACATAACCCACAATTTACACATTCATTAGCTTTACCAACTGTAGATGCATATCTTTCTTTTGCCCATTTTTTAAGGTTATATCTAGTATAATATCCTTCTAGTAAAAAATTGGCTGGGATATTTACTCCTACTGGACATGGTAAGCAATATTCACATCTTCTACAAAATCTTTTGCCTAATGTACTTTTTATTTCTTCTATTTTTTTATTGTCATCTTCATTTAATTCTAGATTATTAAGTACCGCACTATTTTGCTTTACCTGCTCTATACTTTCCATACCTGGTATAGCAACATCAATATAATCTTTTGATAATATATACTTAATAGCTAAAGTTGCATCATCTAGTGCTCCTCCTGCTAAAGGTTTCATTACTATTATTCCTATACCCTTCTCATTAGCTTTTTTAAATACTTCATCTGCTTGATTCTCAACTATATTATAAGGAAACTGTATAGTTTCAAATTTATCATTTTCAACTACCTTTTCTATAGTTTCTAAACTATGGCTAGTTATTCCTATATGTTTTATTTTTCCTTCTTTTTTAGCTTCTAACAAAGCTTTATATGCTTTATTATCTGCAAATATTTCATCATATTCTTCACTTTTTACATTGTGTAGTTGATATAAATCTATATAATCTGTTTTTAAGTTCTTAAGACTTATTTCTATATCATTTTTCATAGCCTCATAGTCTCTAGACATACTCTTTGTGGCTATAAAAAATTTTTCTCTTTTTTCTTCAATTGCATTTCCTATATACTCTTCACTAACTGTATATCCTCTAGCTGTATCTATAAAGTTTATTCCTTGTGCTTCAAGTTCATTTATTACTTTATTAGTCTCTTCTTGGGTAATTCTTTGTATAGGTATTCCCCCAAATCCTACTCTTTTAACCTTCATATTAGTTTTACCTAATTCTCTCAATCTACTTCCCTCCACTTAAACTTTACTATTTAGTTTCTATTATATCCCTTAGCATTTTTATTTCTTTTTTATGACCTTCATCTTCAAGAGGTGTTTCTAAGAAAAATGGTAAATCCTTTATCTTTGGATGTGTCATAAAATTAATAATAGCATCTAATCCTATTTTACCTTCTCCTATTACTGAATGTCTATCTTTCTTTTCACCAAATCCCATCATACTATCATTTAAATGTATTGTTTTCAATCTATCTAATCCTATGATTTCATCAAATTGATTTAAAACTTCATCTAAGTTATTTACTATATCATATCCTGCTGAGAATATATGGCAAGTGTCTAAACATACCCCTAGTTTTTCATTATGTTCTACACCATCTATAATTCTTTTTATTTGTTCAAACTCAAATCCTATTTCAGTACCTTTTCCAGACATAGTTTCTAAAAGAACTGTTATATTTTCATTTCCTGTTAAGGCTTCATTTAGTGCTGCTATTATCTTATTTATTCCAGCATCAATCCCTCCACCAACATGGCTGCCTGGATGGAAACATATATACTCTATTCCTAAAGAATCCATTCTTTCTATATCTTCTTTTATGACTTTTCTTCCAAATTCATATACATCATCTTTAGCAGCTGCCAAGTTCATAGTATATGGTGCATGTGCCAATAATGGGCCAAAGTTATTTTCTTTTCTTATTTCTTGAAAGTTTGCTATATCTTTTGTATCAAATTCTCTGGCATTTCCTCCTCTTGGATTTCTACTAAAGAATTGAAATGTGTTAGCTCCTATTTCGACTGCTGTTTTTGCAGCTTTTGCATATCCTTTTGCTATTGATATATGTGGTCCTATTATAATCATATTTACTCTCCTTATGTCTTTTATCATATTTTGATTTATTTTATATTTTAATTATACCCAAAAAAATAAGTATCAACAAAGGTCGATACTTATTATATGCTAATCGCTTCTTCTACTGGTATTGCCAATACTGATATGTTATATCCTATTTCATTTTCATCAGTATTTCTAGAATCTACGATTTCTTGTATTTTTATCTTAATTGCATTATTTAACTCTATAAGTTCACTTTCCGTAAGTGATATATTTTGATATTCAACTATACTTTCATCAAGCAACCTATTTCCCTCTGCTGCACTATAAAATAATTCGCTCATGTTTTCAAACTTAGATATACTAAGTTGTTCTTCATCTGTTAGTGAGAAGTTAAGAATCTTTTGCCCAATAACTATATTTTTTGCACTCGGGTAATAGTACTTCTCTACTATTCCAGATTTTATCTTTTCTTCTACTAACTCCAAAATTCCTACCTTATAAAGAGTTTTTATATGATAGTTAATTTTTGCATGAGGCTCATCTAATAATTGTGATAATTGCTTTGCTGATAGTGGTGATTTATCAAATGTTTTTAAAATGTCTATTCTTCTAGGATGTGCAATTGCTTTTATACATTCTAAGTCCCTAAGCACTAGTACTTCCTTCATTCCCCCACCCCTATAAAAAAATTGTTTTATTTATAAGATAATTATATATTAAGGACTTGTAGTTGTCAAAAAATTCTATAATTTAAAATATGTTAAGTTCTAACTTTTGAGATAATTCTTCTAGTATCTTTATACCAGCTATACTATTTCCCTTTTTATCTAGAGCTGGTCCGTATACTCCAATACCCATAGTATTTGGAACAGATGCTAGTATTCCTCCACCAACTCCTGATTTTGCAGGTATTCCAACTTTTATAGCAAACTCTCCTGATGCGTCATACATTCCACATGTAACCATAAATGTCTTAACTATCCTTGATACTTTTTCATCTATTATTCTTTCACCAGTTTCTATGTCTACACCATAAGATGCAAGATTAACTCCTATTCGTGCTAAATCTAATGTGTCAACTTCTATCGAACATTGTTTAAAGTATAAATCTAATAATTCTTCTACATCTCCTTGTATAAACCCGTCATTTCTTAAAAGATAAGCCATAGCTCTATTTCTATCTCCGGTCATTTTCTCTGACTTATACACATCATAATTTATTCCCAAGTTATCATTTTTAGCTAATTTTCTAAAGAACTTTAACATTCT
This sequence comes from Romboutsia sp. 1001216sp1, assembly GCF_039841805.1. Classification (NCBI taxonomy): domain Bacteria; kingdom Bacillati; phylum Bacillota; class Clostridia; order Peptostreptococcales; family Peptostreptococcaceae; genus Romboutsia; species Romboutsia sp. 1001216sp1. The sequence goes on from NZ_JBDPHA010000006.1 coordinate 142,024, forward strand.
TTCTTCTTTTTCTTCTAAACTAGCACCTTTTATTAAAGATGTAGTTACTATAGCACCTGCATTTATCATTGGATTACTTGGCTTTTTAGTATCATTTGTTTCTAATTTCATTATTGAGTTAAATGGATCACCACTAGGTTCTTTACCTACTTTAGAAAAAACATATTGCCAGTCATTATCCATCAACGCCATCGCAAGAACAACTATTTTAGATACACTTTGAATCGTAAATTTAGTATCCCAATTACCAGCTTTATATATGTTGTTATCTTTATCTATTACACATATACCCAGATCATCTCTTTTGGCTTTCTTTAATTCTGGTATGTATCCTGCTACCTGTCCATAATTTGTATATTTCCTATTTGAATTTAATACTTCTTCAAGAATCTTTTCCATACTTCTCCTCCTAATTTAATTACGTTTCCAAATATCTAATAAATATATAATACAGAAACCCCTGATATTCTGTCAACATCAGGGGTTTTATAGTATTAATCAACTATTTTACTTCCACCTACAAACTCTCTCAATATTGATGTTGGTGGTATATCTGATATGTCTGATAACTCAACAAAATATTGAAGAAACTTTAAAAGTCTATTAGCTTCTATATATGAACTATTTTCCTTATCAATTTCCTCTAGTAATGGTTTTGCGTACTTTTTCAATACTGCTAATTCATAAATACATGCAGAGTTAAATATTATATCCGCTTCCTCTTGATATGGGAATATATTTTTCTTCTCTCCACGTCTTACTGATTCCCACTGCATTATTGTCTTTTCTGCGCTATAACCTCTAAAATTATAATCTCTAACCATTCTTCTTATTAACCTTAAATCCGTTGTAGGTATTCTATTATGGTCATCTAAATTAATTTGAGTTAGGGCACTTATATAAATTTTAAATTTATCTTCATCTGGTATTGATGATGTTAGCATAGGATTTAATCCATGTATTCCTTCTAATATTATTGGCTGATTTTCTTTTATTTTTAACTTCTTTCCTTTTTCTTCTCTTATTCCTAATTTAAAATTAAACTTAGGTAAACTTATTTCCTTACCTTCTAGTAAATCTTTTAAATCTTTATTAAATCTCTCTAAATCTATTGCATATATAGACTCAAAATCATAATTTCCAAATTCATCTAGTGGAGTATGCTCTCTATTAACAAAGTAATCATCTAAAGATATTGATACAGGATTTAGATTATTGACTCTAAGATGTATTGATAATCTATGAGCAAAACTTGTTTTACCTGATGATGAAGGAGCTGCTATTAATATAACTCTCTTATTTTTTTCTTTTATAATATCTGCTATTTGAGATAATTTTTTCTCATGTAGAGCTTCTACTGTTCTTATAATTTCTCCATACTCTTTTCTTTCTATTACCTCATTAAGTGTAGTTACTTTACTTACTCCCATAAGCTTTGACCAATTCTCCGCTTCATGATATACACTCGATAACTTAGGCTGTTCTTTAAATTTAGTTGGTATATTTTTATTTTCTTCACTTGGACCTAATACTATTATTCCATTTTTATATGGTTTTAAATCAAATGTCTTTATATATCCCGTAGATGGTAACATATATCCATAGAAATGATTTATATGATTGTTACACTTATATATCTTTACATCATCATGTTCCTTGTATTTAAGAAGCTCTGCTTTCTCATACATTTTATTATCTTTAAATATTTTTATTGCTTCTTCTTTATTAGTGTCTATTCTTTCTATTTTATAATTAGACTCTATTATATCTTTCATTTTTTTGTTTATAGCTTCTACATCTTTCTCTATCAATTCTCCATCTTTATGAACTTCACAATATAATCCCTTTGATAGAGAATGTTCTATTACTACTCGACAATCTTTAAATACTTCGTTACAAGCCATTATAAATATAAATGACACAGTTCTAAAGTATACTCTTAATCCATCTTCGCTAGTTGTATCTAAAAAACTTAATTTACAGTCTTTGTTTATACTATAATTTAATTCTCTTAGTTTGTTGTCTATAACTCCTAATGTTATGTATCCTTTATAGTCTTTATCTATTTCTTTTACTATACTTTCTAGTTTTACTCCTGGAGAATCTTTTTCTATTTTATAAACTTTTTCATTTCCTTCTACATTGATAGTTATATTTTTCATAGTAATCTCCTTTCTTTTATACTTAAAAAGAGGTATTTAAACCTCTTTTTTAATCTCTTTTATATATTCTATACTTTCCTTTATATCATGATATTTTATCTCTAATATTAAGAACTCTGGTTCTAAGTCAATGATAGTTTTAACTTCTTTTTTATCTAATATACCTTTATTTATCCCTATATGTATATCTTTCTTTCCATCATTGTCACTTAAATGAACTATTCTAATCTTGTTATGTAATTTGTCTATATAATTATCCCTATTGATTAGATTATGGCCTGTATCATAACAAAACCATAATTTTTCATTTTCTACTTTATTAAATATATATTCAAAATCATATAGTTTGTTACCTACATTTGATAAATCACCATTATTAGAATAAGTATTTTCTATTGATATATTAGCTTTCGTCTTATTTATAATATCATTTAACATACTACATGATATATCTAAATATTTTTCTCTATTTTTATCTAATCTATCAGATATAACATACCCTAGGTGAAGATTGTAGTAACAAATATTTAAATGTTTTAATTTATAGTTCATTTCTTCTACAAATCTTACCCAAGATTGTCTAATAAATTCTATATTCTCACACAAGTTTAACTCCATAGGTAAATGAATACTTAAAGATACATTTAATTCTTTAAGCTTGTCTATATATTTGTATATCTCATCACACTCATATAAGTTATCTATACCAAGTTCTATATGTTTTATTTCATCTATCTCTTTGCACAAATTTATTGCTTCATCAAGATTATATAATAATGCTGATATACCAATTTTCATGTAATTCACCTATTTTACAGTTCCTATTTTATTAAATGGATATAACCTTATCATTACCTTACCCATTATATTTTTTTCATTTACTAACCCGACATCTTCATATCTACTATCTAAACTCTTCTCTCTATTATCTCCCATTGCAAATACTTCACCCTTTGGAACTGTCATATCTATATATCCATCTGTATAATTATCATGTATATATGGTTCATCTAATAACTTTCCATTTACATATACTTTGGAATTTTCTATCTTAATATGATCTCCTCCGGTTGCTATAACTCTCTTTACTAAGTCTTTAGGTTTTCCATTGTCTTGAAGTAAATTCGTATGGAATACTATTATGTCTCCCTTTTTTGGCTCTCCTATTTTATAAGCCATTCTATTAATTATTAAATAATCATTTTCCTTTAAAGTAGGATACATAGATTCTCCCTTAACTAAAGTAGGTCTTATAAATTGAGTTATTATAAATGCAAAAATAAGAGCAGTAGCTATTACCTTAATCCACTCTATTGCTTCTTTTTTTAATTTTTCACTCATTCTAATAATCTCCTCCTAAATTTTAATTTAGTTAATAATTGGTGTAACTTCCTATCATTTGTATAGCCATCTCATTTATATTATCATATTTATCCATTTTTATACCTAAGTCTAGTAATTCACATGCTTTAACTAAGTCCTGAACTACTTCCATGGGATTGCCATATAACTCTTCAATATCTTCTTTGCTAACCCCTTTAAATCCATGTCCAACTGGGCTTTCATGTCTAATCTTAATTAAATTTTCTAGTCTTTCTCCATTTAATATATCAACAACCTTTTCCATTCTTTTTGTTTTTTTAATATACCTATTTATATAGTTAGTCACCCCAGTTATTAGATTTCCATTATATATATTATACTTCTTTTTTAATGTATATAGAATATTTTTCTTTGATACCATATAACCATGCATATTTACTTTATATTTTTTATTTTCCTTAGTACTTACAAATATATATTTAAATAATGCTTCCTTTAATCTATATAACCTTCCCAAAAAATCAATATACTCTTCATTAACAATTTGTATCTTCATATTTTCTATGAGCTCTGATAATATGTCTTCAGGTTCTCCATTTTCTAGATTTTCTAGGTTAGAAACCAATCTTTTTATCTCTCTTCTACTTAACATCTCACTGCTCATCTTTTTTAAACTTATCGATGCTTTTTTAAAGTCAAAGTTTATAGCATACTTAGATGATTCCATTAATAGGTATAGATCTCCTTCGACTATACCAACTTCTTCTAATACATCAATTACCGCATCATAATCATATCTTTGTAAAAATTTATATATAACATACTCTTTACTTTTATCTAATGGATTCATATTTCCCTCCTAGTTGTACCTCTTTTTAATACACATATGTTTATTATTAAACTAGAAGGTTTATATTATGTAAAAAAGCTCATATTAAATATAATATATTAAGGCTTTTTTGAATAATATATATAATAATTATATTTATCTATAAATTTAAAATAAGTGTGTCTACATATATACTATAAAAAGGTACTAAGTTATAACTTAGTACCTTTTTATAGCTACTTTAGTATTTTATTCTAAGACCTTTCGGATAGTGGTTTTTTAATACTCCATTGGATTCTTTTCCCCACCCTAGTGGTATATTTTCTACTGTTACTAATACCCATCCTCTACTTTGTCCTGTATTTATGGTATTTCCTCTTAAATAATTTAATACTTCTTCATCTTGTATTGATAAATTCTCTGTATACTTAACTTGATTTGGATTTAAATAATGAGACAATGCATGTGATGGCTCAAACCTATTTTTCTTTAGTATTCCCAAATGAAGTCCATATCTTAAAACTTTTAATTTTTTAGTTTCTGGACTTTCTTCTGGCAATAGATATAAGTTTTCTCCTCTTATATCAAATTTATTTCCTATTGACTCATTTAAAAATTTCTTTTCAAATTCTCTAAAATCCTTTAATTCTGTATCTAATCTTTTAACTTTTAATTCTTTAGTTTTTATATCCTCTTCTTCATTTTTTTGTATTTTAGCTACAAAGTGACCTTCTCCTTTTATCTTGTGAGGCCATAATCTTTCCATCTCTATAAGCTTAGCATTTTCATATTCTTCTATAAACTCATTTATAACTGTTTCATTTTCTTCTTTCGCAAATGTACATGTAGAATATACTAACGTACCTCCATTTTTAAGCATCTCATATCCATCTCTTATTATTTCTCTTTGAATAGATTGACATTCTAATACTTTTGCATAGCTCCAATCACTTATAGCAACTTCATCTTTTCTAAACATTCCTTGCCCTGAACAAGGAGCATCTATTACTATTTTATCAAAGTATCCTCTAAATACCTTCTTTAGATTATTTGAGTCTGTATTTGTTATTATACAATTTTTAGCTCCAAATCTCTCTAGATTTTCTCCTAGTGCTTTTATTCTCATTGGGTTTATTTCATTTGATACTAATAATCCTGTATTATTTAGTTTTGATAGTATGTATGTTGATTTTCCTCCTGGAGCAGCACACATATCTAGAATTTTTTCACCTTCTTTAATATCCAACTTTGGCACAACACTCATAGCTGATGGTTCTTGTAAATAATATGCTCCTGCCTCATGTAGTGGATTTTTGCCGGGTCTATCTATATCTTCATCATAATAAAAGCCTTCATTTACCCAAGGTATTTGTTCTAGTTTAAATAAATTTAATTTATCTAAGTCATTTTTACTTATTTTTAATGTATTAACTCTAAGGCCGGTAGTTTTTTTATCATCATATGTTTTTATAAATTCATCATACTCATCTTTTAGTATTTCTTTCATATCACTTAAAAATCTTTCAGGTAGCTTTGTCAATTCTTATCGTCCTTCCTCGTTCTCTTTTTTCTTCTCTTAAATCTATTTTTTGAACTAATTATGTATTTATCTAATTTGTCTAAGTTTAATTTACATAAAAAAATTATATAAACCACAAACAATATAATAGACCATCTATACTCTATCATCAATATAAAATCAAAAACTCCATGTATTAAAATTGGTATTAAAACAGATAGTATTAAATATTCTCTTTTTTTAAATTTCTCTGTACTAAATTTATATTTAGATATATAGTATCCCATGGTTATTGCAAATAACATGTGAGCTGGTGTAGATATTATAGCTCTAATCAATCCAACCTCCATCACTGTGCTTTTATCTTCTTTTAAGATATATAATACATTTTCTAGTGTTGCAAATCCTAATGACAAAAACATGGAGTAAATAATTCCATCTAGTTTTTCATTAAAATATTTTTCTCTTAAAAGATTTGGAATCAATACAATTGCCTTTAATCCTTCCTCTGTCATACCTGCTACTATAAAAGATATATATATTATACTTGTATATCCTGTTAATATATCTAATTTCAATAATAAAAGCTCTACAATAAGAGCAATTATCCCCATAAATACTCCTAATAAAAAAAACTTTGCTAACCTATTTATAGGTTCTTTATCATATTTATCTTTTAGGTATATCCAAAATATATAAGCTATAGTTGGTGCTATGGCCAATGTAAATATATTTATGTTCATATAATCACTTCTTTCTTTTTTGTATAATCTATATTATTTCCATTTTCCTTAACAAAATAAGATGTTTATTCATACTATAAAATAATAAGATACTATTTTTAAGGGGTGATTGCATGCAAGATGGTTTCTTAACGGTTAGTGTTATAGATAGCAATACTAATCAACCAATAGAAAATGCTACTGTTAATATCTACTCTATTCCAGAGTCAGAGCAACGTTTAACTAAAGTTTACGAAAACTTAAAAACAGACTCTTCTGGTCAAATCACAGGTTTAACACTAGATGCTCCAGATGTAAATTATTCACTAGATCCTTCTTCACCTATAAGACCATATAGCATTTATTCTGTTGAGGTGTCTAAAGATGGTTATGAAACAGTTTTAATAGACGGTACGCAGATCTTAGCTACTGTAGAAGCTCGACAAACAGTTCCTGTTAATTTAAAAACTAGATCTAGAAATTCTTATTCCAGACAAAATGAACAAGTATTTGATATTCCAGACCATACCCTATATGGAGATTATCCGCCTAAAATCCCTGAAAGTAGTTTAAAACCTCTACCACCTCCTACTGGGTTTGTTGTTCTTGATAATCCAGTAGTTCCAGAATTTATAGTCGTTCATGATGGAATGCCTGAAGATACTTCAGCTCCTAACTATTGGATACCTTTTAAAGACTATATAAAAAACGTAGCTTCTTCTGAAATATATTCTACGTGGCCTGAACAAACTATTTATGCTAATGTAATAGCTATAGTTTCATTCACTTTAAATAGAGTATTTACTGAATGGTACAGAAATAAAGGCTATAGCTATACTATTACTTCTACTACTGCTTTTGACCATAAATTTATTAATAATAGAAACTTCTTTGATACTATTAATGTTGTAGTTGATGATATATTTAATACTTTTATAAAAAGACCACCTACCTCTAGACAGCCCCTTTTAGCTCAATATTGTGATGGTGTAAAATCTCAATGCCCAAATCAAATGACTCAATGGGGAAGTAAATACCTTGGAGATGAAGGTAAAGACTATGAAAGTATATTAAGATCATTTTATGGTGAGCAAATAATCTTTGAAAAAGCACCTATCGTAAGTGGTGTTCCTATATCTTTCCCTGGCCAAATTTTACAAGTAGGTTCTAATAATAACTATGTTAAAACTATTCAAAACCAACTTAATGCAATCTCTAATTCATACCCTCTAATACCTAAAGTTAAAGAAGATGGCATTTTTGGAGAATCTACTGCTGAGGCTGTTAAAGTATTTCAAGGAATTTTTGGCCTACCTAAAAATGGTATTGTTGATTTTAAAACATGGTACGAAATATCTAGAATATATGTAGCTGTAACTAAAATAGCTTCTTTAAATCCTACAATATAGATATAAAATATATTTCTAAATAATAAAAGCTTTACTGATTATGATCTAATTTTTATTAGATATAAATAGTAAAGCTTTTTATTATTATCTATTTTAGTATTTCTAAGTATTCTTCTTTTAACATATGACTTATTATACTATTATTTATTTTAAATTCTGGTATCCCTGCTGCAAATGGTGCAATTTTATATAAATCAAAGTAAATAACTATATTATTGTCCTCTATATAAAACTTATTGTCTTTTTCTATTGATTCAAATTGATATATACCTTCATACTCCTTATTATTTTTAACTAATTCCTCTATTTGCCTTCTAATCTCATTATTTATTACTTTTATATAATCTGAGTTTGGCTTAAATAAATCGCTTAATTTTAATATTTTTCCACTTCTCATGTCTATATTATAACTTATATCTTCATAGTCTTCATGAGCTCCTCCACTATATTGATGGTAAGTTACTTTTATACTTAATATATCATCACTATTTTTTTTAACTTCATAATCCACATTTGCAACAAATTTATCTTTTGATACATCAACATTATCAAAATAGTTTTTAGCGCTCTCATAAACTTTATTATAAAAATCCATTATATCTTTTCTAATTTTATAATTTAATTCTTTATCTATATCCTTATTTGAAGATATTATTATAGGAATATTTAATATACTATTTATATATTTATTATTTTGAGTAATTGTTTGCGTATCTACATTTGCAATTATATTTTTTGTGTTTATTGATTTTACCTTGTTATTAAAAACATCATATGGAACTTTAAATTCATATTCTCTCATCTTACCATCTTTATTTTGGTCCAATATTATTGATAATCCCCCGTCTACAATTATAAAATTAGTTTCCTTATCTATAATTACTAGATTTTTGTCTATATCTATTTTATTTTCATCTATAGTCTTATTTATATAAGATTTTATTAATTCTTTATAGTTTTCATCTTCTCCTAAAAGATTATCTATATATATTCTTTGCCCTGTCTTTAAATCAAAAACATAACTTTCTTTGTTGGTTGAAAATTTATTTTTTCCACTTTTAGTTTCTTTTACTATAACTATATTGATTACATCTTTACTTTGAAACGCTAAATTATATTCTAATAATATATTAGTTTTTTGTTTATTATTTTGTAATTCTATATCTTGCCTCTTATGATTTATATAACTATTTATATTATTTCTGATAAAAGAATTAATGTACCTTTCAGCATTTTTATTATCACAATATAATTTAGGCATTCTAACTGTTATTGATAAATTTTTACATTCTATTTTACTTCTTTCTTCAGTAACCTTTACTGTTTTTATACTATCTACTATGTTAGCTTTTACTTTACTTGATATATCTACTAACTCAGTATTATATAAAAGTATTAAAGATAGTAATGCTATACATATTAATGACATAAATACTCTTATATTTCTTTTTTTATTCATTTATAATTCCTCCAAAACATAATTGCATTACTATGTTTTGAATTTATTATATTTTTATTCTACTAAAAACTTTTTAATTTTGATTTATTTGCCATTGCTAGTATAAGCCCTAGTGCTATAGATGCAAATGCAGACACTATAACTTGATATTGTGGTTCAAATAAAAATACAATCGTATGGCAAGGTATCCAGAAAAATGGTATAGTTTTTAACACTGTGAAATCAATGTACGTATACCAGTCGATTTTATTTGTTATATCTCTAAGACTTACTCTTCCTCCATTTTTATAATGTCTTATATCTATGTACGTATCTGTACACTTATGAAATAAAAATACTGCTGGTGATTGTAATATATTCATAATCGCACTTGTCAAAAATGCATGTGCAAAAATAGACTCTTTAAAAGGAAGCTTTCCCATCTCTTGAGCAGCCTCTACACCTTTAGAGAATACTGGCAATCCTAATGTTATAACAATACCTATTACACCCCAAATAATCGCTCTAAACATAACTCCATTTGGTTGCTTCCAGTACCCATAACTTATTCTCATACCTAGTAACTCTCCCATTGTAGCTAAGACCGCAAATTTAATAAATCCACTTACATATGGATACTCTCCTGTTACAGTAATGAATAAATCCCTACTAACTGGTATAACTAATATAAGTATCCAGATAAGAAGAATTCCTCCCCATATAAAATCCCCTTTTTTCATTAATGTCCCCCCTTGATATACTTTACATTTACTTAGTATATTTTCTTCATTAAGTATTAATACTCCTCTAATTTACACAATTTGCTATATCATAATTTGACTATATTAATACAACTTAATATATATTTAAAAATATATGACAAACTATCTTAAAGAATATAATCAATATACTTTTTATAAAATACAAAAGAGTATTGAATTTAATTCAATACCCTTTTGTATAAAAAAATATTTTACTTACTTTCTAATTTTTCGTATAAATCTATAAACTCTTCTGCTAACTGCTGAAAATTCATGGCATTCATCAAATGATCTTGTGCATGAACTAATAAAACACTCACTTCTGTTTTGCTTCCATTAGCCTCACCTTGTATAAGCTCTGTTTGGAATCTATGAGCTTTAGTTATTACTTCCTTAGAATTTTTCATAGTTTCTCTTGCTGCTTCTATATTCCCCTTTTTAGCTTGGGCTATTGCTTCAAAAGCTAATCCTTTTGCGTCCCCTGCATATCCTATTATGCCAAATGATATTTCAAATATTTTTTCATCCATTTAAAAAACCTCCTAAATGTCCCTGTAACTACTCAATTCAAAGTTATCATTTAAATACTTTTTAACTTCCTCTGATGTCAATATCTCATGCTCTTTTGTTCTTTGCATTGCATAAGATGTAGAGTTTAAAATATATGCATCTAAGTATGCTGGATGAGTCATTATATCTAAAGCGTCATATTCTTTTAAAGTATTTATATTCTTCTTAAAGTAATCAATTTCCACATTATCACTATAAAAAGTATCTAACATAGGTACTACTTTTGAATATTCTAGATTATATTCAAATCCACCTCTTATTGGTAACTTATACTTTTCTATTATCCTTTCAATAACTGGCTGTAGTTTCTTTAAAGTATGAACATGGTGATGACTATCAAGATGAGAAATTTCAGTGTATTTCTTTACTTTTTCTATTTGAGCACAAAGTTCTTCATAAATTTCATCTAAGTTCATCTTATCTATTACATCATTAGTGATTCGCCTAAAAAATCTTCCATTTCCGTCTACTAGGCTTTCCAAATTAGGAAGTACTGGTCTATTACAACTAATAGTCATATGGACTCCACATGCCAAACCTGGATTTTCCTTTAAAAGTTTCATAGCATGCTCAAATCCTGGCATATTAGCCATAACTGTTGTAGATTTTACTACTCCTTCTTTATACGCTGATATTATCCCGTAATTTACAGCTTTACAATATCCAAAATCATCTGCATTTACTATAAGTTTAGTCATAAATTTCACCTACTTATTAAATTGAGGTAAGTACTCTTTATGAGCCTCTAACATCTCATCTAATATAGTTTTTGCTAAATCATCTGAAGGTATTAATGGGTTGATACAAAGTGCTAATAATGCACTTTCGTAATCTCCATATACGGCTGCTTTGGCTGCCAATATTTCAAAAGATTTTATATCACTTACTAAACCATCAGTACACTGCGGAAGATATCCCATTGATAAAGGTTTTGGTCCTTCGCTAGTTATTACACTACTAACTTCAACAGCTTGATCATCTCTAAAGTTTCTTATGGCTCCATTATTTAATGTATTAACTACTTGTATATCCCTTTTATCATTGTATATAGAACTTATTAAGTTACAAGCTGCATCACTATAATATGCTCCTCCCCTTTTCTCAAGTTGAGGTGGTTTTATGTCTAAACTTTCATCTTTATAAAGTTCAAATAGTTGCCCTTCTAATTCTTTAACAACTTGACCTCTTGCTTTACCTTTTTTAAATTCTTCTAATTCTTCATCTAGCATCTCTTTAGTTTTATAATAATATCTATGGTATGGACAAGGTATAGCACCTAAAGCTTTAACAAACTCTGGGTTAAAATCTATTGCCTTTATATTTTCCATACTTATTTTAGAACTTACAAACTTATCTATTGCTTCCTTTGTGACATCTTTGCCATCCAAAATAACATTAAGCCCATATACCATATGATTAAGTCCAGCAAAATCCATATATATTCTATCACTTTCTACTTCAAATAACTTTGCAACTCCATTTCTAACACCTATAGGAACATTACATAATCCTACATAGTTTTTGAAGTTTGTGTATTTAAATACTGCTTCAGTTATTACACCTGTTGGATTTGTAAAATTTATTAACCATGCATTTGGACATAACTCTTCTATATCTTTTATTATATCTAGTATAACTGGTACAGTGCGAAGGGCTTTAAACAGCCCTCCTGCACCATTAGTTTCTTGACCTATTACTCCATGTGATAAAGGAATACTTTCATCTTTTATTCTAGCATCTAATAATCCAACTCTTAATTGAGTTGTTACAAAATCTGCACCTTTTAAAGCTTCTCTTCTATCTAATGTAAGGTTAATTTTAATATCTAATCCAGATTTTTTAATCATTCTCTTGGCAAGATTACCTACTATTTCTAATTTTTCTTTCCCTGCTTCTATATCTACAAGCCATAGTTCTTTAACTGGTAGCTCACTATATCTTTTTATAAATCCTTCTATTAATTCGGGGGTATAACTTGATCCTCCCCCTATTGTAACTATCTTAAGACCTTTTTTCATAATCTTCTACCACCCAATCTCTATGATTATTAACTAACCTTGTTGTTTAGCTAATCTTTTTTTTGCCATTCTTTCATCTGCAACTACAAATGGTAAATATATAACAACAGATATTATTAAGTTAACTGCTGCTAATGCTCCACCAGTCCAATGCCCTGTAGCCATTATTCCACTAAATATTGGAGGAGTTATCCAAGGAATTTTTGCCATTAAAACTGGTGCTACTATCCCACTGGATATAGCTAAGTATGAAGTTATTGTACATAATACTGGCGCTAGTACAAATGGAATCATGTATATTGGATTTAATACTATTGGCATACCAAATATCATAGGCTCACTTATATTGAAACATGCTGGTGGTCCACCTAAAGCTATCATTTCTTTACGTCTTCTACCTGCTATTATTAATGCTATTATTAATCCAAGTATCATCCCTGAACCACCTAAGTATACAAATGCATCTAAAAATGCTCCTGCAAATACATGGTAACCTTCTGTTGCTCCTGCTGATGCTAACTCAGCATTTTTACCACCTAATTCCATTAATATTGGCTCTACTGCAGGAAGTGCTATGTTTGCACCATGTAATCCAAATATCCATAAAACATGGATAAACAATACTGTAAACACAGCCCCTCCTAAAGAGTCAGCCATACCAGTTAAAGGTTTCGATAAATATGTTGATAATAAATCATTTATAAATAATCCGTTTGATAAAAGTTTTACTATTATACCTATTATACCTACTATAAATAACGCTATTACTCCTGGTAATAATTTTGCAAATGATCTAGAAACTGCTGGTGGTACACCATCTGGCATTTTTATAGTTAACCAAGTTACTTTAGATAATCTTACATAAATTTCTGTTGTTACTAGTGCTACTACCATAGCAGTAAATAGTGCATTAGTTGACACATAACCCCAAGGTATAAACCCCCACCCTGAAACTGCCTCTCCTGCCTCAGTTACTATGTCTGCAGTTTGAGGAGATAACACTAAAAATCCACATAATGCTAGAAGTCCTGCTTGTAAACCATTTGCTTCATATGATTTTGCTAAAGAATAGGCTACTGACACAGCTAAAAATAATGACATCATTGCAAGTGATCCCCACCATAAATCGCCTCCAAGTGCAGATATTTGTTGACCAACTGTAGTGTTAGCTAACATATCTTGGTAAGGTTTTAATGGTAAGTTTTTTATAAGTGATCCAAATGCCCCAACCATAGTTACTGGTATCATAGCAATGAAACCATCTCTTATTGCTACTAAGTGTCTTTGTGAGCCAACCTTAGATGCTATTGGAACTAAATGTCTTTCCATAAAGTTCATTAATGCTTCCATTTTGATTATCCCCCTTTTTAATTTACTTTGAATTATATAACTCCATTGCTCTATCTAATACAGCTTTACCATTACATGTTCCATAGTGCATCATATTTATAACCTCTACTGGTACATTGTGTGGCTTAGCCATCTCTGTCGCTTTACCTAATATATATCTAACTTGCGGTCCTAATAATAAAACGTCACAATTTCCTATTTCCCTATCTAAGTTAACTTCTGATATAGCCCATATTTCTGCCTCTATATCTTTTTCCTTTGCTGCAGCCTCCATTTTTGTAACTAGTAAACTAGTTGACATCCCCGCTGAACAAGCTAACATTATTTTTACCATTTTTTGTACCTCCCCAAAATATATTTTATTAAAATTTAAATGTCTATACATTTATTATATATTAAATGTATAGACATTTCAAGAAAACATTTTCACACTATATGTATTTTTATTTAGATATAGCGTTAACGGTTAAAGTATAACCATAATGGTATGTATGAGAGTATTCAAATGCTTCACCGTTATCAAGTCTGCAAACTTGCTTTATATATAATAACGGTTCTTTTCTATCCAATTTTAGATTTTCTTCTAACTCATCATTAGATATGACAGCCTCTACTTCTCTTTCTGATATAGCTATCTTACGTCCGCTAACTTCTTCAACATATTCATATAAAGAACCCTTGCAGTGAGTTTCATTTATATTTGGAAATAGTTTATCTGGCATATATGTAATCATATACGATAATCTCTTATCATTTGCTAGTCTAACTCTCTTTATCTCCCAAACATAATCACCTTCACTTATATTTAGCTTTTCAGAAATTTCATCATCTGATTCTATTTTTTCTAAACTAACTAATATACTTGATACTTTATATCCTTTGCTATTCATCTCTTTTGTAAAACCACTTATAGAAGATATATTGTCATATACCTTACTTCCTAAAACTATACTTCCTATACCCCTCCTCCTTGCTATATATCCTTCTTTAACTAGATTATTAAGTGCTGATCTAACAGTCATTCTTGTTACATTAAATTCTTCGCATAATTGATGTTCTGATGGTATTAAATCTCCTTGATTTAATTTTCCTGAATTAATTAATTCTTTTACATAGTTCTCTATTATTTTATATATAGGTTGACCCATAACTTTCCTCCCTCGGCTTTAGACATGAACTTATTGCCTATTTAATTGTATATACATTTAATAATATATTAATTTGTAACTTTTATAAACTCTTTTGATATAATTTTTATAATAACACTCCTTTATTATATCTTTTATATAGTCTTTGGTTAATATTTCAAATCAAATTATTCAAAGTATACAAAGTTTTTAATTGCTTTACACTTAAAATAAGACCACCTAAATTTATAGGTAGTCTTATTGATATAATCTATATTAAGCTTTTTTTAACTTAACAACAGTTTCAACATGAGGTGTATTTGGGAACATATCCATACATTTAACTAATTCTACTTCGTATCCATAGTTTTTAAATTCAACTAAATCTAATACTAATGTCTTTGGATTACAAGATATATATATTATTTCCTTAGAATCAAATCCACATATATCTCTTATAGCATCTTTGTGTACACCTGGTCTTGGTGGGTCAACTATTATTAAATCTGGCTTTTCTTTTAATTTGTTTACTGTTTTAGCAACATCTCCTGCTATAAATTCACAGTTTGTTAAACCGTTTAATTTTGCATTTTGATTGGCAGCTGCTACAGCTTCTTCTATTATTTCTATACCATAAACTTTCTTAGCAGATCCTGCCATAACTTGTCCTATAGTACCAGTTCCACTGTATAAGTCAAATACTACCTTGTCACTGTGGTCTCCAACAAACTCTCTAGCTATAGAGTAAAGCTCTTCTGCTCCTTTAGTATTTGTTTGGAAGAATGAGAATGGAGATATTTTGAATTTTAACCCTAATATTTCTTCTTGTATATAATCTCTTCCATAAAGAACTCTTAATTCATCACAATTTACTGCATCTGCTAATCCATCATTTATAGTGTGTAGTATACTTACTAATTCTGCATCTAAACCTAAATTTAAAAGCATGTTTTTATACTCAGTCATATCAAAGTCTAGTTGAGAAGATGTAACTATGTTTACCATCATCTCTTTAGTATTTATACCTTTTCTAACTACAAGGTTTCTTAAGTATCCTTTGTGATTAAATGTTCTGTAATATGGTATTTGCTTTTCATTAAAGTAATCTACAGTAGCTTTTAATATATTTATGAAGTCTTGGTCTACTAAATAACATCCATCAACAGTTATTATATCTATATGCTTTCCTTTTTTGTGAAGACCTAAAGATAGTGGACCATCTTTAACCTCATCTCCAAAAGTATATTCCATTTTATTTCTGTACATTCTTTGCTCAGGACTTCCTTGTATTCCTAAGAATTTGAATCCAAATAACTCTTGTTGTAAGAATAAATCCATTACTTGTCTTTCTTTTATTTGAAGTTGTTTTTCATAAGGAACTGATAATATACTACATCCTCCACATTGATTGAAATGTTTGCATGGCTCTTCTGTTTCTAGCGGTGAGTTTTCTAGAAGTTCTAGCATTTTAACTTCAGCTTTTTTACTTCTAGCTTTTTGGACTACTGCTTTAACTTTTTGTCCAGTTATTCCGCCCTTCATATATATATCTTTTCCATCATATAAACTTACAGAAGTTCCACCGAACTCCATTTTATCTATTTCAAACTCTATTATGTCTCTTCTTTTCACTAAAACTACCTCCGCTCAATTGTTATCTTTCTTCTAATAATTTTATTTCATCTTCTGTTAATTCTCTATATTCTCCTAGCTCTAGATTTTTATCTAGCTCTAATTTTCCCATAGACAGTCTTTTTAAGTATACTACTTTTTTACCTACACTCTCAAACATTCTTTTAACTTGGTGGAATTTTCCTTCATGTATAGTAAGTTCTATTTCTGATATTTCATCACTCTTTAATATTTTAAGTTGTGACGGCATAGTTTCATATCCATCATCAAGCGTAACTCCTTTTGAGAAAGCAACTACATCCTCTTTTGTTACAATTCCTTCTATTTTAGCATAGTAAGTTTTTGGTACATGCTTTTTTGGTGATAATACCCTATGTGCAAGTTGTCCATCATTTGTTAATACCAATAGCCCTTCTGTATCTTTGTCTAACCTACCTACTGGAAATGGTTCAAAAACATAGTATGATGAATCTATTAAGTCTAATACTATTGGGTCATGCTTATCAAAAGTCGCCGATATATATCCATCTGGTTTATTTAACATTATGTACACAAATTCTCTATAGTTTACTTCTTCTCCATTAAAAAGTATTTTATCATTTTCTGGGTCAACTTGAATCCCTGGATTATTTATATTTTTTCCATTTACAGATATCATACCTTGCTTACAGTATTTTTTTATTTCCGCTCTACTACCATATCCTATATTAGAAAGTATTTTATCTATACGTAATTTTTTAGCCATTAAAAATGTTCTCCATTTTCATAGTATTTTTCCTTTTCAAAAACAGTAAATGCTAAATCCATACTTTCTACTTTTAATCCATCCCTTATACTATCTGTTATTATTTTAGCTACTGTGTCTTGGACTTCTTGTCCTCTATCAAACCAAGCTACTTCCACAAATGGATATACATCTGCTATTTTTCCGTCTCTTATTGCTACAGATTTTATACATTCTATTTCAAAATAATCTCTAGGACATTTTACTGCTTCCACTAATTTATCTATCATATTTTCACTTATTTTACATATATCATTTTCATTTATACCTCTTACTTTTATTTGTGGCATATATAATTCCTCTCTTTTCTTAAAATTTATTTAGTTATAGATATTATTATACTTTTAATTACTAGTTATTACAATTTACTATGTACTTTTTTTGTATTAGGGTTATAATATTAATTGATGGGTAAATTTTATATTTGATTATTTTTAATAATTAATTGTATGGAGGGTTTATATATGTTAGTTTCAGCTAAAGACATGTTACAAAAAGCTAGAGAAGGAAAATACGCAGTAGGTCAATTCAACATAAATAACTTAGAATGGACTAAGGCAATATTATTAACTGCTCAGGAAAACAATTCTCCAGTTATATTAGGAGTATCTGAAGGTGCTGCTAAATATATGTGTGGTTTTAAAACTATAGTCAATATGGTTGAAGGAATGATGGAAGAATTAAACATAACTGTTCCAGTTGCTGTTCATTTAGACCACGGAAGCTACGATGGAGCTAAAAAAGCTATGGAAGCTGGTTTCTCTTCAATAATGTTTGATGGTTCTCACTATCCAATCGAAGAAAATATAGCTAAAACTAAAGAAATGGTTGAATTAGCTCATGCTAAAGGTCTTTCTTTAGAAGCAGAAGTTGGTTCTATAGGTGGAGAAGAAGACGGTGTTGTTGGTGCTGGTGAAGTTGCAGATCCAGCTGAATGTAAATTAATAGCAGATTTAGGAATAGATATGCTAGCTGCTGGTATAGGTAATATACATGGTAAATATCCAGAAAATTGGGCTGGATTAAACTTTGATGCTTTAGCTGCTATAAATAATGCTACAGGAAACATGCCATTAGTATTACACGGAGGAACTGGTATACCTGCTGAAATGATACAAAAAGCTATATCATTAGGTGTTTCTAAAATAAACGTTAATACTGAGTGTCAATTAGCATTTGCTGATGCTACTCGTAAGTATATAGAAGCTGGTAAAGACTTAGAAGGTAAAGGATTTGACCCTCGTAAGCTTTTAGCTCCAGGGTTTGAATCTATAAAAACTACTGTTAAAGAAAAAATGGAATTATTCGGATCAATAAATAAAGCTTAATTCCTTTTAAAAATTAAATGAAAAGAGCATCTTTGTATACAGATGCTCTTTTTTATTTCTATATTAATCTTTTATATTATTTATAATCCTTAGCTATAGAATTTTGATGCTCCTACTAACTGTCTTTTTCCTACTATTTTAGATAGGTTAGCTAATGATGCTATTTTTATATCCTTGAAGCTAACTAAAAATACAAATTTAAAATCTGTAAAAGATTCATCTATATTATAAATATCAAAGAAACATCTTACATTATCAAATAAATATTTATCCTGAAGTTCTTCTTCAATTTCATCTGTAGCATCTTTTAAATATGCTCTTACATCTTCAAATAATACTTGGAAATAGCTTTCGTCTAAGTCTTCTCCTATTTCATCTAGTACATCTTCTATATCTTGCATATTAAATACATCTTGAGACAGTTTGCAGTCAAATGCCATTATACCATCTTGATTAATTGTATTTGATATATCTCTTGTATATTCTATATCTGGTCTTATTTTGATGATTTCTTTAACATCATTGCTATTTATGCTTATATTGCCTTTTCGATTTTCTACTTTTAATTCGACCATAAGACCACCTCCCCCTATAGTATTGCTATGTTTACTTGTACAATTCTATGAATTTATCTATGTCTTTCCAAGTGTCTACTCTTGTTATATTATCATGTTCTACACCTTGATTGTAGTTGGTATTTATTAGTAGTATTTTCATACCTTCACTTGCAAGTTGCATTGCATTTGATGGATTGTCTTCTATAAATATATTGCATTCTAATTCTTTAGCTTTAGCTATTTTATCGTGACTACCTAATAAGTGAACATCTATATCAGAAAATCCTTTATCGTTTAACCATCTTGTAGTTATCTCTGTAAGACTTTTATCTCTTGCCGTTACAAAATATAAGTTGTGGCTATTAGCTAACCACTTTTCTATAACGTCCTTAGCATATTCTACTATTTCTGCTTCTTCATAAGAATGCATACAGCTACTATGGAATTTATTTAATATTTCATCCATGGTATCACCATATAATTGTTCCCAGTTATAAGTTACACATTCTTCTTCTTTTATATTTTTATTATATATCTCATTTAAGTACGGAATAAAATGATATGGACTTGTTATAGTTCCATCTATATCTATACATATATTTAATCTTCCCATACATACCTCCCTGATTAACGTTATAATCGAAAATTATATCATATGTTATATTATAAATCAAAATTTATGCATTATAGTATATTTAAAGCTTATCATAAAAGATAAGCTTTTGTTATTTTATATTTAGACTTAGCTTATCTATTCTATCCTTAAAATTTGCTATGTGCTCATCAGATAAGCTTAAATACTCTGTTATTTTTCCAATATATTTTGGATTCTTACTTTCTACTAAGTTTATAGACTCGTTCATAGCCTTTTCTCTTAGCTCATAAGCCTTTTTAACATCATCTCTTGCATTGCTTAGTATTGTAGTATATTGTTCATCTGAAAGACTAGGTATATCCATACTTTCATAAAGTTCTATAACTTCTTTACATTTTTTGCTGGCATATTTTAAGTCATTTTCTATAGTCGGTAATTTTTTTATACTCTCAGATATATTTTTTGTATAAGGAATACAATCCCTCATAGGAATTAATGCTTTTCTTTCTATATTGTAAATTTCTTTTTTGAAATCACTAATTATTTCTTTATCAGTTTTTTTAATAACTTCTACTTCTTTATCCTGATTTAATTCTACTTCTTTTGATTCTAGTGCTACTTCATTTGATTTATCTCCTTTACTTTCATACACTTCACTGTCTTGCTTATCTACTTTATAAATTTCATCAATATTCTCTTCTTTGCCTACATTATCCTTATATTCGTATGGCTCATCATTAACATAACTGTAATAATATATAGCTTCTCTGATTTTATTTAATCCACTCATATAAAGATTTGTTGCTACTATCATTGTAACTAATACAACATAAATACTACTATATATGTACGATCTTCTCAAATTTTTATAATTTCTAAATAATATTATCAAGGGGATAAGATACAAAAATAAGAATACTAATATCCATCTCATCATTAACATCTCCTTCTTTTGTATATTTAAACAAAAATCCCCCAATTTTCATATTTTAACCATATATAATAGTATTTACAATTTTAAGATTATTAATCTAATATTTTTATTAATTTAAAATCAGTGTAATCACAAGATGCTAATATATATTCAATTCCATTTCTTACACCTCTTAATCCCATTTTAAATGATTCTTTTCCGTGCAAGTGTCCATATATAACTTTTTCAACTTTATATTCTTCATATAATTTAGTGAATAACGATTCTTCAAGTTTATCATTAGTAGGAGGATAGTGAGTGATAACTATAAATTTAGTATGTCCTTTCTTCTTAGCAGCTTCTAAAGATATTCTTATCCTATTTTCTTCTCTCTTATATATTTTAGCGTCATTTTCATCAAACTTAAAATCATTCGGACATATCCATCCTCTTCCTCCACAAATAGCATAATCTTTGTATTCATAGAAATTAGTTTGTAAAAAGTTCATATTATCATACTGCTTATTTAATGCTGTTACAGTAGTCCACCAATAATCATGATTGCCTTTTATAAATATCTTTTTCCCCGGCAAATTATCTATTATATCTAAATCACTTCTTGCTTCGTCTAGATTTATTCCCCAAGAAGTATCTCCTAATACTAATACTAAATCTTCATCACTTACTTTCTCTTTCCAGTCTTCTATTAACTTTTCCTCATGACCTATCCAATTCTTTCCAAAAACATCCATAGGCTTATTTACTGATGTTGAAAAGTGTAAATCTCCTATTGCATATAAGTTCATGTCTTTTTTCCTTTCTTATGTAACTTTTCTTATATATTCTATATTAATACCTATAGTTTAAATTTAAATTCAATTACTATACTATTATATAAAGAAAGTTATCCATGAATATGGATAACCTCTATCTAACTTTATTATTGTTATTGTAAAATTCTAATAAATTATCTACCTCACTTTGAAGATGTAATATTTCTTCTATATCTTGTTCATTATCTATTTTATCTAGCCTTCTTTGATATATAAGCGCTTTATGTGTTTCTCCTAGATTATATAATTCTTGAATCTTACTAAGTACATCTCTTACTGTAACTGATTTTACCTGGCACATAACTTGAGCTTTCATTATATCTTCTCTTATCTCGCTCATTTCTTGATCTAATAGGAATGCTGCATCAGATGCTCTTCTTAATCTAACTGCTAATTCCTCTGGTATGTAATGTTCATATTTATATTTTAAAGAATGTTCTATAGTTGCCCAAAAGTTCATAGCTAAAGTTCTTATTTGGATTTCACACAATATTTCTTTTGAACCTGCTATCGTATTTATAGGATATTTTATTATAACATGATAACTTCTGTATCCACTATCCTTAAAGTTTTTTATATAATCTTTTGCATATACTATACTCATATCACATCTATTTTGTATAAGTTCAACTACTGTATATATATCTTCTACAAACTTACACATTATTCTTATACCTGCAATATCTTCCATCTCACCCTCTATATCTTCAATTCCTAGGCGCTTTGATTTAGATATTATAGAAGCTATTTTTTTAGTCCTTCCTGTTACAAACTCTATAGGACAGTATTCTCCTTTTGCTAAGAATTCTTTTCTTATATTCTTAAACTTAACTTTTAATTCTTCTACTGCATGGTCATAAGGTGTTAGTATTTCATCCCATTTTTCAAATTCCATCGTACTCACCCTTTATCTTATTTTGAGTCTTTTTTAACATATCTATTTTAGCATAATTTATTTTTTTTTGGTACAATAAAGCAATTCTCCATCATTTAATATATAGTCTATTTCATCTAAATCAGCTAAATAGCTTATCATCGAAACTAAAGATGACTTAAAAAAATGATATTCTTTATAATTGCACTTTAAATTATTATCTATTATAATTTTTTTTAATAATTCTTCTAACGTTATTGGTACATTTAAATCTTCTCTTACTTTATTTAAGTACTTATCAATAGCATTTAAATGCATTTCTGTTATAAACTTAGAATCTTTTTTACTTATTACTTCTTTACTATGCCCTAAGACTAAATAATCAAAATCTATTTCTTTTAATTTCATTATTGAGTCTATTTCTTTCTTTATATCATACAAAAATAAGAAATCATACTTTTTAAGCATATCTAAGCCTATTAGAAGGTCTCCAGTAAATAAAACTTTATCTTTAGTTAATATTCCTATGCTTCCTTCAGTATGTCCCTTTAAATCTATTATTTCAAATTCTTCATTATTTAATAACAGACTTCCTTCTTTTGCTATTTTATCTACTTTTATTTCATCTAATGATTTATTTTTTAATTTATCCACAAAAAATCTATTATATTTACCACCCATTATATATTTGCCAAATAGATAAGGCTTTTCTATATATAATTTAGCTTCATCTGATGATAATATACAAATATCATTATAATACTCTTTAAATTGGTTACACGCTCCATAATGATCATCATGTTCATGTGTATTTATTATAAAATTTACCTTGATATTTTTTTCTTCTAACATATTTATAATTCTCTTAGGTCTTGAACCAGCTAACCCAGGATCTATTATCAAAGCTTTATTATCATCAAAAATATAAACACCAGTGTTAGTTCCACCCTTTATATAAAATGTGTTTCCTTTTATTTTTTTAAGCTCCATTTAATCACCTAATTATAATAGTATCTTTTTTAATCTTTTTAATGCTATCTCTCTTACCTCTTCATCTTTTGATAATCTTATTTTTATATTGTAAGCAGTATCATCTTTTAATAAAGCTTCTATAAAATATTCAACTATACCTCTATCTTTAAAATCTATATCTATAATACCTTTAGAATATAACTTAGAATCTAGTATCATTAGCTCATCTGCAAAACTTAATCTAGTCGATTTATCTAAATATCCATTTTGGGGTTTAAAATCCTCACAGTATTTTATTTTGTAATTAACAACTTTTTCACTTATATCAAATCCATACTTTGATTTCATAAGATCACTATATTCTCTATTCCTTTTAGTTATATTTGATAAATTTTTATTATAATCCTCTTTTTTCCAATGACCAAAAATTCTACAATTTAGTGGCCTCACTTCATATATTAAACATCTGTTATTTTCATCTTTAAATGGACACGCACTCTTTTTAGTAAATTCTAAAAAATAGTAGTCTATAATTTTACTTAAACTTGTCTTTCTTAATTCATCTTTGTCTAATAAGTAGCTATATATATTAATAAATTCAATTAAATTTATACCTACTGATTCCATACAACAATTACCACAGCCAGTACAATCTCCACTTGGTAGTGATTTGTAAGTATCATTTAACTTATCAAACAGCTCATTTTCCTTACAATAATTTATACAATTTAAAATATCATTTCTATTTATACTAGCCATTATTATTACTCCTTGTTATAATTATTAGGTTAATACAAAAACTTATTATATCACACTTTTTATTAGTGTGATACGAATTAGTTAAGTGAAGAAAAATATTTACTTAAGAAATAAATATTCAATTTAACATACAGGAGGTAATCATGACTAGATATACAAAAATAATAAACATGATGGATAGTTATTATACAAAGGATTATGAAAAACAAAAGAAAAATATAACTAAAGTTAGGGAAGTTAGAGAAGAAACAGTTAGAAAGTTCTTCTTACAAGGTGACTGTGAAGTTCTAGTTGTGCTAGAAGAAAGTGGTAGAGAAATTCTTATAGATGATTTTTCATCTGATGACGATATAAGAAAATACCTTGGACCTAAGTTTATAAACAAGAAGAGATAGATTTAAAAATATTTTATAAATTTATGTATAGATTAAAGTTATCTGTCCATAATAGTAATATAAAATTAAATATTTAACTCAATCTCCCCCAAATTAAGTCTTCGTTCCCCCAACGAAGGCTTTTTATTTTTCAAAACATTTTACAAATGTATAGTTAGCTATCATTCTATAATGTATAATATATAAAAAAACTTTCGGTAGAAGAGGTTGTAAAATGGTAACTTTCGGTAAATTAAACTTAGATACAGACTTTGAATACAGAGTCATAAGGGAAGAAGAAAATGATTTAGACTTATTTATAGACTTAAACTATCGCAGCTTAGATATTAAACTAGAAGATTCAAATTTCTTTAATTCAAGAGTACAGTTTCCATTTG
Organism: Romboutsia sp. 1001216sp1; assembly: GCF_039841805.1. NCBI lineage: Bacteria > Bacillati > Bacillota > Clostridia > Peptostreptococcales > Peptostreptococcaceae > Romboutsia > Romboutsia sp. 1001216sp1. Next base: position 167,271 of record NZ_JBDPHA010000006.1, read on the forward strand.
TTAGGTCTATTATATTAAGATTAAACAAAGAGAGCGATATTATTACTATGCATTTAATGAGAGACATTGATTTATTCTCTGCTTTTGCCAATTTTGAAATTAATATCTCTAATTCTATAATAAGCATAAAAAATGAATATGAAAAAGTTGTTATGTACAAGTCTATAAAATAAAGAGGGAGCCTTAATAAGGCCCCTCTTTATTTTATATTTTAATGTTCAATATACTTTCTTAATTTTTGAACTATTTACTTAGTTTTCTTATCTCCATATATTGTCTTATATATTTCTACTAACTCTGATACTAATGGTTGTCTTGGGTTAGCTGGAGTACATTGGTCATCAAAAGCATCTAATGCTAACTTTTCTATAGCTCCCATATATATTTTTTCTTCTATACCACATTCTCTTATAGTCATTGGCATATTTAATTCTCTCATTAAGTTTCTTATAGCTTCTACTAAGCTCTTAACTCCTTCTTCTGTAGTGTTAGCTTTTAATCCTAACATCTTAGCTATCTCAGCATATTTCTTATCTGCTACAAAAGATTTGTATCTTGGGAATGCAGCAAACTTAGTTGGCATAGATGCATTGTACTCTATTACGTATGGTAATAATATAGCATTTGCTCTACCATGAGGTATATGGAATTCTGATCCTAACTTATGAGCTAATGAATGGTTAATTCCTAAGAATGCATTGGCAAATGCCATCCCTGCCATACAAGATGCATTGTGCATTTTTTCTCTAGCTTCTTTACCTTCTTGAGTATTTGCTCCTTTATATGATTTTGGTAGATATTCAAATACCATTTGTATAGCTTTCATAGCTAAAGCATCTGTATAATCAGTTGCCATTACAGAAACATAAGCTTCTATAGCATGAGTTAATACGTCTAATCCTGTATCTGCAGTAACAGCTGCTGGCACAGACATTACAAATGTAGGATCTATTATAGCTACATCTGGAGTTAACTCATAGTCAGCTAAAGGATATTTAATATTATTAACTTTATCAGTTATAACTGCGAAAGAAGTAACTTCTGAACCAGTTCCTGAAGTAGTTGGTATAGCCACCATCTTAGCTTGTCTTCCTAATTTAGGGAATTTATATATTCTCTTTCTTATATCCATAAACTTAAGTCTTAAATCTTCAAAGTCTGCTTCCGGATTTTCGTAGAATAACCACATACCTTTAGCAGCATCCATTGCAGATCCTCCACCTAAAGCTATTATAGTATCTGGCTTGAACTTTCTCATAGCATCAGCACCATTTAACACTGTATCAACAGATGGATCTGGCTCTACATCAGCAAATACTTCTATCATAACTGGGTTTCTTCTTTTTCTTAAATGATATTGTAATTTTTCAACATATCCTAATTGAACCATCATTCTATCAGTAACTATCATTACTCTCTCAACTTGTGGTAGTTTTTCTAAGTATTGTATAGATCCAACTTCATGATATATTCTTTCAGGTACTTTAAACCATTGCATATTTACTCTTCTCTTAGTAACTTTCTTAAGGTTTATTAAATTTACCGCTGATACATTATCTGTAGTTGAGTTATTACCCATAGATCCACATCCTAGTGTTAATGATGGTGTATTCACGTTATATACATCTCCTATTGCTCCGAAAGTAGATGGCGCATTTACTAATAATCTTCCTGTTCTTACTTTCTCGCTAAATTTTAGTATTATGTCATCATTTTCTGAATGTATAACCGCTGAGTGACCTAATCCACCAAATTCAGTCATTTCTACACATCTTTGTATTCCTTCTTCAGCATTTTTAACTTTTAAGCAAGCAAGTACAGGACTTAACTTTTCTTTTGATAATGGGTAATCCATACCTACACCTTCTATTTCAGCTACTAACATTTTAGCATCTTTAGGTACTTCAAATCCTGCCATTTGAGCTATCTTATAAGGACTTTGCCCAACTATATTAGGATTTAATGTTTTAGTTTCTGGATTTATAACTGTTTTTTCTAATAATTCTCTTTCTTTTTTGTTTACAAAGTAGCAATTGTATCCCTTCATTATATCTACTACTTCATTGTATATTGGCTCTTCTATTATAACTGCTTGCTCTGAAGCACATATCATTCCATTGTCAAATGTTTTTGATAATATTAAATCGTTAACGGCTTGTTTTATATCTGCTGATTTTTCTATAAAACAAGGTACGTTTCCTGCCCCAACCCCTAAGGCTGGTTTACCTGAAGAGTAAGCTGCCTTAACCATTCCAGGTCCACCAGTAGCTAATATTAATGCTACTTTGTTATTTTTCATTAAAGCACTTGATGCTTCTAATGATGGTTCTTCTATCCATTGTATACAATTTTCTGGAGCTCCAGCTTCTATAGCTGCATCTCTTAAAATTCTAGCAGCTTCTGCTGAACATTTTTGAGCTGATGGATGGAAGCTAAATATTATTGGATTTCTTCCTTTTATAGCTATTAATGATTTGAACATTGTTGTTGAAGTTGGATTAGTAACAGGTGTAACACCTGCTATAACTCCTATTGGTTCTGCAACCATCATGTAGTTTTCTTCATCATTTTCTTCTACTACACCAACAGTTTTTGTATATTTTATACTATTATAAACATATTCTGTAGCGAATATATTTTTAGTTACTTTATCTTCAAATATTCCTCTTTCAGTTTCTTCTACTGCCATTTGTGCAAGTTCTATATGCTTATCAAGACCAGCCTTAGCCATAGCTTTTACTATCTTATCTACTGCTTCTTGGTCTAATTTTAACATTTCCTCTTTAGCTTTATTTCCTTTTGTTACTAAATCGTTTATCATACTTTCTACAGTTAGTTCTTGCTTTTCTTTTACATTTTTAACTTTTTTTAAATCTTTAGTCATTATGCTTTCCTCCCAGGCAATTTATATAAAACTGTGTTAGTTATTTAACAAACTATCTATGTTTAGATAATACATCACATAAATAAAACTGTCAATATTTTTTGTTAAATTTTTATCTTATTTGTTTTATGAAATCGTTTTTATAGTTTGTTTTAATTTTCTGCATCTTTGTTTATAAGTTAAAATTTATTTTAAAATCTTACTTTAAGTATTTAAAATTCATTTAATTCTAATAGTTAATTTTTAATCAAACTATTTATTTTTGTATTTTTACATTAGATTGAATATTATAGTAATTTTTAATTTACTTATTTTAATAATATTTCAATATACTATATATTTTCACAGGAATACCCTATTTGTTATCGCTATTACTAAAATTGGCAATAATATAATATACTTTTTTAAATTTTTTATTTTTTAAACAATTTTTTTAGTTATTTTGATATAATATCTTTGTTATTAACAAATATATTTATAATACATATTAAATATTGGTACTATTAATTATAGATATAGTGTTTTATTCTCTTATATAGAGGTTTATTTTTAAAATTAATACATAATTTTGTGAAAGGAGTTTTTTTGTATGACATTACTAGTTTTCGGGCATAAAAATCCAGATACAGATTCTATATGCTCTTCAATTTCATTAGCTTACCTAAAAAATCAATTAGGTGAAGAAGCTACTGCTTATGCTTTAGGGGAGGTAAGAAAAGAAGCTCAATACGCTTTAAATCACTTCAATGTTGAAGCTCCTCAAATATTAAATATAGATGATTTAACTAATAAAAATGTAGTTTTAGTTGATCACAATGAATACGCTCAAAGTGCAGATGCTATAGAAAATGCTAATATAGTAGAAATAATTGACCATCATAAAATAGGTGGTATAACTACAGATGTACCTATATCATTTAGAGTAATGCCTGTTGGATGTACTTGTACTATAATTTACAACATGTTTAAAGAAAATAATGTTGAGGTTCCAAAACATATAGCTGGACTTTTATTATCTGCTATATTATCAGATACATTATTATTTAAATCTCCAACTACTACAGAAAAAGATAAGTTAGCTTGTGAGGAATTAAGTAAAATAGCTGATGTTGATATGGAAAGCTATGCTATGGATATGTTTAAAGCTGGTACTTCACTAGATGAATACAGCATAGAAGAAATAGTTAATATGGACTTTAAAGAATTTGATATGAGTGGAAAAAGAGTTGGTATAGGTCAAGTATTCACTTTAGATATAGATTCTATATTTGATAAAAAAGATGAATTTTTATCTTATATAAACTCTACTGATTACGATATGTTAGTTCTTGCTATAACTGACATAATAAAAGAAGGTTCTTACCTAATATACAAAGCTGAAGATAAAGTAATATCTGAAGCATTTAATGTTGAAGCTCATCAAGGAGTATTTGCTGAGGGTGTAGTTTCTAGAAAGAAACAATTAGTTCCAAATTTAACTTCTGCTATTAAGAATAATTTATAATAATAAATAAAAAGTATTTATAATGATTTTATAATCTTTTATAAATACTTTTTTGTTTACTATAATATATTTAATATATAGAAAAAGGAGCTATCTTTAATATAGATTAGCTCCTTTTTCATATGTTATAAATTTAAATCGTCTACTTATAAATAATGTAGATTAATAAAATGGTTTAATTTCTGTATTTTGTGTGTTTTGTGTGTTTCGGTTAGGATTAAACCTTATAATATTTTAAAATAATTTAGTTAGATTGTAAATAGTTATTTTTTACCTTTTAGAAACTAACTAGCATTTTTCAACATCTGAATAATCTTTTCCAAATGTCTCCACTGTTACAGACTTCATAATTTGAGGAGTCTTAGGCTTGTCAGCTCTATCTGTCGCAGTTGTAGCTATTTCATTAACAACGTCCATTCCTTCTATTACTCTACCAAATGCAGCATATTGTCCATCTAAATGTGGAGAATTTTTATGCATTATGAAAAATTGTGATCCAGCTGAGTTTGGAGCCATAGTTCTAGCCATAGATAATACTCCAGCTTCATGCTTTAAGTTATTAGTGAATCCATTTCCTCTGAATTCTCCCTTTATAGAATATCCTGGTCCACCCATTCCATTTCCATTAGGGCATCCACCTTGTATCATAAATCCTTCTATTACTCTGTGGAACCCTACTCCGTTGTAGAATCCTTGGTTTACTAGTGTTACAAAGTTTTTAACTGTGTTAGGAGCTATATTGGGATATAATTCAGCTACTATTTTCTTTCCATTTTCCATTTCTATAGTTACTATTGGGTTTTTAGTTTCCATTTTTTTAATTCCTTTCTTCTTATCTTTATGTATTTTCTATTTATTATTATATACTAACTTTGAAATAATTCTCTACATATTTGAATTATAAAGTAATTATTTTTGTATAAGTAAAATAAGCTACTATATAATAGTAGCTTATTTTTCTTCTCCATCTAATTGTGGAGTATCTTGATATTTTATATCTAATAACTCTAATATTTGCTTAGCTCTTTCTTTTGTAGAGCCTTTAACTTCTACAAAGTTTACATTCTCAGCTTTTAAGAAACTTAATATAGCTTCATCTATTTTAAGAGCGATTTCTTCATCTTGCCATCTTACACCATCTTGCACATATCCAAACTCTCGTGGCACATATATTATAGTGTCATAGTTTTGTATATCTTCTATTGCTAGACAGTATAAATCTTTAAGTATTTGTATTTCTTTTTTACTTCTTTCCTTATTTCCTAACATAAATCTTCCATATATGTAAGGTACGAAAGTAGCATAGTCTGTTAGAGCATAATCAAATGTTGATAACTCATCTTCTATTCTCTTTTGCCCTAAGTATATTCCGTATTGTTCAGATATAGTCTCTATCATACCCTTATCTTTTAAATAATCAGTTGAGTATTCTAAAGCATATCCTACATTTAATCCTGCTATTTTCATTTCAACGTATAGGTGTTGTATTAGTGTAGTTTTACCACATCTAGGCCCACCTAAAACTGCTATTCTCTTAGTTGCCATTATTTATATCAACTCCATAATTTATATTCTTTTTAAGGAACTTTTATATTATACTAATATTTAGCAGTTTATTCAATGTTTTTGATACAATTCTATATATTTACATAGAAATGTTCATATTTTAATATTTACTCTAAAAAAACTATTCTATATGCACATAGAAAAATTCTTTCCTATTTCATATCCTTCATTGTATATTTTTTTACAAAATTCTTTTTCAAATCTTAATGTAGCATTTTTTTCAAAAGGTTTTTTAGGCTTTATTATAAAAATATTGTCTTTACCAAATTTATCGCTTATTTCTGCAGGTAGTTCATATTCTGTATGTGTATCTATTATTATTATTTTATCTAAGTCTTGTTCTACTAATGGCTGTATTAATGTATTATTAACTAATCCTCCATCAAGATTAAATCCATCATATAGCCCTTCACTTACATCTTTCATAAACTGCTGTCCTAGCGGTAAAGTTGCTTTTGGGTTACATGGTAATAAAGAACTATACTTAATACTTTCTAAAGCTTTAGACTTATCTACATCTTTTATATTCATTATCTTTTCATTTAGATTTTTATTTTTTATTTCTATATAATTAACATAAAAGTCTATTTCCGCTTCTTTACTTACTTCTAAAGTTTTTAATCCTTCTATCACATAAGAATTATCCACAGTATTATCTATTATTTTGATATCGTTTGCAGGATCTATTTCTATATTTGTCCACATATCCTCTAACTTTTCAACATTTCCTGTGAATATATAATATCCATTAATTGCTCCTATAGATGTTCCCGATATTGCACTAAAATCTAACCCTCTGTCATAAAGAGCCTTTATAACTCCTGCTTGATAAGCTCCTTTAGCTCCTCCTCCAGAAAGGCATAATCCTATTTTCATCTGTCTCATCTCCTATTTATATTTCATAAAATTTATTAAATGTCTTATATATACTATAATGATCTTTTACACTTCCTAATTCTCTTATAGAGTGCATTGCAAGTATTGGTGAACCTACATCAACAGATGGTATATCTATATGTGTTGATGAAATTGGCCCTATAGTACTTCCTCCTCTTTCATCTGATCTATTTACAAATTCTTGATACTTAACGTTAGCTTCTTTGCATATAGCTTTGTATATAGATATTGAGCTGGCATCACTTGTATATGCTTGATTTGCATTTATCTTTATAACTGGTCCTTTACCCATTACTGGTTTGTTTGTTGGGTCATGCTTTTCTCCTAAGTTTGGATGCACTGCATGTGCTAAATCAGCTGATATAATAAATGAAGAATATAATGCTGTAAAGAATTCTTCTCTTGATTTACCTAAAGATATACATATTCTTTCTAGTATGTTTAATAACATATTAGAATCTGCACCTTGTTTAGTAGAACTTCCTACTTCTTCATTATCAAATACAGCTACTAAATTTACACCATTTTTACCATTAGCATTTATAAGTGCATGTAAACTAGCATGTGCCATTGATAAATTATCTAATCTGCTTGTTGATATAAACTCCTCATTAGGACCCATTAAAGAACCTTTTTCATATTCATATAAGAATAAATCAAAGTCTAATATTTCTTCCTTATTTATACCTAGTGACTTACTTATTTCATTTATTAAGAAGTTATCTTTTTCTAAACTTTCGTTTATAAGACCTACTAAAGGTAACATATCCTTTTGTTTATTTAGTGCATATCCATCATTTACTCCTCTATTTAAATGAATAGCTATATTTGGTATGATACATATTGGTTTATTTATATTTACCATTTTTTCTACTGGATTTAATATACTTTCTCCCTTTAATACAACCCTTCCAGCTATGGCTAAAGGTCTATCTAACCAAGTATTTAATATTGGTCCACCATAGCATTCAGTATTTAATTTTAAGTATGTACCTTCAGAACACATTTCAGCATTTGGCTTTATTCTAAATGTAGGTGAGTCAGTATGAGAACCTACTATTCTAAATCCTTCTTTTTCTATGTTATTAGAGTTAACCTCAAAGGCTATTATAGCAGAAGAATTCTTTGTTACATAATACTTCCCATTTACTTCTATGTTCCATATATCATCTAATTTTAATTCTTTAAAGTTATTATCCTCTAAAAGCTTTATAGATGTTTCTACTGCTTGAAATGATGTTGGACTTTTATAAATAAAATCTATTAAATCTTTAGCAAATCTCTTTTGTTCCATTTTGTAGCCTCCCTAGTAAATGTAAATTAATGTATTTCTACATTATAAATATATTATAATACTAATTTTCCCAATCTTAAACAGAGTATTTTAATCTTTAAAATAAAGATTTACTATATTTATATTTGTCATTAACTTAGTGAGTTCTAATGTGTTATATAGTTAACCTAAGCTTTTTAAATATATTATTTAAATAAAAATAAAGGATATATAAATATATCCTTTATTTTTTATTTACTATAATACATCTAATGTTGTGTATTCTTTATTTATTTTTTTAATTCCTTGTTCTTTAAATGCTATTGTAACATCAGAGCCCATCATACCAACAACAGTACCTTCTCCAAATTTTGGATGATGTACCTTTGCTCCTAGCTTTATATCATCTATATCAGTTTCTTTTTTAGTATCTTTTATAGTCGCATTTACTTTTTTAGCAACTGTGGACTTATTCATAGTGTTCATATATTTTTGTTTGTACTTATCTAATACATTATAATTAGCCTTTGAGTAAGTTAATTCTTTTTCTACTTTGTTAAGCTTCTCTATACATTGTTCTGGTAATTCTTCCATAAATCTAGATGCTATTGATGGATTAGTTTTTCCATATAAAGTTCTTCTTTGAGTTAATGTCATATAAAGAACTTCTTTTGCTCTTGTTATACCAACATAGCAAAGTCTTCTTTCTTCTTCTATATCTGACTCACTCATTGACCTTACAGCTCTAGATATTGGGAATAATCCCTCTTCCATACCAATTAAGAATACAACAGGGAATTCTAGCCCTTTTGATGTGTGTATAGTCATTAATGATACTTTTTCTATCTCTTCATCTTCACTAGATTCAGATGAAAGTGCAACACCTGTTAAGAATGTTTGTAAATCTTTTTCTTCGCTACTTTGCTCAAATTCTAATGCTATAGATATAAACTCTTTTAGATTATCAATTCTATCTTGAGCTTCTTCACTTTTGTCCTTAGATAGCTCATCTATATATCCTGTAGTCTCTAATACTTTCTCTATAAGCTTACTTACAGGATATACTTCTTTTATAGTTCTAAGTGTTCCTACTGTATCAACAAATCCATTTATACTATTTTTAGCTTTTGTTGATATATCTGAATTTGTATCTATATCTATTAGTACAGAGTACATACTCTCTTGCTTTAAACTAGCTCTATCTTCTATTTTTTCTATAGTTCTAAGACCTATACCTCTTCTAGGTACGTTTATTATCCTCTTTAAAGATATATCATCTTGAGGATTTTGTATAACCCTTAAATATGCTAGTAAATCTTTTATTTCTTTTCTTTCATAGAATTTTGTTCCACCATATATATTATATGGTATTTGGCTTCTATTAAGTGCATCTTCTACTGGACGAGCCTGAGCATTAGCTCTATAAAGTACAGCAAAGTCCTTATAAGTTCTACCTTGCTCTCTTGCTATTTTAGCTATCATATCTGCAACAAAATCAGATTCATTTATTTCATTTTCAGATAGTTGTATCTTTATTAGCTCTCCTTCTTTTTTCTCACTCCAAAGTTTCTTTCTTTTTCTTTCTATATTATTAGATATAACAGTATTTGCTGCATCTAGTATAACTTGAGTAGATCTATAGTTTTGTTCTAGCTTAACAACATGAACATCATCATAGTCTCTTTCAAACTCAAGTATATTTCTTATATCAGCACCTCTCCATCCATATATACTTTGGTCATCATCTCCAACAACACATATATTTTGATGTTCCTTTGCTAATAATTTTATTAGTTCATATTGAGCTTTACTTGTATCTTGATACTCATCTACCATTATATATTTAAATCTACTTCTATAAAATTCTAAAACTTCTTCTTCAGATTTTAAAAGTTCTACTGTTTTATATATTAAATCATCAAAATCTAAAGCACTATTTCTTTTTAAACGATCTTGATATAGTGCATATACATCTGCAATCTTACTCATTCTATTATCATGTCTATGCATATCTTTAAATTGTGATGGGCTATACAGCTTATCTTTTGCCCCTGATATTGTACTTATTATTACCTTAGGTTCAAATACTTTATCACTTAAATTTAACTCTTTTAAACAGTCCTTTACTAAGGTAACTTGGTCAGCACTATCATATATAACAAAACTTCTATTGTATCCGATTCTATTTATATCTTTTCTTAGTATACGCACACAGCAAGAGTGGAAAGTGCTTATCCACATTTCCTTTGTATCTGTTCCTAAAGTTTCCTCTACTCTCTCTCTCATTTCATTAGCAGCTTTATTTGTAAATGTTATTGCTAATATATTTGGGGCTTGTACACCTTTATCTTCTATAAGATGTGCTATTCTCGTTGTTAAAACTCTAGTTTTCCCTGACCCAGCTCCAGCTAGTATAAGTACCGGTCCTTCTGTTTTTTCTACAGCTTCTCTCTGGGCAGGATTTAATGTATCTAAATTCATAATTTTCCTCCTGTCGCTATTCCTATAACTATATTTTAATCTATAATAAATATTTATTCAAACTTTAAATCAGTCCTATATTTTGATAATCTCCATAATCTAATTATTCTAAAATGGATATTATAAAAATATAATTTATTTATTAAATGAAATTATACTATACCATACTTTATATTATTCTTGTATTTTATTTAAAATAAATAGGCTATCTAAAAATAATAATCCTTGCAATTTATACTTTCTTAAGTTACAAGTTATTATTTTAAATAGCCATTTTATATCTTATGTATTATTTTACTTCTAATTTTCCTTCTATTATATCCTCTGCTTTTTTGTTAACATAATCAATTATTTCTTTAGGTACATTTTTACCAGTACTTGGTGCTATCCCAACTGCCTCTTCTTTTAATCCATAAACTACAGCTTTTCCGCCTTCAAATTTTCCTTCTTTTATCTTTGATATTGTATCAAAAACACCAATATCAACTCTTTTCATAGCTGAAGTTATTACATTGTCAGGAGCTAAATTATTTTGGTCCATATCTACTCCTATAGCATACTTATCTTTTTCTTTAGCTGACTCTATCGCACCAGTTCCAACACCACCTGCAGCTGAGAATATTACATCTACTTTATTATTATACATTTGATTAGCTATAGACTTTCCTAAGCTAGCATCATCAAAGGAATTTGCATATTGAGATAAATACTCTACATCTTTATTTTCCGACTTTACCCCAGCTTTAAATCCCTCTTCAAATCTTGTTATATTTGGTATTTCCATACCACCTATAAATCCAACTTTATTAGTTTCACTCATCTTAGATGCTATTATACCTACTAAATATGCTGCCTCTCTTTCATCAAAAGTCATACATATCATATTGTCTGGTATTTCTTGTCCCTCTTCTTCATAATTATGATCAATTATGACAAACTGTCTATCTGGATAAAGTTTTGCTGCATTTAACATTGATTCTGCTGTTGTATATCCAACACCTATAATTACATCACGTTCTTGGTCTATAAAGGTTTCTATATTAGGTGCATAATCTGCATCTTGGTTTGACTCCAAGTATGAGCCATCTATACCTAGTTCTGATTTTGCCTTTTCTAATCCTTCTAATGATGATTGATTAAAGCTTTGGTCATTAGCCCCACCTTCTCCAAGCACTATTCCTACAGAAAATTTTTCTTCGTCACCTTTCATGTTTTTGCTACCTTCTTTTGAGTCATTACTACATCCAATCATGCTTAAAGACATAATCCCTACTATTGCTGTAAATATTAATCTCTTCTTTAACTTTAACATATACTAAATCTCCCCCTGATAAATTATGTTTACACATAAATTGTATTATATGTCTTTACACATGTAAACAATTTATGTTAAATAAAAAATTTACTTCGCTCATATCACTTATGGCTTCATGTATTTTTTAATATTTTTACATTTTCATACTAATTAATGTGTATTATCAATATGAATTATCTACATTTTTATTCTTAATATAAGATCATTACATAAAAAAATAAGCCCTTAAATGTAATAAGGGCTTTTTAAGCATAAAGCTTTAGATATAAAATTTATATTAAATTTAGGCTTAAGGCAAATTAATTTTAAGACTTATACATTACAAGTCTCTTTTTAATGCAAACTATCTTGCATAGCTTAATCTTATATACTTCATCTATTTAAAATATTTCTTAATATCATTTATATAAAATTTTAAACTTTTCACAATAAAAAAGCCTAATCCACAGGGATTAGACTTTATCTACATAAATAACTATATAAGTAGCTTAAAGACATTCTCCATCCCCGAAGAAATCATTTAATATTATTAGGCAGGTCTCCTGACTTAGCTTCATTTTACTCTTTCTCCTTCCCATAATCTAATATTACAGTGGTTTTAGAAATTTCATCAGCATCACAGTAGCGGGGGCTGTAGAGGATTTTAACCTCTTTCCCTATTAATCTTATATTAAGAACCTATAATATATACTTTTCTATATTAAATTATATTCGCTATATATTTTAATATTCCTTTTATTTTTCTAATTTCTTATTATCTTTTTTAAATACATGGAAACCACATCAGAAAACCTCTGGATGTCTTTAGTATATATGAAGTCTTTACCATATATAATTTTTTCTACTTCTAAATCTATTTCTTTTCCTGTAAATACTCCTAGTACCATTATTCCCTTTTGCCTAGCTTTTCTTACTTCTGATGCAGTATCTTTTGCTCCAATCATACCTTTATAAGACATTTCTCCTCTTATACTTCTTTCCCTGTCTTTACCTATCTTTATGTCATTCGGTCTTCCATCACTTAATACAATTAAGATTTTATTTTCTTCTTCTCTTTCTAATAATCCTTCACAAATAGATTTTATGGCTAGTCCATCTCTATTATTTCCAGCACAAAAATATTCAAATATGTTCTCATTATTGGTTATTTTATCTTCATAGTCTCTAAATCTTTTTAATATAGTGTAATCCATAAGGCTTGAGAATCCCATAACTCTATTTGGTATACCAGCCTTAGTTAAAGCTGTTGATATTATATATGCTTGTATCGCTACATTGGCTTGATTTCTAGTTTGAGACCCACTAGAATCTAAAAGTATATCTATTACATACCTACCTTTCTCATTTTCAATATCTTTGTAGAAAATTTTATTATTATTGCTTCTAGTTGCTCTCCATGCCCTATTTGCATATATAGTACCACTATCACAATAAACTCTACTTTTCTCATTTTCTTCTATTAATATTCTCAATAGAGTTTCCTTTAATTTTAATATATTCCTTTTATATATTTTTATGTTTTCTCTAAATTTACGAGTATTATTTTCTTTTTGTCTAGTTGCATATTTTATCTGAGCTATATTACTACATTCACTTCTTAATACTCCATCTGTAAAATGTACTCTACATCCCTCATGAACCCCTCTACAACATTTGCTTTCTATTTTTTTTAATTCTAAGTCACCTATATATGATTTCCCGTAGTAATGCTCTATTTTCTTATATATCTTATTTAAAGTTTCCTCATCAACATATAGTACATTATTAGAGCTATGTTTTGAGCCTTTAATATCAACTTCTCCTAAGCTTTCAATTAACATAGATGATGATATCTCGCTTATTTGATTTTCTATAGTTTTACTGTATTCATTATCATAAAGTTCTTCATACATAAAATCTGAAAATGTGTCAAAATCTATATTTGAATTTATTATTCTTTCATTTTCATAGTTTTCATTATCATATTTATTTGAAGTATCATTAAAATAATTTATATAAATTTCATCTATTCCCCTAAGTATTTCAACTATATTTTCATTAAGATTAATTTCATTTATTTTATTTACTATCCTTCTACTTAGTCCGTCTATAGTTGGATGTTTTCCCATCCTTTCTAAAACTAAAAAGTATTTTATTTTTTGTAGTATTTCTTCATTATGTATTTTACTAAAACCTGATAAAATATCTTTGTAAGCACTTAATCTTATATCTTCAATACCTGGTCTTTCCTTTATAATCTTTTCTTCAACTAACCTATCTAATGTTATATGCAATAAATCAGATATAACATCAATATCATATCCCATTTTAGCTCTACTTAATAAGTATCTTTTTACTAAGATCCAATCTATGTATTTATGCCTTCCTCCTGCCATCGTAGCAAAATACAAAGCTATATCTTTAGATGAATATTCATTTTTAGATATTTGAATATCATCATTATAATCTCCTGCTACAGTCCAAGATAGATTGCTAATTCTATTTTCAAATTCATAATTCCCATATACCCATTTCATAATTATTTCCTACTTTAATATGTATTTATTTTAGGAAATATATCTTTAGTTTCCCATTTATCTGGTATTCTAGTCTTTATAATATCTCCTACAATCTCTTTCTCATATACATCAAATGTTTTACTTGTTACTCCCATATTAACCGCTAAAGATGGTTTTAATCCTCTTCTGATAGCTTTTAGTGATCCTATTAATCCTCTCAAATCTACTGATTTACTAGATATTTCTCCATTTTGTGATTTTAATTGTAAGTCTAAGAATATACCTCCAAATTGGATTAATTTTTCTTCATCTGCATCCTCAAATTCTTTTTTTAATATTAGCATTAATTTTTCTTCTTCTACAGCAGGTATATCTATGACCATAAACCTAGAAACTAGTGCCTCATTTAATTCTTTTGTCCCTGCATATTCATAATTCATAGTTCCTATAAATCTCGTTGCATCATGAAGATTTATTCTTTCATATCCAGGTACATCTATTACTCTTCTATAATCTAACGCTGAATGTAGTACTGCAATTGCATCATTTTTAGCCATATTTATTTCATCAAATATACCAAATCCCCCATTTATAGCACATTCATATACTGAGCCTCTTCTCAACTTAACTTCATTATCTATAAATGTATCTGTACCTATTAAAGTTGTACTATCTGTATTTATATGGAACGATGTATTCCACTGAGGTCTTCCAAATAACTCTGATAAATTATCTGCTAGTAGATTTTTTCCTGTCGCCTTTGGGCCAGATAATAGTATGTTTTCTCCCTCTAATATAGCTGATATAGCCATATTCCATATATCTTTTCCATAAAAATACTTAGTCGAATCTGATATCCTATGTTTAAGATTCTCATCTATTTTATAGAATTCTTTAAACTTTATTGCATCATTTATTAATTTTTCGTCTACACCTTGGTTTAATAAACTTACTATTATACCCATAGTCACTCCCCCTTGTCTTTGTTATATACTATAATATTAGCATATAATATTTTATCCTTACACTACCTTGTTAATTTATCTAAAATTTACTTAAATACCTTACGTTTAAATACTTTGACTGTTTTATGGATTTAAAATTACTTAATATCTAAATTATCTCAATTCTTTATTAGAACAAAATAAAATTTTATTAAAAAATAAGAGGCTTAGTATATAACCTAACCCCCTACTTATTTTTATTTATAATCCGTACTTACATAAAATATAGTCTACAAACTTTCCATTTTCATAGAATAATTCTCCATCAGCATATATATTACTACAACTTCTTATATCACATAACTTATCCCAATACAGTGATTATTTATTTTTGACTGCTGCCTCTAACATAAAATCCCCTATTACCATATAAATAATTCCTTCTATCTTTTCATAAAATAGCATATTTGAAGTGAATTTTTCATACCATAATTTGTGCTTATTGTCTTACCGTTTTTTACTTCTGCTAAATAATTTGCTAATAACTTATCTAATTTATTTAACCTTTTTAAATATCATAACAGTAAACTTATAAAATAAAAAAGAGATAGCCTTAAATAGCTATCTATACATATCTAATATTTTATAAAATAAAAAAAAGATTACGTGGCTACGTCTTACTCTCCCAGGAGGTCGCCCCCCAAGTACCATCAGCGCTAAAGAGCTTAACTTCTGTGTTCGGTATGGGAACAGGTGTATCCTCTTTGCTATAATAACCACATAATCTTTATCTTTTAGAGTTAATACTCTGAAAACTGTATATCATTTAGAATTAATAATTTTATTTTGGTCAAGTCCTCGACCTATTAGTATCGATAAGCTAAATACATTACTGCACTTACACCTTCGACCTATCAACCAGGTA
>NZ_JBDPHA010000007.1:0-134016 GCF_039841805.1 Romboutsia sp. 1001216sp1
GATAAAATAAAAACCTGATAGCATCAGGTTTTTATTTTATCTTTTTAAAGAATAAGATTAAAACTTACGGGAAAATTAAATAGTAAATTATAAAAATTATATAAGAGGTGCAGACATGGCAAATGAAAGACAAACTATAATACATAGTTCACTTGGTTCTGTATTTAGCGTTTTTAGTGAAGAAGAATTAAAAAAATTAACAAAAGAAGGTAAAAGAAGAATTGCTATCTCTGGAAAAATTAATTCTCCAGGTATAATAGAAGTTCCTAAAGGTGCAACACTTGCTGAAATAATAACTATGGCAGGAGGGCTATTAAATGATAGTGGATTTAAAGCAGCACAACTAGGTATGCCATTTGGAGGATTTATAACTGAAGATAATTTAGATCAAGAATTAGATTTTAAATTATTTGATAAAAACACAAGTCAAACTATAATAATTCTTTCTGACGAAGACTGTATAATACAATATGCTAAATTTTATATAGATTATCTTTTAGGTAAGATGCAAGATGGTAGTTTAGATAACTATTTAGTTGCTAAAAAAGAGATAATAAGAATGTGGAAGCTACTTGATAGAATCAGCAAAGGTAGAGCGAATATGAGAGATATTTTCTTTCTAAGAAGACTTGCAAGTACAGTAAAAGAAAAAGTTAATCAAAAACACAATATAATGGAAGAAATTATAGATAAGTTTTATGATGAGATAAAAGAGCATATAGAAGGTCACCGATGTTATACATTCCAGTGTAACCATCTTATAAAGCTATCTATAACTAAAAAATGTATAGGATGTGGAGCTTGCAAAAGAGTTTGTCCGGTTGATTGTATTGAAGGAGAAAGAAAAAGTAGACATTACATAGATTATACAAGATGTACCCACTGTGGACAATGTGTAGCTGCTTGTCCAGTAAATGCTATAACTACAGGAAATAATACTTTTAGATTTTTAAGAGATCTAGCTACACCAAATAAGTTAGTAATAACTCAAATGGCACCTGCTGTTAGAGTTGCAATAGGTGAAGCTTTTGGACTTGAACCTGGTACTAATGTGGAAAATAAAATATCATCGGCGCTTAGACAGATTGGCGTAGATTATGTATTCGATACCACTTGGGCTGCAGATTTAACTATTATGGAGGAAGCTGCTGAACTTCAAGAGAGAATTGAAAAATATTACTCAGGTGATAAAAGTGTAAGACTTCCAATACTTACATCTTGTTGTCCTGCTTGGGTTAAATTTATAGAACAAAATTATGCTGATATGTTAGACGTACCATCATCTGCTAAGTCACCTATGCAGATGTTTGCAACGGTTGCAAAAGATATTTGGGCAAAAGAAAAAGGGCTAGAAAGAGACCAGGTAACATTGGTTTCTATAATGCCTTGTATAGCAAAAAAATACGAAGCTTCAAGGGCAGAGTTTTCACGTGATCTTAATTATGACGTTGATTACGTTATAACAACTAGTGAATTAATGACGTTATTTAAAGATTCAAATATAGATTTAAGTCAAATAGAGGATTCTCCTATTGATTCGGTACTGGGTGACTACACAGGAGGAGGAATAATATTTGGTAGAACAGGAGGAGTTATAGAAGCTGCGACTAGGACTCTTTATGAAAATATGACTGGTAAAAAACTAGAAAAAGTTGAATTTGAATCTCTTAGAGGATGGGATGGTCTAAGGGTAGCAGAAGTTAAAGTTAATGATTTAACATTAAGAATAGGTATTGCCTATGGTTTAAGAGAAGCTGGTAAACTCCTTGATAAAATAAGAAATAAAGAAGAATTTTTTCATGCTATTGAAATAATGGCATGTCCTTATGGATGTGTTGGTGGAGGTGGACAACCTAAAGCTAAAAAAAGACTTGAAACTCTTCAACAAAGAGCTGAAGGTTTAAATTCCATAGATAGATCATTAGACCTTAGAGTATCCAAAGATAATCCTAAGGTAAGAGCAATCTACGACAATCACTTAGATCATCCATTAAGCCATAAGGCACATGAATTGCTTCATACTGAATACTTTGTGAAGGTAAAAAGAGGAAAAGATGAAAACACTGATGCAAGTAAAGAAGAATAGAAACTTACTTAAATAATGATCTTTAAAGAAAGAGTGAATTTTATGGGTAATAAAAAAATCTTTTTGAGAGATATTAAAAATAATGAACAAATAAAAACCTCTCTTATGGTTATGAAATATCTTCATAGGGATGGTAATAAATATGTATTTAATATGAGTGATAAAAGTGGTCATATTAAAGCTAAACTTCCTTACAGAGTACCATTAGGTAAAGTTTTATCTATAAATTGTAAGAAGAATTCTATATTAGATATAGAAGAATTTGATGAAATTAAGGATTATGACCTCAAGGATTATTTACCAACAACTAAAGAGCCTATAGAAAATATACTAAATGAAATAGAAGAAATATCAAAAAAATATATAATATCTACAGAAGGTAAACTATTAAATGATTATTTTTTCAAAGATGAAGAATTTTTAAATAAATTTAAAGAAGCTATAGGTGGAGTATCCATGCATCATAATTATATAGGAGGTCTTGCTGAACACACTTTAAATGTAATGTACTTGACAAAAGTGTTATGTGAAAGATACTCTTGCAAAAGAAAAGAAATAGCAATATTAAGTGCTAAGCTTCATGATATAGGTAAATTATATGAACTTGAATACCATGGTCCATTTAAGTATACTCTACAAGGAGAATTAGAAGGACATATAGTAATTGGAGTACAAATGTTAGATAGAGCTTTTAATAATATAGATTATACATTTAGTGAAGACTTTATAAGAAGAATAAAAGGATGTGTAACTCAACATCATGGTAAAATAGAATATGGTTCTCCAAGGCCAGCTAACATGGAAGAATCATTTATAATAAATTATGCAGATTCAGTCGATGCTACTATGAATAAGATAGTTCAAATAAAAGATAATACAAGCGATGATGAATGGTCTGAGTATGATAGAAGGCTAGAAACAAAGCTTTATTTATAAAACATAAATAATTCTAAAATTAAAAACCATATGAAATTTTGTTAAAAATAAAGTCACGAGTAAAACTTGTGACTTTATTTTTTATATAATCTGCATGTAATAATATCAATGATTTGTTATACTTGTTTATATATAAATAAAAACATAAGGAGAATGATATGAATAAAAAAATAGGATTTATAGGTTGTGGTAATATGGCTAAAGCTATGATTAAAGGAATTATAAATTCAAAGCTTATTAGACCTGAAAACATATATGCGTCAGCTTTAAGTGAAAATACTTTAAATAATGCAAAAGATGAATTTAATATAAATACAACAAAAGATTCAAGAGAAGTTGTATTAAGGTCAGACATAATTGTTATTGCTGTAAAACCTAATATATATGATATAATACTTGATAATATTAAAGACGTAATAGATAATAAAATAATAGTAACTATTGCAGCTGGAAAAACTATATACTCTATAGAAAATATAATAGGCGATGATAAAAAAATAATAAGAACTATGCCAAATACTCCAGCGCTTGTAAACGAAGGTATGAGTGCACTTTGTAAAAATAAAAATATATCGGATCAAGATTTAAAAGATGTAAAGAGTATTTTTGATTCATTTGGAAAAAGTGAAGTAGTAGATGAAAACTTAATACATGCTGTTATAGGAGCGAGTGGTTCATCTCCTGCATATGTATTTATGTTTATAGAGGCTATGGCAGACTCATGCGTATCTCATGGTATGTCAAGGGATATGGCTTATAAATTTACATCTCAGGCTGTTATGGGAGCGGCTAAGATGGTATTAGAAACAAATATTCATCCAGGTGAATTAAAAGATATGGTGTGCTCTCCAGGAGGAACTACTATAGAAGCTGTAAAATCTTTAGAAGAAGAAGGTTTTAGGAAATCTATAATAAAAGCAATAGATAACTGTATTGATAAGTCAAAAAAAATGAGTAATGCTGACCTTTCTAAAAAATAAATTATAATGTATAATGAATAGTTGTATAAAATATTAATATAAGTTTTATAAATTTATATTTAGGTAAATTATGTAGAATAAAGTAGAACTACAGAGTTTAAATCCCCATTATAATTATTTTATAATAAATATAAATTAATTTAATTAAATTAAAATAAAGATATAAAAGATTAAGGAGACATATATGAATAAAGTGGAATTACTAGCACCAGCAGGTGACTTAGAAAGATTAAAAATAGCTTTTACTTATGGTGCAGATGCTGTTTATCTTGGTGGAGAAATATTTGGCATGAGATCGGCTGCTAAAAACTTTACTATAGAGCAAATGGCTGAAGGTGTAGAATTTGCACATGAAAGAGGAAAGAGAGTTTTCGTTACAGTAAATATAATACCAAGAAATGAAGAATTAGACCAACTAAAAGCATATTTATTAGAATTAGATAGAATAAATGTAGATGCAGTTATTGTAAGTGATCCTGGTATATTTACTATAGTTAAAGAAACAATACCTAACATGGAAATACACATTAGTACTCAAGCTAGTACAACTAATTCATTAGCATCAAACTTTTGGTATAAAGAAGGTGCTAAAAGAGTAGTTATGGCTAGAGAATTATCATTTAAGGAAATAAAAGAAATAAGAGACAATGCTGCTGAAGATATGGATATAGAAGCTTTTGTTCATGGAGCTATGTGTATGTCATATTCAGGAAAATGTGTTATAAGTAATTATACAACAGGAAGAGATGCAAACAGAGGTGCTTGCGCTCAACCTTGTAGATGGAAATATACTTTAGTTGATGAAGTTAATCCTGGTCAGTATGAAAAAGTTGTAGATGAAATAGATTCTTCATTTTTCTTTAATTCAAAAGATTTATGTATGATAGAATACATACCACAAATAATTGAAAGTGGTATAACAAGCTTAAAAATAGAAGGTAGAATGAAAACGGCGTATTATGTGGCTACTACTGTTAGAGCATACAGAATGGCACTTGATGAGTATTACAAAAACCCTACTGATTGGAAATTTAATCCTATGTGGCTAGAAGAACTTAAAAAAGGAAGTCATAGAGATTATAGTACTGGATTTTTCATTGATAGACCAAGCGAAAAAGCACACAACTATGATTCGGCTTCATATATAAGAAATTATGATTTTATAGGAATAGTTAGAGATTATGAAGAAGAAACTGGCCTTTATATAGTAGAACAAAGAAACAAAATGAATGTGTTAGATAAAATAGAAGTTATAGGTCCATTTAAAGAAACAGTTAATGCAACAATTCTTGAAATGTACAATGAAGATGATGAAGAGATAGAATCTGCTCCACATGCAAGACAAATTGTTAAAATGAAGTTAGATGTTAAAGTAGATAAAGATTATATGTTAAGAAAACCAATTGTAAATATAAGAACAATTAAATAAAATGTAAATAAAAAGTCCTAGTATTAATTTATTAGGACTTTTTATTTACATTTTATTTAAAAAAAATATATATTAAAGATTAAAGATGAAGTATATAGCAAAATTTTGTATTAAATTATATAAAGGGAATGCAAATTATAGAGTTGAATATATATTAAAACAATATTTATTGTTCAATAAGGAGAAAAATAGTATGAAATTTATTAAAGAATCTATTGTAATATGTATACTTGTAGTTTCATTTATAATATTTATATCTTCATCAAATGAGAAAGTGAACGAAAATATTAAAATAAAAAGCTATGTTCTATCTAGTACTAAAGAAAATTTAAATAAAGAAAATGTAAGGCTCATAGAAAAAAATAGAGCCTCAAATATTACCTATAAAAGAGAAGATATTACTGTTGAAAGTGGAGTAAAAAAAGAAGAACTTGAGAATGTATTTGAGAATTATAAAGGTGCATCTACTATGATTCATCTTTCAGAGGCATTTATCGATGCCGAGGAACTTTATGGTGTAAATGCATTTACAATGGCAGCTATAGTAGCTCTTGAAAGTGGATTTGCTACATCAAGAAGAGCTGTTGAAGATAATAATTTAACTGGATTTGAAGTCTATACAGATGAATCGAAGGGAAAATTATTTTCTACTCAATATGAATCAGTCTTATATACCGCTAAGCACCTTGCTAAAAACTACCTTACAAAAGGAGCTATTTATTATGAAGGGGTATCTGTAGATGATGTACAGATACATTATTGTCCTGATGAAGGAAAAAATAAGGAGTGGGAAGTAAAGGTAGATAAATTAGCTTCTGGATTCTTAGATGTATATAAAAAACTTTACGCAAATGAATAAAAATATATCTAATGTATTAGCTTATAAGAATATATATTAATCATAAGATATTATATATATTTATAGATAGGAGGATAATTTATGCAACATGAAAAGGCTGAGTATATAGAGATAACATCTAGAGAATTAGATATATTAAAGTTTATAAATCTAGAACAATTTGATTTAAAAAAATGTTCTAAGCAATTTAATTTATCTTTAAATGAAATTTCACAACTAATATTAGATATTAGAAAAAAAGTAACAATAGCTATCATAGAAGATATTCCCATAAAAATAACTCAATGTGAGACAAAGGAAAAAGTAAATACTATTTGTAAATTTAGGTGCGCTATTTGCGGAAGTATTTATACTATAGATTATACAAATGAAGAAATAACATGTCCATTATGCTTTTCGAAAGAGGTTATGACAAATCAAGATGCTGGTTTTCTAAAATAAATTAATTTAAAGTGTAAAATCTATGTAAAATACTTTAGATTAATTATAATCATAAATAAGTATTTTACATAGAATCTATCTAATTTATTACAAATCCACCATTAGAACTTATAACTTGGCCTGTTATAAAATTTGATTTTTCACTAGCTAAAAATAAAGCTAAATTAGCTATATCCAGCGGAGTGCCTAATCTTAACAATGGAGTTTCATTTTTTAAATCCTCAATAACATCTTCATGTATACCATTTAACATATCTGTTTGTATAACTCCAGGTGCTATAGCATTAACTTGAATATTAGAAGGTCCTAATTCTTTTGCTAAAGCTTTTGTCATACCTATTAGTGCAGCTTTCGATGTAGAATATGCTACCTCATATGATGCTCCAACCATTCCCCAGATAGAAGATATATTTATTATTTTACCACTATGTTCATATAACATATATTTTACTGCAGATTTAGTAGTGTAAAAAACACTATTTAAATTTGTATTTATTATATTATTCCAATCTTCATTAGTTGTATCTGTAAACATCTTATAATCAGTTATTCCAGCATTATTTATAAGTACATCAATTCTTTCAAAAGTACCGATACAAAACTTAACCATTGCATCTGCTTCTAAAGGATTTGATATATCTGCCTTATATAAAACTACTGAATATCCTTTTGAGATTAGTTCATCGTAAAGTTCATTGGCTTCTTTTTCTGATTTATTATAATTTATTAAAACATTATATTCATTTTTAGCAAATACTTTTGCCATTTCACGACCAATACCCCTAGAGGCACCTGTTATTAAAACTGTTTTTTTATTCATATTTAGTTTTAACCTTTCTTAAGTCTATTTTAAAAGAAAAAATTTATATGATTGTAAAATCTATATAAACCTACACTTTATAATTTTTGTAATATATTATCCATTTCTTTACTTGTTAGTTTTCTCCATTTTCCAGTGGGTATTCCCTTTAGGGTTAAATCCATTATTCTCACTCTTTTTAATTTTACAACATTATACCCAAACACTTCACACATTCTACGTATTTGTCTGTTTAATCCTTGAGATAATATAATTTTAAATGTACGATCATTTATTTTACTAACATGGCATTTTTTAGTTATAACCCATTTATTATTAACAGGATTAAATATTTTAACGCCAGAACTCATTTTTTCTATAAATTTTTGATTTATATTCTTATCAACTGTAACAACATATTCTTTTTCATGATTATTTTCAGACCTTAATATTTTATTTACGATAGATCCATCATTTGTTAAAAGTATTAATCCCTCTGATGGTTTATCAAGTCTTCCAATAGGAAATATTCTTTCTGGATAGTTTATATAATCAATTATATTACCTTTAACATGACGTTCTGTTGTACATGTTATACCAACAGGTTTATTTAATGCTATATATACATTATTCTTTTTAGGAGTAATTCTTTTTCCATTAACTTTTACAATATCATTAACCTCAACAGGCTGACCTATTTTGGCTATTTTTCCATTTATAGAAACTTTTCCTTGTTGTATTAATTTATCAGCTTCTCTCCTAGAACACATTCCAGTAGAGCTAATGTAATTGTTTAGCCTCATATCATTCTCCTTTGTTTCTTCATCTTAAATAATACTTTTAAAGTATATTACAGTTGAATATGTTAATCAAGGTACAAATGATGACTTAAATATGTTTAATTAATATAATGATAGTCTTTATATAATACATTTTTAAAATATAGGGGGATTCTTAAAAACGAATTATATAACAATATTTAAATAATAATATATGCATAAATGGCAAAAAAACTCGAGTTTATATTTTTAACTTCCTTATAAACATACGTAAACATACGAATTATATATATTTATATATTTCGATTTGAATTTATTTTTTATAGTAACAAATTACAGAAATTTTTCATAGTATTTAGTAACACTATTAAAAACTCCCTACAATAATCTTAAGACAAGAGTTATCTAGCTTTTTCAAAGATAAAACCAATAATTTAACTTAATGTAGGCTAGTTATGATAGTTAGTAAAGTGACTTAGGTTTAAGTCACTTTATTTTTTTGAATTTTATTTTGGGCTAGTACATATATATAATTATATAAATATTAAGGGAGGAGAGAAGTTTTGAATAGTTTATTTATAAATATATTAACAGTTTTCTTTGTTTTAGTAATACTTATTTATAGCATTATAAATGTAATCTTAAATAAAGCTTTATATAATTATATAAATAGTGATTATATAAGTTTAAATGAGCATAACCAAAGAAGTATGAAATATAAATCTATAAAAGAGAAATATGATTTATACTTACTAGAAAATAGTCATGCTCAAGTTAATATAACTACATTTATTGAGGAAGTTTGTTCCAATTTAACATTTAAAAAAAGATATGTACTTGATAATATTAAATCGATAAAGAGCTCATCATCTAACTGTATATTGCTTGGTGTATTAGGAACATTTGTTGGACTTTCGTTAATGCTTTTAAGTATAAATACTAGCGATATAATAAATTCACTTCCTCAGACTATAAGTTCGATGCAAACTGCGTTTATAACTAGTATTTGCGGAATAGTTAGCTCTATTGTATTAAATACTATACTTTCTCGTAATGATTGTGAACAAATATTAACTATGTTTATGCTAAAATGCGAAAATTTACTAACTTCTGATGTAACTCATAATAAATCTAAAGACTTAGATAATAAAATAGAAGATGTAAAAGATACTATAAAGCAAATTAGTAAATCAATAGAATCTATAGAGAAGTTTGATGATATATCAAAAGATTTAAATAGATTTAATAAAGAATTTATAAACAGTATAAAGACGTTAGAGAACTTACTTCTAGGATCTTCAGACTCTATAAAAGTATTTGATCAAGATATTAGAAAATTAGATAAACAATTTAATATATTGAATGTAAGATTTAATAAATTATTTGATAAATATGATGTTCAAGAGGATATAAATAAAGAAATATTATTAGATATAAAGCTTACTTCTAAAAACATAAATGAGTCTGTTGAAAATCAATATAAAATGAGAGAATTTTTAAGAAGCTTATCTGCTAACTTTGCTTTATATGAAAGAACTGCTCAAGATTTATTAGTTAAGCTTGTAGACTATGAAAAAAATATATCTAATATGCAAGGTAACATAAACAAAGAGCAAATAAACCTAGATCAAACAATAAAACATTTAGCATCTGTAATAGCAATTTCAAGTCAAGATATAGATGAAAAATTGAATATGATATTTGATTACATAGAAATTTATAAAGAAGCTGTTGCTATGGATTATATGAAAGAAGATAGATATAAGACTGAAAATCAAGAAGAAATTTATGATATAGAAGAAAGTAACTCTAATTATAGTAAATCTAATGAGTTATTAAGGACTTCAGATGTATTAAGAAAGAAAAGACAAAATAAGTTCATATCTATAGATTCAAAAAAAAGAAATAAATTAAGTAAATCATCTTTAAATAAATTAATTGGAGATGGTAAAGATGATAAATAAATACAGAAGAACTATTAATAAAGAGTTTGAGAAGAGTAGCTTTTGGCCAACTTTTACAGATATGATAGCAACTGTACTAATGGTTATAATGCTCATACTTTTTAGTAGTGAATCTATAACGGGTTCAGTTGAAAAAGATTTAGCAAAAAGTATAAATGATTCAGTTAAAAACACATTAAAAGATAATGGATTAAATGTATTGATTGATGAAAAGAGCGGATTAGTAACCTTTGGAGAAAGTACATTGTTTGATGTAGATAGTTATGAGTTAAAACAAGAAGCCAAAGAAATGCTTAAAATATTTATTCCAAGGTACGTAGAAGCTCTTTATAGTAATTATGAGGGTAATATATCAAAAATAGTAATAAAAGGTCATACAGATGATGTTGGGAGTTATTTATACAATCTAGATTTATCCCAAAAAAGGGCTTATAGTGTAGCTACATTTATAGTAGGTGAGGAAATTGGAGATTATAAATATAAAGATAAGGTATTAAAGGATATCGAAGCTATAGGTAGATCTGAGGCTGAGCTTATAAAAAATACCGACGGTACTATAAATAAAGATGCATCAAGAAGAGTAGAGTTAATGTATGAAATTGATGTTGATTAACAAAAAGGTGGATATAAACCACCTTTTTATAATTTTACATATCAAAAACATCTATTAACCATTTAGAACTATGATTATCTCGGCAAAGGTATATCCAAGACTCATATGTACTATTTATATTTTTAGGAGCAGTATAATCAACTTTATACTTAACTTTATAGATTCTAATATTATCCATGCTTTTTTTGCTATATTTTGTATATGACTTTAATAAACTGTTGTTTGTTTCTCTTTCTAGTGATTTTAATGTAATTTTGTCTATATAATTTAATTTAGAACTTAATAAATTAGTTTCATCTTGATCTGTAATAATTTGATTTATTTTAGATATGTCTTTTTTATTGATTGAGTTAAAATATTCATTTACAACTTCTCTAGAGCTATCATTTTTTTCTATACCTTCAGATTTTATTGTTGCTAAAAAAGAAAATATAAGCATAGGTATTAGAAGTAGTAATGCTAATGTCTGGTTACTCTTAGTTTTATTTTTTATGAAATCACCTCCTAATTAACAATTTTAATTAAGTTAATGCTTAAATTCAGGTATTTATGCCTAGAAAAGGTGCACTTAATTATAGTATACTATCATATAAGCTAAAAATAAATTATAAGTTAAAATTTGTTAATACTTAATGTTTTAAGGAGGTTAAAATATGAATAATACACCAACGGCGCACAATAATGCAAAGCTAGGAGATATAGCAGAAACTATATTACTTCCTGGAGATCCGCTAAGAGCTAAATTTATAGCGGAAAACTTTTTAGAAGATGTAGTAGAATATAACACTGTTAGGGGGATGTTTGGATATACAGGCTATTATAAAGGGAGAAGAATATCTGTACAGGGAAGTGGTATGGGTATACCATCAATAGGGATTTATTCTTATGAATTAATACACTTTTATGGAGTTAAAAACCTTATAAGAATTGGTTCAGCAGGAGCAATAAATGAAAACTTAAATTTACATGATATTGTAATAGGTATGGGTGCTTGTACCGATTCAAACTTTGCATCACAATATAATTTACCAGGTACATATGCTCCAATAGCAAGTTATAAATTACTACAAAAAGCAGTAAATATAGCTAATGATAAGGGGACTACAGTAACTGTTGGAAATATACTTTCAAGTGATGTATTTTATTCTGATACAGGACTAGGTAATTTAGAAAAATGGAAGAAGATGGGGGTTCTATGTGTAGAAATGGAAGCAGCTGGTCTTTATATGAATGCTGCTAGAGCAGGAGTTAATGCACTTACTATACTTACAATATCAGATTGTCCTTTTACAGGAGAAGAGTGTTCATCTCATGATAGACAAGTAGCATTTACAAAAATGATGGAAATCGCATTAGAATTAGCTTAAATTTTAAATCAAAAGTAAAAGATATGGTTATAATACCATATCTTTTACTTATAAATACTTAAATTTATTATAATACTCTAAACACACCTGTAACAATGCCTATAACTTGTACATCTCTGGATGTTAGAACTATTGGTTCCATAAAATCATTTTGAGGTATTAACCTAATAACATCTCCATCTTTTTCAAATGTCTTTACTGTAGCATATTCATTGTGAATAAGGGCTACTACTATTTCAGAATCAACAGCAGTATTTTTTCTATCCACAATAACATAGTCTCCATTTAAAATACCTGCATTAACCATACTATCACCTTTAACTTTTAAAACAAAGTTATTGCTACCTTTAACTAGATTAGCTGGTAATGTTATGTACTCTTCTATATTTTGTTTTGCAAGTATTGGTAACCCTGCTGTGATTTGTCCAACCAGAGGAAGATTTAGCATTTCTGGTGTAGGAAAATCTGATTCGAATCCAGCTTTATCTAAAACTTCTATAGCTCTTGGCTTAGTAGCATCTCTTCTTATATACCCTAATTTCTCAAGCTTATTTAAATGTGCATGTACAGTAGAAGTTGATTTTAACCCTACAGCATCACATGTTTCTCTAACTGATGGTGGATACCCCTTTGAGGCTATTTGATCTTTTATAAATTCTAATATTAATATTTGCTTGCTACTCAAATCTATATACATAAAATCTCTCCTTCCTAGTCAATTATTGCATTATACTTATATTGTAGCACAATGTTTCCCTTTTCTCAAACATTCGTTCCGAAATAAGAAGTATTTACTATTTAGTCTAAAGAAGTTTCTTTTTTATCATCTATCCATTCAAAATTATTTACAATATCTCTTTTAACATGTTTTTTATGTGCAGCATAAAGCTGGGTAGTAGTGACATTGTCATGATCTAATAGATTTTGTACATCATATATAGAAAAACCATTTTGAATTAGAGAAGTAGCGGCAGTAGCACGAAGTTTATGAGGGCTATAACCACTATCTCTAGATGTTTCCATAGAAATAGACGTATATTTTTTAACAAGTTGTCTGATAGCTTTTGGTGTAATTCTTTTATTTTGTAAAGATAAAAATAAAGCATCTTTGTGTTCTTCAGCCAATAATTCACTTTTTGTCCTCTCATTATAAATATAATCCTTAACAACGACTTCACAAGTATGGTTAATTGGCATCAATACTTCTTTACCTCTTTTTCTATATATTTTAAATTCACCCCTAGAAAAGTTAAAAGAAGAAATATTTAGCTCTCTGAGCTCATTTAATCTAAGTCCATAAGTAACAAATAAAGCTAAAATAGCCTTATCACGAAGCTTAGTTTTCCTCCAATAAACTTTTTCTTTATCAGTTAATCCATAACCATTTTCAACAGAATCAAGCATTTTAGCGACTTCATCTATGTCGAGTCTTTTTATAGCATCTGGTTGAGGCTTAGGAAGTTTAATTGGATTAAAGCCATCAGTTATGTTGCTGTCTAATTGTTCATTTCTAAACATAAACTTAAATAGAGTAGAGAGAGATGATTTTTTTCTAGCAAGGGCTCTATTATTATTTTCATAAATTAAAGTTGTATCTTGGGATGTATGTTTATAGTATCTAGTACAATAATCACCTAAAAATAAGTTTACATCTCTTGCTTTTATTAAATTAAATTCTTCTAAGGTAATATCACATATTTCTTTAGCTATTGTTAGTTCTTGAGATTCAACTAAGTAATTGCAGAAAAATTTTATATCTTTTAAATATGCATGTCTAGTAGAGACAGATACAGATCCTTTTAAATAAACAAAGTAATCTTTCATAAAATTAGGCAATGATTTTTCTATTATTATACATTCTTCTATAAGATTGTTATCACGTATGACGATGTTATCTGGTTTATCTGATTTATTATGTATTTTTAATATTTTTGTATCTTTCAAAATTTACCTCCAACTATAAAATGAAAAGTTATTATAACTATAAAATATAATAACACTAGGTTTTTCGTATTTCAACTATTCCTAAAATTTAAGTATTACTTACAAATTACATTGTAAAGAGATTAAGTATAAGCATTTGAAGCTTAAAATAAAGTATATTAAATATACTTATATATTAGATGAAAAATCTTTAATATTAATGTATAAATATATCTTTAAGAAAGATAACTATAAAATGCAATATGAAAAACTATTTATAAACAAAATATATAGAAACAAAAAAAGAGTATTAGCAAATAAATATAAATTAATTAAATCTATATAAGCATAGGTACAAATTGCTAAATTTAATAAATTTATATGCATAATATTATTAATTATAATAACTATTCCCTAAATATACATTTAAAGACTAGTTAAATCTTAAAGATTTATAAATATACCACTACTTCCAATTATCAATATTAAATTTATTTTAATTTTTATTATTAATATTAATTTAATAAATCTGCATGCATAATAGATAAATTTGTTAAATGAATTTATATTAGTGTATTTTTTTATAATACAAAATAAAATATACCTATATAATTAAATTTATCATATAGGTATATTTTTTTAAATCTACAAGCATTTTCCGATTTTTCTATATTTATCATATCTTTTAGAAACTATTTCAGCTTCAGTAAGTTTTTCATAGTAATCAAGTCTATCTAATATAAATTCTTTTATTTTGTTAGCTACTAAATCCACATCTTCTTGAGCACCGTTTAATGGCTCTTTTATAACTTTATCAATTATACCAAGCGCATATAAGTCTTTACTAGTAAGTTTCATTACTTCACTAGCTTCTTTAGCTTTAGAGGAATCTTTAAATAATATGCTCGACAGTCCTTCAGGAGAAATTACCGAGTAAACTGAGTGTTCCAACATACATACATCATTTCCAATACCAATTCCGAGTGCTCCTCCACTTCCCCCTTCCCCGATTATAAAGGATATGATAGGTACTTTAAGTTTACTCATTTCAAGTAAGTTTTTTGCAATAGCTTCACTTTGACCACGTTCTTCAGCTTCTATACCACAAAATGCCCCCGGTGTATCTATAAATGTAATTATAGGTCTTTTAAATTTTTCAGCTTGTTTCATAAGCCTAAGGGCTTTTCTATATCCTTCTGGATGAGGCATCCCAAAGTTTCTTTTAATATTTTCATGAACATCATTTCCTTTTTGATGACCTATAATGGTAACCTTAAAATTATTTATATTGCCTATTCCTCCGATTATAGATGAATCATCTTTAAACAGCCTATCTCCATGAAGTTCTATAAAATTAGAGAAAATTCTATCAACGTAATCTTTTGTTGTAGGTCTTTTTATATCTCTACTTAAACAAACTTTTTCATAAGGTGATAAATTAACATTAGCTTCATCTTTTAATTTACTTAGTTTTTCTTCCAATTCTCTTATTTGATTACTTAAATCTATTTGATTAGATTTGGATATTTCAGTTAAATTATTTATATCTGCCTTTAATTTCTGTATTTTTTTATTTATCTCAATAGTATTTATATCCATTCTATTCCTCCATAGAAATATCTTAAATTAAATTTTTATATATTCAACTTAAATGTAAATATTCATTTATTTAATATTTATTTCTAAAAAATTAACGAATAAATTTTTTGTATTTATTCGCTAATTTATATCTATTTATTTAATGTAGTGAAAGTATAGTATATAATGTATCTTTTAAATATTTTCTATTAACTATCTTATCTATAAATCCATGCTCTAGTAAAAATTCAGAAGTTTGGAAATTATTAGGAAGCCTTTGATTTATAGTTTGTTCTATAACCCTCTTACCTGCAAAGCCAATTAATGTATTTGGTTCAGATAAAATTATGTCTCCAAGCATAGCAAAACTAGCACTAACACCGCCAGTTGTAGGGTGTGTTAATAAACTTATATATAATAATCCTTTTTCCTCGAGCTTAGAAATGGCCTGAGAAGTTTTAGCCATTTGCATTAATGATACCATTCCTTCTTGCATTCTAGCCCCTCCTGAGGCCGTACAAATAATTATATGAAGATCATTACTAGCTGCATATTCTATAGAATATGTTATCTTATCACCAACAATACTGCCCATACTTCCCATCATGAAATCTGGATTCATTACACATAAAACTATTTTTATTCCATTTACACTACAAGTGCCACAAATAACAGCTTCATCTTCTTTAGTTTTTTCCTTGTAATTATTAAGTTTATTTAAATAATTCGGAAATTCTAATGGATCCTGAATGTCAATTTTAAACATAAACTCTTTAAAAGTACCATTATCAGAAATTAAACTTATTCTATCTCTAGCTTTAATACTATAATGTGTTTCGCATTTTGGACATATATTTAAATTATCTTCTATATCTTTTTTAAAAACATGATCATTACAACCTTCACAATATATCCAAAATTTATCATCTACACTATTCTTTTTAAATTTATTATCCAGAGAAACTGTGATATATTTAGTTTCTTTAGATGGTAAAAATTTTTTAATCATAATGATTTCTCCCTTATATAGTTGTTGCTATCTGCGTATTTCCCAGAAATTCATTTTCAATAAATTTAGTATAATGCCTATCTTCTAAGAAAGCTTCACTATTTATAAGTGATTTTTGAAAATTTATATTAGTTCTCACACCTTCTATAATTATTTCATCTAACGCTCTATTTATTTTTTTTATACACTCTTCTCTACTCTCTGACCAACAAATAAGCTTACCTATCATAGAATCATAAAGAGGAGGTATAGTATATCCACAGTAAACAAAGGTATCAAACCTTGTTCCAAATCCGCCAGGTATGTTTAGTGATGTTATTTCACCAGGACATGGTTTAAATTCTTCTTCTGGTATTTCAGCATTTATTCTACATTCAATAGCATGTCCTTTAAATACTATCTCTTCTTGATTAAAAGGTATAGGCTTATTATCAGCAATTAAGATCTGAAGTTTTATAAGATCTATTCCTGTAATCATTTCCGTAACAGGATGCTCTACTTGTATTCTTGTGTTCATTTCTATGAAATAAAAATTTTTGTGTTTATCTATTATAAATTCTATTGTTCCTGCACCTATATAATTAATTCCTTTTACGATATTAACAGCACTTTTATATAAATTATTCTTCTCTTCTTCACTTAAGTAGTTAGAAAGTGATTCTTCTAGTACTTTTTGATTTTTCCTTTGCATAGAACAATCTCTTCCACCCAAATGTATTACATTTGAAAATTTATCTCCAAATACTTGAACTTCAATGTGTCTAGGATTTTCTATGAATTTTTCCATATATAAATCACTACTTCCGAATGATGCTAAAGATTCAGAACTAGCTATATCAAAACTTGAAAACAGTTCGTCTTGCGTATAGACTATTCTCATACCTTTCCCACCGCCACCATTAGAAGCTTTTATAATTACTGGATAACCGATCTTATTTGCTACTTCAAAAGCTTCTTCTTTGTTTTTTAGTACTCCATCAGAACCAGGAACTACCTTTATACCTAAACTAATAACAGTTTCACGAGCTCTAGATTTATCACTCATTAAAACCATTTGTTTTTTACTTGGTCCGATAAAAATAATATTATTTTCTTCACATTTTCTAGCAAATTCATGATTTTCTGATAAGAATCCAAATCCAGGATGTATAGCATCACATTCAAGTTTAAGAGCTAAATATATTATATTATCTATATTATTATAACTTTTTGAGATATTATTAGGCCCAATACATATTGATTCATCAGCCAGATATCTATGTAAACACTCACTATCTGCTTTAGAGTATATAGCAACTGTTTTTATGTTTAGTTCTTTGCAAGTTCTGATTATTCTAACAGCTATATCTCCTCTATTCGCAACTAATATCTTTTTAATCATAATATACCTCCTTATAATGGCCTAATTTTAAATAAAGGTTGATTGTACTCTACTAATTCTTCACTTTCAACCAATATTTCTACTATTTCACCTTCTATTTCACTATTTATTTCATTCATAAGCTTCATTGCTTCTAATATACATAGCTTATCTCCTTCTTTAACTATATCGCCAATATTTACAAAACTTTTTTCATTAGGACTTGGCGATGTATAAAATGTTCCCATTAAAGGAGCTTTTACTATATATAAATTATCTTTATTTTGAGAGTTTTCATATTCATTAATATTTTCATGATTTATACTTTCTAATTCTATTTCTTCGCTATTTTTTAAAGTGTCTTTTTCATTTTTAATATTATTTTTTAAAGAACTATTTTTTTTTGATACTTCTAGTTTTAGTTCAGCATTTTCTAATTTTACATATTCTAAACTTGTATTATCTATAGCCTTTAAAAGTTCCTTTATTTCATTTATTTTCATATAATTTTACCCCCTTATATTATTACCAGGTACTAATATTATATCATAAAAAATAACTTTGTAAACAGATTTAATCTCATTTAAGTTTTTGCATTAAATTATGAATCTATATCATTTTATATAAACAAAAAAAGATACTAATTTAATAAATTAGTATCTTTTTTTCTTAATTTAAGTTTTTACCGATATCTATTATTTCTTCTTTAGATAAACCTGTAATATCAACAATAAACTCTATATCAGCATTTTTCAGTAAAAGTTCTAATGCTATCTCCTTTTTTGTATTCATTAAAATTAAATCCATATCATTACTGCTTAACAGACAATTATTTTTAGTGCACTCATCATCACTATCAATCTCCTTATATTCTTTAAATACATTATCCATAAAAACATTAAATAATATAAATAAAGCAGGTATTAAAAAATATATCCTAGCTCCAATAAAACCTATAATGACATTTAATGAAATAAAGATCAGATTTAATTTTTCTAAATTATTATTTAAAGGTTCTTTGTCAGTGCCATATCCCTTTATTATAGATAATATAAAAGTTGTTATGCATAAAGGTAATAAGAGATAACTAGATACTATTTCAAAGAAATTCATAGTATCAAAAAACACAGAAATATTATTATATGTACATATAAATCCTTTTAAATATGCATATACACATGCCATTATTCCCAATATGGCTCCAAGGGCTTGAGTATACCAATTTATAAATCGTAAATTCATAATATCCCCCCCAGATATCTATATATAATAAATATGCTATTTATTATTTGAATATCTCTATATTATATAAATTACTTAATTAAATTATAAGCTGTAGTTAATATTTTTATATTATATAGATTATCTTGAAGTTGTATTAAATCATTAGTTAATTTTTTAGCTTCATTAATATCTCCTATATCTATACATTTGTATATTTTTTTTAGTATAATAAGTTCATTTTCCTTTAATATATTTTCGTTATTATTATTAAGATTATGATTATATATACACATTTTAAACTCCTTTAATTAATTTAGTTATATTAATTATTATTTAATATGTTTATTTTTATACCAAATAGTATTATAATTAAATTTATGTATATTAAAAATTAGTACATAACCATCAATATCATAAGCTAATGATTAAATATACTTTGTATGGAAATACTATAAAATAAATCCACTGAGTTAAGGGGAGTTTTGAATATGTTAGACACTATAGAATTTATATTAAAGATTTTATTTTTAATTTTATCTATTGTTTGGATTGGAAAAATCATGGTTTTAAGAAGCGATAAGCAAATCGTTATAAATCCACTACTTATAGGAATATCTGCAATACTTTCAGTACTACCTCATCATTCAAATACTGAGTTACAGTCAACAAGAATTATCTTATACATACTATATTTGTTAGTTGTATGTTTGGGATTATATACTATGAGAAGAAAAAACGGAATATTTTAAAAAATAAGAGGTGATATCACCTCTTATTTTTTTCTAGCTTCACATCTAAATATTTTCATTCCATAAGACATAAATTTATCTTCATATTCTGTTGTTACATTTTCAAATTCACTATTTGCTAAGTCTAGAGATATATTTTTTAATTTCCAGTTGTTATCAGTGATTTCATTTAAACTAAATTCAAATAAATTTTCATTATCAGTTTTAAAATGTATCTCTCCATCATCATTTAAAATTTCATTATACATATTTAAAAAGTTTTTATGTGTAAGTCGTCTCTTTGCCCATCTTTTCTTTGGCCAAGGGTCACAAAAATTTATATAAATTCTAGATAGTTCTTCTTTTTCAAAATAATCTAATATATTAGCTGCATTTGCCCATGCAAATAAAATATTATCTAAGTTATTTTCTATAGCCTTTTCCACAGCCTTTAATAGAACTTCTTCTTTTATTTCAAAAGCTATGTAGTTTATATTAGGATTTTCTTTAGCTAAAGTGGTTAAAAATTTTCCTCTACCTGTACCAAATTCTACATGTATAGGATTATTATTTTCAAATCTTTTATTCCATTTTCCTTTAAATTGTTCTATGTTATCTT
Organism: Romboutsia sp. 1001216sp1; assembly: GCF_039841805.1. Lineage (NCBI taxonomy): Bacteria > Bacillati > Bacillota > Clostridia > Peptostreptococcales > Peptostreptococcaceae > Romboutsia > Romboutsia sp. 1001216sp1. The sequence goes on from NZ_JBDPHA010000007.1 coordinate 20,695, forward strand.
TTAGTACATAATTTTCATAGCTTAATAATTTTATATCTGCACCCTTTACTTTTCTTCTTCTCATAAGTTGCTCCTTGCTTTATACTTTATTATCTATTAATAATACATTAATTTTAGTAAAAAATAAAGAGTATTAGCATTTGCTAATACTCTTTTTAGATATTAATGTCCGCAACCAGAGCATCCTCCACCGCATCCATTATCATCTTTCATATTTTCAGGTATAACTTTGAAGCCGTATCCTGTATCTTCTATAACTATATCTCCATACTTAGTATAGTCATCTTTACTCATTATAAAATGTAATCCATCTACATCGTATTGTAAGTCATCAGCCTTTTGCTCATCCAGAGCAATTCCAAATGATGGACCCCCTCAGCCTATACCTGCAAAGTATACTCTTATATTATGAGGTCTGTCTTGATTATCTTTTAATATGTCTTTTAGCGTATCTACCGCTGTTTGTGGTAAAGTAACCTTCATATAATCATTTCCTTTCAATTATTAAATTTATATATATTATATACTTTTATTGTGTATATAATCAATTAAATTTTACAAAATATACTAGAAATTAATAAAAATATATCATTTAAATTATATAAATTTATTTATATTATACCCTTTGATATCAATAATAAACGAAATTTATTTTACTATATAATTATTATACTTTATATACTATGTATTTACTGTTATAATATATAAATGTGATAAAATTTGACAATTTAATATAATGGGGGTAAAAATGAAAAAGGAAAATTCTAAGTTACTTGTAGAAGCTTTTGGATTAATATTAGGGTGTATATCTATGAGTATAGGTATTAATATGTTCTTAAAGCCACACACAATAGCACCTGGAGGACTTAGCGGCCTTTCTGTAGTATTAAGTAAGGTTACGGGCATGTCAGTATCTTTTATAATGTTAGCTATAGGTGTTCCTCTAGTTATATTTTCATTTAAAATACTTGGAGGAAAAAATTCTATAAAAACCTTAATAGGTACAGTTATGTTTTCTATTATAGTAAATTTAATGGCTCCAATTTCTGACCTAATTGTGACAAATGATTTATTATTATCAGCTATATCAGGTGCTATACTACTAGGTATAGGTATAGGTATAATGTTTAGAGCAGATGCTTCTACTGGTGGTACTGATTTAATTGCACTTATACTTAGCAAAAGGTTTAAAGGTATTAAGCCTACACAATTTATGGTATGTTTAGATGCTTTTGTAGTTATATCTTCAGGAATTGCTAGTAAAAATATTGAAATTGCTCTTTATTCTGCTATAGCACTCTATACAATGGTCAAGGTAGCAGATGCAATAATGGAAGGATTTGATTACTCTAAAGCTTTCCTTATAATATCTAAAGAAGCGGAGAGCTTAAAAGAAGTTATAACTAATGATTTATCTAGAGGTGTTACTATATTAAATGGTAGAGGTGGATATACTGATGATAAAAAAGAAGTACTTTTAGTAGTGGTTCCTAGAAATCAAGAAGTTCACTTAAAAAGATTGGTTAAATTGAAAGATCCCAATGCATTTATAATAGTTAGTAATGTTCATGAGGTATTAGGAGAAGGATTTAAAGTTTTAGAAAGTTAAAGCGGTATGTAAATACCGCTTTTATTTTTTATATACCCTAGAATCTATGATTATTTCTCCTTTTTGTGATAAATTACATATAACTAAAGATGGTGTTGTGTACTCATAGCCATTTAAAAATGGAAAAAGTAATGTATATCTTCCTTTTTTTAAATTCTTAAACTCATATGATCCATTTTCATTGGTTAATGAATAAGCTTTATTACCATTACTATCTATAATGGTAATAGTTTTTTCTTTTAATGGTATACTTTTAGTATTAGTACCTGCTTCTTTATTTACTACAAATAAATTTCCAGATATTCTTGATAATGAACTTATTTTAACTATATTGTCAGGCTCAAAAACACTTAAAACATTTTTTATCTTTAAATTTATTTGTTGGATTATTGTACCACTTAATATAGTAGATTTTGAAAATGGAATTTCATGATAAAAATCAGCCTTTAACAAACAATTAGAAAGGATATTTTTTATCATTACTTTAGAAATTGAATATAATATAGAAGGTCTTTTATCTGTTTTAATCGAATTATAGTTACCTCTTACCTGGACATTGTCTAATAACACTATAGTTTCATCACTAAAATGAATTGGACTATTAAAAATATAGTCTTGACCTTTATAAACAGTTACAGGATTTAGCATTATATACTGATCGCTAGCTATAATTTTAATATTATCAGATCTAATAGAATCTAAAAAAGTTAAATCTTGAATTTGATTATTTGAAATATTTAATATCTGTAACTCTGTAAGATTAGCTAAATTGCTTATTTCGGATATATTGTTACTATCTAATCCTATAGATTTTAAATTTACCAAATCACTCAAAAAGCTAACATCTTCAATTTTATTTTCTGATAACTCTAATGTATTTAAATTAACTAACTTAGAAAGTAAAGAAGCATCCCTTATCTCGTTTCTACATAAATTGAGATGTTTTAAATTGACTGCATGCTCTATCCCTTTTAAACTTGATATATTTTTATCTGATAAGTCTAATTTTTCTAATAACTTTAGTTCATTTTTTGTAACATTAAAATTTTCTACACCTAATGTACTAGATATAGCATACTTTAAATGATCATCTATCCAATTATCATTCAAATCTTTCATAAAAATTTCATCTCCTTATTATAGATGTTAAATTTTATTTATATTTACTCATTAAGTAATTTTTTCGTGATATTTTATATAAATTACATTTTACTTTTTTATTAGATGAATGAAATGTTTTGTAATAGGTTTTTATATATTCAAAATTTAAGTTTTCTAATGATTTTATTGAATAATTATTGTCTTCATAAGTTATAGCTATAATTTCCTCAAGTTTTAATTTTTTAAATCCATATTTTACGATCTCTCTAGCTAATTCGGTTGATAAATCATACCCCCAATAAGATGGGTTTATGCATATTCCGATTTCTCCCTTTTTATTATCTTTAGAGATATTGTTAAAACCTATATTACCTATAACTTTTTTGTTTGATTTTAATACTATTGCGTAATGGGCTAGTTTGTTCTCATTATACTTTTTTAAAAAGAAATTTTTTATAAATTCTCTAGTTTCATAAATATTCTGATGTGCTTTAAATGGGAGATATTTTACGACTATTTCTTGCTTATAACACTCATGTAAATCTGGAGCATCTTTTAAAGTTATAGGTCTAAGTATACATCGTTTTGTTTCTAAAACATTCATTTTAGAGTTGTACATTTTTAACTCCCCTTTGATGAAATTTAATTTTGATTATAAAAAAACAATATAGAATCAAAAGACTTTTATATAACTTATGAGATTTATGCATTAACTGTTCTTTATAAACATAAAATATATAGTTTTATGCCAAAAAAATAAAGTGAAGTATTTTCAACATATTAGAGCAATACATAACATATTATGTCAGTTGTATGTCAGAACTTTAAATGTTTTTATTTTTTCTTTTATGATATAATATATATATAATTGTAATAATATGGAGGAATTGAATGAGCTTTGCATTTATAAGAAAAAGAAGCAAAAACTATATAGTTTATTTAGAATATAAAGATGTTGAAAGTGGAAAAAAGATACAGAAAAATATGGGTTCATTTGATAAAAAAAGAGATGCATCTAAGAAGTTAATAGAATTAAAAGAATCCATTTTAAACGATGAATTAGCTACACCAAACTCTATAAAATTCGGTAATTTTTTGTTGGATTTTTTAGAAAAACATAAGATAAATTTATCTATAACTACATATAATTGTTATCTAAGAATATGCAAAAAGTATATAATACCTAAGCTAGGAAATCATAAGTTAGAAGATTTAAAACCTATACATATACAAAATTACGTAGATGATTTAGTTGGAATTCTTAGCCCTCAAACTATAAAGATACACATAAATATATTAAATTTAGCTATGAAAAAGGCTTATAGATTAAGACTTATAAGAGAAAATATTGTAGATTGTGTAGAAACTCCAAGAATTAGAAAGTTTAAAAATAATATATATGATAAAGATAATATGGTAAAATTACTTAAAACTTGTGAAAATACACCTTTAAAACTACCTATATATCTAGCTTCAGGATTAGGACTTAGAATATCTGAAACACTAGGGCTAACTTGGGATAATATAGATTTTAATGAAAATACTATAACAATAGATAAAATAACTGTAAGAAATGAAGGCAAAGTTATACTTAAAGAACCTAAAACTGAAAGTTCAGAAAGAACAATATCAGTTCCTATAGAGGTTATATCTTTACTAAAAGAACATAAGAAAAAACAATTAGAAGCTAAATTAAAAGGCATAAAAAATCCTTTTAACTTGTTATTCTATGATAAAAATGGACAACCTATAGCCCAAGATGTCCTTAGCAAAAAGTTTAGTAAATTTTTATGCGAGAATAATTTAGAACATATAAGATTTCATGATTTAAGACATTCACATGTAACTTTACTTATAAATTCAAAAGTACCTATAAAAGTTATATCAGAAAGAGTGGGTCATTCTAATATAAATACAACATTAAATATTTACGCTCACGCACTTAAAAATATGGATGTTGAAGCTAGCGAAAAAATCTCTGAAAATTTATTCAAGTTAGGATGATAATAAATATTCTAAAATAAAATAGTAATAAAACTAACTTTTTATATTCGTTTTTAAGGCGATATTTAAATTTATTCAACAGTAAATATGTTAATAAAAATTATAACCTTTAAATTGAATTAAGGAAGTTTTTTAATATTTTGAAGTTGTTTTATTTATAAAACACAGAAAAACATTTAAAATAATTTAATTATGTAAACTTAAGTATGTATGATACATCAATTATGCCCAATTTAAATTATATATCAAATTTTTAAAACAAAATAATAGTGATGTTAGTTCAAAACTAATATCTTTTCTAACATCACTATTATTTAATAAAATTTATGTTCAGTAAACTATTAAATACTTTCTAAAAACTCCCTAACAACAGAAATATATTCTTTTGTATTTTCTACATATGGATTGTGTTTACTTTTTAATATTTTTACGGTCTTGTTTTTAAAATTAAAATCTTTATAATGATCAATTCCAATAGAATAATCTTCATCACCACAGATTATAAGTGTTTTTACATTTAAGCTTCTAGTTAGGTTTGTATAGTCGTAAAAATAGTCTTCATTAAAAAATGCTTTTTTAGCTAAATTTTCATTAACCATATTTTTATCTATTATTTCAATATTTTTATAATTAGAATAATTCATATACTGTAATTTATAATACAAATCATCTCTGATCAGTTTATTGGCAACCAAAGTCCACTTAGTTATAAGTTCGTCATATTTATATATATCAATATCTATATTTAATAACTTACATCCATACTCTACTTGACTTTGTAAAGAATCATTTAAATTCAAAGTGCAATTAGTTAATATTAAAGCTTCAACATGCTCTTTATATTTATATGCATAATTTACTGCTATTATCCCACCGAAAGAATGTGCTATTAAAATAAGTTTATTTAATTTAAGATTTTTACGTATATCCTCAATATCATCAACTAAACTGTTTATAGAATAGTCATCATCCAAGTTTCCATCAGAACGTCCGCACCCTCTTTGGTCTAAATATATCATATTACAAAATTTACTAAACTCGTCCTTACAATAAATTTTAAAATCTTCACTCCAAGACCCAGGACCACCATGTATATATATACAATTCTTACCTTCCCCATATTCTTCAATATATAAATTTATATTTTCTCTATTTTTTATAAACATAAATTCTCCTTTATTCTGAAAATGTCTAATAATAATCTCGACTTAATTTGTAAATTATTTTATAAAAATTCTATAAGTTTTATTCTAAATTCGAATGTTTAAATTAGATTTTAAGAGAGAGTTATAAAAATCATGTTGATTTATATCTAGAATAAATAATATGCACTTATAATCTAATCTAAGTATTTTTACTTAATTTTAATCATTTAAATAAAAAAAGGTTTTAAAATAATTTAATTATGTAAACTAAAGTAAGTTATATAATTAAAAATATATATTTTAGAATCCAAAACATACATAATAAGGTAAGTATAGCACTTATAGAAATCTACACTTACCTTTAACAACTAAATCAACTCTTTTTTTATTTTATCAAAAGCATAATCAATAGCTACTTCTAAGTTACCGTTATTTTTACCACCACCTTGGGCTAAGAATGTACTTCCTCCTCCTCTTCCATCAAGCAGTGTCATTGTATCTCTTAAGATATTGTTCATACTAATAGTATTTATATTTTTAGAACTAGCAAAAACTAAATTAACTCTACCATCATTTTTAACTCCAACTAAAGATATAACATTTTCTGACTCAGTTATTTTAGATGCTATTTTAGATATATACTTGATATCCTTATCTATGTATATCTTTTTTATAATAGATATATCATTTACCTTATCTGAATTATTTATCATCTCTTTTATTTCAAAATTAACAATAACATCTTCAATCTTCCTTTTTTCATAAAGGGCATCTTCAAGTTTATCGTGAAGTTTTTTAACACCATTTATAGCTTCTTCTTCAGTTGAACTTAAATATCTACAAATATCCGTTAAATAAATATCTCTTTTTAGAGAGCTGTTTATAGCTCTTTTTCCTGCTAAAAATTCGATTCTTATAGAATCCTTATTTTTTTCCCATCTTCTTATCTTTATCATTCTAACATCTAGTGTAGACTTTGGGTGAACACCACAACAAGCATTAGAGTCTAAATCACCTATTTTAACAATTCTTATTTCTTCTGAAGTATCTGGTAAATCTCTTCTTATCCATATCTTTTTTAAATCTTTTTTAGATGGAATCAATGTTTCTACCTCTATATTTTCACTTATTATATCATTTGCCATTCTTTCAACTTCTCTTATTTCATCAGTAGTAAGAGGACCTTTTATATCGACAGTACTTATCTCACTACCTAAATGAAAAGCAGTTGTATTTTTTTTAAATAAAGTATAAAAGCATCCTGATAATATATGCTGTGCAAAATGTTGATGCATTCCATCTTCTCTTCTTTCCCAATCTATAAAACATTTTACTTTATGTATTTTTATAGGTTTTTTTTCCACTACATGGTATACCTTATTGTCTTTTTCATATACATCTAAAACATCATGAACATCTATCTTTCCTAAATCGCAAAACTGTCCACCACCACCAGGGAAAAATGCTGTTTTATCTAATACTATATGATATTTTCCATTTACTTCTAATATTTCCTCTATTTCTGCGACGAATTCTTTTATATATTGATTTGTATAGTATAATTTTTCCATATTACCTCCTACTGTGAATTTATTTATAATTGTAATTTTACACTACTTCTTATAAAGAATAAAGCTTTCTTAATAATATTAATTTTTAAGTATTTTAACTTAATTAAATAAACTAAAATGCCATTTGATCAAATGAGACGACTTAAAATAATTAAGTTAATCTAATATAAAATAAAAAAGAGGGTTTAAACCCTCTAAAAAATATATTAATAAATCATTTTCAATTAAAAAATAGTTTTAACCATTATATTCCAGTATTTGTAGTATTAAAATATTAAATTAAGAGATATAATCAAAGTAGATTTTTTAGTTTGAATATTAGAATGCCTATTATAACTATCATAATCATAACAGTTATAACTATTGGATAAGCATATACAAAGTCAAGTTCTGGCATAAATCTAAAGTTCATCCCATATATACCTGTTATAATAGTCAATGGCGATGATATTGCTGTAAGTAAAGTAAGTTTTGTTATCAAGCTATTAGTTTTTTCTGCTACTTGAGAAGAATAAATATCAAGAAGCTTATCTGCTAGTTCTCTAGTGGATAAAGAAAATGAATAAAGTTTCTCTATACCAAAGTCTATACTTTGAAAGTTTTCGAGATTTTGCTTCCTTATATCAGAGTATTTCAAGTACCTTATATTTTCCTTTAATATTCTATCACCTATATATAAAAGGGGTCTTGTATTTTTTACGATAGATCTAGTTATGCCTCTTATATGATTTATTTTTATTACATGTTCATCTATTGCATTTTCAAGTATATCATCTTCTAATTTTAATATGATATCTTCTATCTTTTCTAGTATTTCAAATTGATGCATTATTATATTTTTAAGTATTAAATAATTAATATTAAATAAAATAACTATATTAGAAGTATTATTTAATTTAATATTATTAGTTATTATATTTTTTACAAATTCGAATATAAAATTTTCTTCATTGCATACAACTAATACAAAATTTTCTGATAAGTATATATTTATTTCTTCTACGTATATATCATTATTCATTATTTCAAAGGTATTTATGCTAAGAAAATCATAATTATCAAATAAATCTAATTTTATATTTTCATCAAATTTAAGGCAATCATTAAAAGTAATTTCATCTATCTCTAATATATTTTTAAGTAGATTTAATTGCTTAGGATCACTTAGTATAATATAAGAATTATTTTTATTGTAAAATCCTTCAGTAAAATTATCATATTTATCTCTAGTATCTAGATTAAGTATATACATTTTATCACCTATGTTATATTATTCCTTTTATTTATGATTAAATATACATACATTTAATTTTTATATTAAAATATCCTACATATATCTTTAACCAAGATATATGTAGGATATTTTATCTATTTTAAACTTTCTAAAAGTTTATATGCATTCTCTTTAGTCGTTAATGTAAGTTTCGCATCATCTGTTAAACTCTCACCTACATACTTTTTATCTACAAATTCAGTTCCATTTTTTATTTTTATAAGGTATGGTTTACTCATATTTGATTTAGTTAATGTGGTATATGATATTATATCTTTTTCTTTATCATAATTCCATACTTGAACAGAAATAGCTGTAGTATCATGTAACTCTATCTCTGATGTTATATATACAGCTTCCACTTCTCCTCTAATAAGTTTTTTCATCTCATTTTTACATACTCCCATGTTATCCCCCTAATATTATAAGTTAAAGTTATGCTTTTTTATTATTTTAATCATATTATCTTTATTCTCTTTTAATTGGATTAATCTATAAGCATTAGCACCTGATGGGTGAGGAAATCCTATTAGTATTTGGTCTCTATCTAATATTTTTTCATCTGCTAAATGTATCAAAACTTCTTCTACTGCTTTTCCCATAGGTATTATTAAAACCCCTTTTAAATCTTCTAATTTATTTTTAAAGTTGTTATTAATGTATTTCATCAGTAGCTTATTTTTCATAAGCTTTGGAGTATGGCCTGTATAATTTTTGCCATTTACAAAAACAGGATAAGGAATAAGAGCATCTGTGTATAACAAATGACTATTAGAATTAAATAATTCTTCACAACTTTTTATGTTTAAAGCTTCATTTAATTTAACTTCATCTAACATGTATATAATATTTTTAGTCAAACTTTTGCTAAATGGTGAAGAGATTTTGCAATTACTTTGTCTGTTATATATGTTATAAGAATTTTCTAATCCATTTTTAAAGTTAGATATATATGTACTCATCTGCTCAAATCCTGGTGTTATACCAACTATAAACACTCTAGTGCAAATACTTATTTTTTCACTTATTGGAATATAGTATATTTCTAGATTTTTATCCCTATCTAGCAGTAAGCCTTCTGTTAACAAATCTTCTCTAGTGTATTTTTCTTTATTTGGCAATCTTTTTATGATATTAATATAACCGTCTAAATTTTTCATAAAATTTCATCCTCTTTATCATTTGGTATTCATTTTATCTATAAATTTATTGTATAGTCTTAACATATGAGGCTCATTTTTTACGTATTTATCTAATTTATTTATAGGTATCCACATAACCCCACTATTTTCATCTTCTTTAACTATTAATTCTTCATTTTCATCAGCTTCCACTAAATATGCTATAGATAAATGAAGATGAGGGGCTACATATTTTCCTCTTTTGATGTGGCTTTTAACTTCTAATATGTCTATAGAAAATATATCATTTCCTATTATCCTTGGATTTTTAACACCTGTTTCTTCTTCTAGTTCTTTTATAGCCACCCTTAAAAAGTCATCATCTCCATCATTATGTCCTCCCATCCATGACCAAGTATTATAGATATTGTGATGTACCATTAAAACTTTATCACGTGATTTATTTACTACAAATGTAGAAGATGTTAGATGAGCTATTTCATTATTTCTAGTTAACACATCGTCAAAATCATTTATAGCTTTTAGTATTATTTCCTTATCTTTACTTTCTTGTTCATTAAATGGCTTATATTCTTTTATAGGTTTAATCCATTTCATATTATCATCTCCCTTGCTGTATATAAGTATATATTAACATATAAATATGTAAATTAATGTAGCTTTTGTATTATTATTTTATATCTAAATAATTATTCAAATCTTCATTTTGCTTTATCATATATTTTACTAAAGCTATAATTCAAGTTACTACACTTAAAGTATTTGTAAGTATTATTAGTGTTTCAATGATTCCAAGTTTTTCTACTTGCATGAACCCTCTACTCTTTCCAAAATTATTTATTAAATAAGATTAAGTCAACAGTTTTTCTTTAAATATATTGCTCTCATGAGGAAGTATTGCTGTTGCACCAGTTTTAATACTGATTTTATCTAAGTTTACATTTATACCCATATATTTTATCGTAGTTTTTCAATAGATTTATTTTAAGATTATTTCTTATTCTACATAAGTCACTTTTAATCCTTTTACTTAGATATGATAATTTATTAGCTATATAAATTAATAAATAATTTCATAATATATGTAACAATCTGTTTATATATTTAATATATTTATAGTAAATATATTTTAAGGAGTTGACACTATGTATGAATATGCTTTAGATTTTTTAAATGAATATGTTGAAATATACTCATATCTATCTAAAGAAAAACTATACGGTGAAATCATAAGAGTAACTCCTATAGAAGTTGTTTTAAATAGAAAACATATAGATAAAGCATCCAATAAGAATTACGACTTGTATATACCTTTAACATCTATAATTTATATAAAGAAACTATAATATAAGGATATCAAAAATAAAAAGCTACAGCTTTAAGCTGTTGCTTTTATGAGTGTATTTGTTACTTTATTAACTTAAATATGCTATTAAAGAATTTATCGTATACTCTTGCAAAAACTTTTTTAGATAATATATATGTTACAAATATAGGGCTTGCAAGTATAATCCACATAGTCAAAATATTTTTATTCCAAGCAGGTACTAAATAAAATATTATTAATATTACGTATATATGGTAAACATACACATACATAGTCGACTTTCCCATTGAAGTGTAAAAGGTCTTTTTATTAGGTATCACAGTTAATATAAATGTAGAAAGTATTATACTACATAAATATAAAATAACCCTATATACACTACCCTTAAATATATTCATTCCAAGTTCTAAATAAGAGTATGAACCATATAAAAAGCTATAGCTTATAATATTATTTTCGGATATAAATAAAGCTAATGCTATAAACATACTTATTCCCAAAATGCTAATCCATATATTTATACTATTATATAACTTATTTAATGTATTTATATTAGTATAATATCCTAATAAGAAAAAGGGCAAATATACTATTGTTCTTGAAAAAGATAACATTGAACCATTAGGAACAAGCCCAATAAAAATACCAAGTATAAAACTTATAGGAAGTATATATTTAATCTTTATTAAATATTTAAGAGATATCCTCCAAAAAAATAGGCTTAATAAAAACCATAAGGTCCATCCCGGATATATAACTGGTATGTAAGTTTCCTTTGTATATAGATATGCCAAGGAATACCAAATTATATTTAATACAATATACGGTATAAGTAACTTTCTTAAAAGAAACTTTCTGCTTTTGTTTATATTTTTCGAAAGTAGCCCTGATATAAATATAAATAAAGGCATATGAAAAGTATATATAAATATATATATACCCATTAAAATATAATTTCCTTCCATATATCGTTCTATTAGATGACCAAATACTACAAAGAATATGAGTACAAACTTTATATTATCTATGTAGTAATTATTTTCAATTTTATTCATGGTTACTCCTTTACTTTTAAAACACTTACTATAATCATTATTCATAAAAATGTATCTATATATCTATTTTCTTTATATCATCTATTTCCTTTATAAATCTTAATATATATTCAGAATATTTATTTCCATCTCCTCTTACTATATCTATTGTATCTTCGTGTTCTGCTCTTTTTATTGTTTTAAGTATAGTATTTTCATCTAGATTATTTACTTTTTTAATAAAAGATATAGAAGTATTAACATTAATTAAAGAATCACTTTCTCCATGAATACACAGTATAGGTAAATTAACTTCTTTGTTTAAAAGGCTTATAGGATTTGCTTTTTTAATATTACTTTTATATACATAATTGTTCACCAATATTCTAGAGTATATAGAAGTACATTTTGAAAAATCAAGCACTCCAGACAATGATATAAAACCCTTTAATAAATCTTTATTAATATTATATTTTAACTGTCTATCATGGTCGAACACTAAACGAGAAGCTAATTCTCCACCTGCCGAATATCCTGCAATTACTATACTATTTATTTCTTTATTACATTCTATATAGTGTTTTAAAGCTTTAAATACATCATCTATCTGAGTTGGGTATCTATGAAAAGGAACTAGCCTATATCCACATAATACAGTTTGATATCCTAATTTATAAAAAAATTTCCCTACACCACTATAAAGTGATGGATTTCCATGCCACCAGCCTCCACCATGTATAAAAAATATAGTTGACTTTAAATTACTGCTATAAGGAGTGTATACCTTATAATATTGTCTTTTATTATTACCATATCTAATAATTTTCCCTTTTATATTATTATCTTTTATATAGCTATTAGTTATAGTTTTGCCTATATTAAATAATTTAAGTTTTATGGATTTTAAGTTCATTTATATACCATCCTTGAATTTTTCTTCTAAATATATAAAAAGACATGAAGTTTAATTCATGTCTTTTTATATATTATATGCTATTATATTTTTATAATACTTATTCTAATTTCTATTTTATAGCTTCAAGTGCAGCTATATTTAACAAACTCCAAGGTTTATTAAAGTGAGGTTGGAAGAAAAAGTCTGTTACAGCCAATTCTTCCAAAGTCATTTCATTTTGTATAACTACAGATAATGTGTTCATAAATTGAGTTAAATCTACTTTAGATATAATTTGGCCACCTAAAATTTTATGATTATCTTTATCAAATACCAATTTTAAGATTACTTCCTCAAATGTTGGCATAAATTCAGGTCTATAATTATCTTTAACTATCACTGAGCCTACATTAAATTTAGTTGTTTTATTTGCCATTTCTTCTGTAAGTCCGGTTGATGCTATTGATAAATCATATATCCTTATTCCTGAAGTTCCTTGTGTTCCGAGATATTTTAATTTTGGTTCAACTAAGTTTTTAGCTATTAAAGTTCCCATTCTAACTGCATTCGTAGCAAGTGGTATATATCTAGTATCTTTAGCTGGATTATATTTAACTACGCAACAATCTCCTGCTGCAAAAACATCTTTAGCACTTGTTCTCATATACTCATCTATCATTATAGCTCCATTAGGTAACATATCTATTTTATCTTTAAGTAAGTGAGTATTAGGTTTAAACCCAATACAAAGTACAACTAAGTCTGCTTCAAATTTGCTTTTATTTGTTATAACCTTACTTACCTTACCATCTTTACCTTCAAATTTTTCGACCTTTTGACCTAGCTCTAACCTTACACCTTTTTCTGTAAAAGTTTTTTCTGCTATATCTGTAAATTCAGAATCTAAATATTTAGACATTATCCTATCTTCTGCATCTATTAATATAGTATTTTTGCCTTGAATTTTGAAGGCTTCAGCTAGTTCTACACCTATATAACCCGCACCTATTACAACTACATTTTTTGCATCTTTACTTTTATTTATTATAGTTTTTGCATGGTCGTAGTTTTTGCATAATACTATATTTTCTAACTCTCCTCCTTCAAATCTAGGGACTATTGGCCATGAGCCTAGTGTTAATATTAACTTATCGTAAGTGTCCTCTAATATTTCATTATCCATTAAGTTTTTTACCTTAACTTTTTTATTAATAAAATCTATATCTAAAACTTTATGTTTCATATTTGCTTTGATTCCTAAATCTTCTAAACCTTTAGGAGAGTTATAAAAAAGCTTTTCTGGCTCAGTTACAACTTTTGAAATACTTAATGCTATACCACATGATAAAAATGATATATTATCATTTTTTTCATATACTACTATTTCACTTTCTGGATATTTTTCTTTTATATTAATAACTGCAGCTGTTCCTGCATGAGTGCATCCTACAACTATAACTTTCATTATTTATACCTCCATATTGATATATTTTTAACATACTACATATATACCCAAAGCTTTATATAAAAAAACATAATTATTAATATTAGTATTATCTTATTTAGCTATAGTTATCTATATATTATTATAAATATCGTTATTTAAATAACTATTACTTATATAAATTATTCTATAATTAACAATTGTATGTTACTTTTTTGTTTTAGTTTACTATATTATAAGCATTAAATCCATATTATTATTTTTATACAAATAAAAAGCTTAGATATTTAATCTAAGCTTTGAGTAGTAATTTACTTCTTATAATGATTTTATAAATGTAACAACATCTTCTATTATCCAATCTGGTGTTGATGCACCAGCTGTTATTCCAATATTTTCATACTTTTTTAATGTATCTATATCTAATTCTTCCTTTGTTTCTATTGCATATGTATCTACATACTCTTTGCATATATTAACTAGTTTTTGAGTGTTTGAACTATGTTTTCCACCTATTACAACTACACAATCTACTTCATTTGATAATTCTCTAGCAGCTTCTTGTCTTACTTTTGTAGCTGAGCATATAGTATTATTTAATACTACATTATCTAAAATAGATTCTAAGTAATCTGTTATCTCTTTATATAATTCTATATTTATTGTAGTTTGAGCTACTACACAATATTTCTTAGCTTTATCAAATTCTAAATTTTTTGCATAATCTAGTGTTTTTATTATTATAGCATTATTTTTACACCATCCATTTATACCGATGACTTCTGGATGTTTATAGTCTCCTATAACTATTATCTGATACCCTTTATCATAGTAAGATTTAGCTTTTCTATGAATCTTTTTTACAAACGGGCAAGTTGTATCTATTATGCTTATATCTTTTTCTCTCGCTTCTATATATACATCTTCACTTACTCCATGAGATCTTATTATCATATGTTTTGAATTTGGAACAGAGTTTATATCATCAATAGTTAAAAGTCCTTTATTTTCATACTTTTTAACTGCTTGTTTATTATGTATAAGTGGACCTAGTGCATATATGCCATCACTATTTTTTTCTAATTCATTCCAAGCCATTTTCATAGCTCTTTTTACACCAAAACAAAATCCTGCTTCTTTAGCTATTTTTACGTTCATATCATTCTCCCTATATTAAAATAATTATTTTGAATGTATATAATAATTTTCTTTAATAACTTCTAATACATTTTGAGCTAATCTTTCATTATCCTCAGTAGTAAGCTTTTTACCATAGTATTCTTTAAATGATATAGGCTTATCTATATATACTGTAACTCTATTAAAAAACTTATAATTACTTATTATAGATATAGGAACAACATCAGCCTTTCCTTTTACGGCAAATACTGTAAGCCCACCTTTGGCCTGTCCAAATCCTGGTTCTTTAACTCTTGTTCCTTCTGGGAATATACCTAATATATACCCATCTTTTATAGATCTTAAAATATTTTTTATGGTTGACACGTCAGGCTTATCTCTATTTATCGGTATAACATTTAATTTATTTAAAATAAATGCCAGCGGTTTTGATTTAAATAATTCCTTCTTAGCAATAGCTGCTATTTCTCTATTTTGTATTGCTGATGCTATAAATATAGGGTCTAAGTTTGATTTATGATTACAAGCTATTATTATATTTCCTTCATTTGGAATATTCTCTTTTCCTATTACTTCAAATTTATAAAATGTTTTTGAAAACATTAAAAGAACTTTTGTTGCAAAATTATAAAAACTCACATCTATCTCCCTTCAAAACTAAACTTATTATAAATTTATTTTAGATATTACACTTTCAACAACATCATCTATAGTTTTTCCAGTTGTATCTATTTCTATAGCATCATCAGCCTTAACAAGTGGCGCAAATTCTCGATTTGAATCTATTTCATCTCTCTTAATTATATCTTTAATTATTTCTTCAAGAGTTGTTTCATATCCTTTTTCTTTTAATTCCTTGAAACGTCTTTGACCTCTTTCTTCTGGAGTTGCTACTAGATAGAATTTATAATCTGCATTAGGGAATACATATGAACCTATATCTCTTCCATCTAATATAACAGAATTTCTTTTTCCTATTTCTCTTTGAACATCTACCATTAAATATCTAACTTCTTTTATTTTAGCTACATTAGACACATTATTACTAACTTCCATAGTTCTTATTTCTTCTTTTAATATATTTCCATCTATATATATATTATTATCTCTAAAATCTATATCTGTGTCCTTGGCTAGCTTAACTACTTCTTCTTCGTTATTTATATCTATATTATTTTTTAAACACTTGTAAGTTATTGCTCTGTACATTGCACCTGTATCTATATAGTTTATATTTAACCTATTTGCTATTATTTTAGCTATTGTACTTTTACCTGCTCCTGCAGGACCATCTACTGCTATTACTAAATTTCTCATAATTGTTTCTCCTAACTTTTTATCTATTATCTAATAAAATTTATTTGTATATATTTGTTATTAGATCTTTTCTTAAGTCTTTAGCATTGTTTAAATATATATGTTTTATATCTTTTTTAGATTTGTCTGTATTTACATGCATCATAATTCTTATGCACATTTTAAGACTTCCATCTATATATTTTTCTTCAAAGTTAAGCATAGGAATATCTGTTATATCTAATATATCCCTAACTGCTACTGATGGATATACTTTATCTAAGTCATTTGTCATTGTAAAACACATACTTATTATATCATCAATATCTAATGCATTTTCTATTATTATAGTTTGTACTAACTTTGCAGTCTCATCAAGTATATCTGCTTTAGTATTAGAAACAACCGTTGTTGCACCTCTTATCGCTAATGTTTTCATATTAATCACCTATACACTTATTCCCGCTAAATATCCCGTTGAAAAGGCTATTTGTAAATTATAGCCCCCTGTTTCTGCATCTATATCTATTAATTCCCCTGTAAGATATAAATTTTTTATTATTTTTGATTCCATAGTTGAAGAGTTTATCTCTTTAACTGATATTCCACCACTTGTTACTTGCGATGTTTTTATTCCTTTAGTACCATTACAAGTAAGTTTCATAGATTTTATATAGCTTATTATTTTCTCTTCATCTGTTTTTGTTAATTCATTTGCTTTTTTATCAGTTAAATTAAGAATCTTAAGCACTTCTTTTAAAAAGTTTTGTGGAAGTAATCTTCTTAAATTATTTATTATATTTTTATTAGGATTCTCTCTTATTATTTTAGATATTTCATCTGAACTAGTATTTGGCAAGAAGTCTATGTTAAGTTCTATTAAGTTATCTTCTACATATTTATTTATATAAGAAGATAGTTTAAGTACACAAGGACCTGTTAGGCCAAAGTGTGCAAATAATATATCTCCCACTTGATATATCTTTTTATTTCTTATCTTACAAGATATTTCTACATTTTGTATAGATACACCTTGTAAATTTTTTATCCAATGCTCCTTTATAGTAAGTGGAGTAAGTGCTGGATATATTTTTTTCAATGTGTGATTATGTTTAACTAATATATCATACATTGATCCATCCGAACCTGTATGAGGGTAGCTTTTCCCTCCAGTTGATATTATAACCTTATCTCCCTTTATATTTTGACCATCATTAAGTATTACACCAGAAACTGCATCATTTTCTACTATTATATCTATAACTTGTTTATTATATATAACTTTAACACTGTTATCTTTTAAGTCATTTTTTAGGATATCTATAACTTCTTCTGATTTACCTGATTTAGTATATACCTTATGATCATTAAAATCTTCTATTATATATTCTAATCCATTACTTTTAAAATACTCCAATAAGCTATGATTAGTAAATGTATAAAAACTACTATATAAAAATTTTTTGTTAGTTACTATCTTATCAAAGAAATCTTCTATATCTCTATAATTAGTAAGATTACATCTTCCTCCGCCCGTGACTCTAAGCTTTTTTCCTAATTCTTCATTTCTTTCTATAAGTATAACTTCATTATTATTTTTTGAAGCTGTAATAGCTGCCATCATACCTGATGGACCACCACCAACTACTATTACTTTTGACATAAATATCTCCTATTCTAATGCAGAGTTGTTTATCTTTTCATTGTTTTTTATATGATTAGTATCATTCATTTTTATTATTACTGGGCCATAATCTCTATATTCTACTATGTTTAAAGCCGTATTATCTTGCTTTATTCTGTATATATTTTCCATACCTGAGTTTAAAAATGATAATAGTAATACTCTAACAGTTACAGAATGACTGACTAATAATATATGTTTGTCATTATATTTCTCATTTAATTCTTTTATAAATACTTCTAATCTATCCTTTATTAAATGAAGAGTTTCTCCACCTTCTATATTTACTAGATGAGGTTCATTTCTCCAAGTATTATAAGTTTCTAAATAATCTTTTTTAATTTCATCTATTAAAAGACCTTCCCAAACACCAAATCCCATTTCTCTAAGTGCAGGTGTTTCTTTTACCTTAACACCTATTTTTTCTCCTATAAGATTAGCAGTTTGTAGCGCCCTTCCTAAATCACTACTGTATATGTAATCTATTGGGTACTCTTTTAAAGCTTCACCAAGACAAATTGCTTGTTCTTCTCCCTTAGCTGTTAAATCAGAGTTTCCATGCCCTTGCGTTTTACCTAATATGTTCCAATTGGTTTGTCCATGTCTTACTATATAAAATGTATTAGCCATCTGTTGCCTCCTATGTTGTATATAGTTATTTTTATCTTTTACTAAATTTTTATTATACCATAAATATAATTTATTAAAAAGATATATCCTTTTAACTATTCCCTAAATATTATTTTCAATAAGTATCTCTATTTGTGCTAGTGCTTTTATTTCACCACTACTATTTGCTCTTGTTATTATATATACTTCATGGAAATCTCCAATAACTTTTACATTTTTTTCCTTTATATAGTTTATTATTAAATTATAGTATTTTTTAATATCATAAAAGGTATCATCAAAATACATTGTAAGGTAGTTTCCTTTAGGTAGGATTATTATTCTCTCATCTGTATTTAATACATCTTCTGTTTTTATCATAGTTCTTGTATAAGTTAATTTATCTTTATTTATTAAGTCATTGTAAGATGTTGAAAAAACTATTTGATAATTAAATGTATTATACATTTCTTCTATTTCTACTAGACTTTTTCTAAGATTCATTTCAAATTCTTCTGTATACCTTCCAGAGTAATTATATTTTATCATTTTTCTTTCTTCATTATATTTTATGAATACATTATTAAATCCAATAGCAAGCGAGTCTTTTATATCATTTTCAAGGTGTTCTATACTTTCCTTTATAGTATTTAACTCATGTAGTTTTTTGTTTACAAGATCCTTTTGTTTTTCAAGTGTTTTTAGTATAGATCCTAATGAATCATAGTCATTCATTACATCCTTTATTTCATCTAAGGATAGACCTATTGCTTTACATTTTTTTATAATATCAAGCTTCATAAAACTTTTTATAGAATAATATCTATATCCTGTTTTTTCATTTATATAATCTGGGTTTAATAAATTATATCGATCGTAATGTCTTAATGTTTCTATGGATATATTATTTAATTTAGCCATTTCTCCTATTGAAAAGTATTTTTCCATTTAATCACCTCTAAATTTATATCTTTTTATAGTATATGCTAAATGACCATATACTTAAAGAGATAACATGCTTTTATAAAATAAATCTAATAAAAGAACAGTTTCAAAAATAAAATTAACATTAAAATAAACTATACATTTTTAATTTACAAAAATAATAAAAAGCTATGAACAATAAAGATTTTACTCTATTGTTCATAGCTTTACTTTTTACTGTGCAGTTTCTACAAGTTTATTTATTGATTTAGTTGTTGAAGTTTTTATATTAGCTATTAAGTTTATTGCTATAAATGTTAATGATTCAGATACTAATGTACCTGCCCATATACCATCTGCACCGAATACTTTAGATAGTACAAATAAAGATATCGGTAAGAATATAACAGATCTAAATAAACATATTAAAGTAGATAACTTTGGCATTTCTATAGCTTGGTAAAACACTATTGTTCCTATATTTAACCCAACCATGAAATAACTTAAAGTTCCTAGCTTAACAGCAAAATATGCTATTTCTAATATTTGTTTATCATTTGTAAAAATTCCTATTATTTGTTTTCCAAATACATAACATATTACTACAAATACAGCTGTTGTAACTATAGATGCCATAGAATTAATTTTGTAATATTTTAACACCTTATCTTTATCTTTTCTCCCAAAGTTATAACTAATAAGAGGTTGTGCTCCTAATGTCAATCCAAATAGTACCATATATATATTAGTTCCAATATAATTTAATATACTATATGCCGATACTCCTATTTCTCCCATAACATTTACTAATGTCAAATTATGAACAAGCACTATAAAAGAGAAACTTATTTGAGATAAGAAAGAAGGAAACCCTATCTTTAATAAATCACTTATAACTTCTTTTTCTATTTTTACTTTCCCAAAAGTTAAACAACCTTTTTTCTGTATAAAATGAGGAAGCATTATAGCTACTGTTACTATCTGTCCAAGTCCTGTTGCTATAGCTGCACCTTTTATTCCAAGTCCAAATGGGAATATGAATACATAATCTAATATTATATTAGTTATAGCACCTGCTATTATGGAATACATTGCTAATTTTGGTTTTCCGTCATTTCTTACGAAACTGTTAAGTGCTAATCCTACTAGGTTAGGAATACAAAATATTGCATAGTATTTTAAATAGTCAACTGCCAATGTTTCAAGAGCTTCCGTCGCTCCTAGCATTTTTACTATAGGCTTTGCAAATATAACACATACTAAACTTATAAATACAGTTACTATAAGTAAGAATTTACATACCTGTCTAAATATATTTACTGCTTTTTCAATATTTTTAGCTCCTATATTTTTAGAGATTAAAGCTCCTCCCCCTACAGCCATCATATTAGCTATACCAACTAACATTACTGTAAATGGCAGTACTATATTGACTGCTGCTAACGCGTTATCTCCTACACCTTGCCCAACAAAAATTCCATCTATTATAGTGTATAATGCCGATACAAGCATAGCGAAGGCAGAAGGGATTGCATATTTTAAAAACTCACTTATCATAATATCACTCCTTTTCACTTTCTTTCTTTTAAAATTATAAACTCTTGTGTAACAAAAGGGTCAATATATTTTTTATCAAATTCATTAAAAAGTACATACTATTTAATAAAAACCGATAAATAGTTTACAATATTGATTTATTTTTAATTATACTAAATTAATAATTTATATATTAATATTTGGTTTATAAATAGAGAGTTATTATGTATAATTATGAATATATGATTATTACTGTAAATTTTGGGAATAAATTATTGTAGCTATTTACCATTTACTAATCAATATTACATTAGACTATATAATTGTAATTTGCAAACAATTATATTAAGAATTAGATTAAGGAAGGAGTATTTTATGATTTCTAATTTTTTAGTTAAATCTTTCATTAAAAATAGTGAGGATATTAATAATGAAAGTGTTAGGAATAGATATGGTTACTTAGCTGGGATTGTTGGTATAGTTTTAAATTTACTACTGTTTATAATTAAATTTTCAGTAGGATTTATAACATCTAGTATAGCAATAACAGCTGATGCTTTTAACAATTTCTCTGATATGGCATCTTCTATTATAACTATAGTAGGATTTAAGTTAGCTAGTATGCCTCCAGATAAAGAGCATCCCTTTGGGCATGGACGAATAGAGTATATATCAGCCTTAATAGTTGCATTTATGGTTATGTTTGTTGGTGTAAGCTTTACGAAAACTTCTATACAAAGAATACTAAACCCAGAAGTTGTAGTATTTGAATTTGTACCATTTATATTATTAATTATATCAATTGCAATAAAACTTTGGCTAAGTAGATTTAATAAGCATATTGGGCAAAAAATTGACTCATCTGCACTTAAAGCATCTGCAGCAGATGCACTTGGTGATGTATTTACTTCAAGTTGTGTTGTATTATCTTATCTAGCATCAAAGTATATATCTTTTCCGATAGATGGTTATATAGGTGTTTTAGTTTCTCTAGCTATAATCTATGCAGGATTTACGTTAGTCAAGGAAACTATAAGTCCTTTACTTGGAGAAGCTCCAGATCCACATTTAGTTAAAGCTATAAATGAAAAATTATTATCTTACGACTATATATCAGGAGTACACGACTTAATAATTCATAACTATGGTGTTGGAAGACGTATAGCATCTGTACATGTTGAAATTCCTGCTACTATAGATATTATGACCATACATAATATTATAGATAATGCCGAATATGATATATCTAAGGAACTTAATATCCATTTAGTTATTCACATGGATCCTATATGTATGAAAGATAGTGAAATAGTTAAAACAAGAAATGAGCTTAATGAGATATTAAAAAAACATAAAGATATTAAATCTATGCATGATTTTAGAATTATTGGTAATGATGATGTAAAAACTTTAGTATTTGATGTGGTAACTTCCCATGATAAAGATACATCTGATGACGAAATAATAAAATATATAAAAGATGAAGTTAAAAAAATACATCCTCATTATAAATGTAAAATAATAATAGATAAGGACTATCATTAAAGTAAAGGGTGCCTAAATTCAAATAAATTTAGGCACCTTTTATTTTGCAAAAGTTTATAATAATACAAATATGTATTAAATATAGTAATTTAATTTTGTTATATTATTAAAGTATTATCTCATATATAAGTTTAACGCCTACTAAAAATGCCATAATCAAAATATAAGTGCTTCTATCTACAATTATCTCCTTATTTTGTTTTTTATGAGAATATTTTTTTCATATATGATAACTTAAAATATAATTTTAATAATTGAATTTTGTTTTTTACAGGAATTATCAAACTAATATTAATCTATCTTAATATTTACTTTATGCACTAAAAACTATTTTTTATCTGTATTAAGATTAAGTATAATTAACTTATAGTAGTATATTATATATAAATTTGATATATTTTTAATATGAGTAAATTTACTTGGAGGTATTTAATGAATCATTGGAATGAATTAATATATATATATCCATTTTTAAATACATTAGATGAAGAAACTAAATCAATTATAAAAAATTCTTTAATAATTAGAGAATTTGATAGTGATTATACATTAATATATGAAAGCTCTTCTTGCTTAGGTTTCTCTCTTATAATAAGCGGATCTATAAGAGTGTATAAATTATCGGATAAAGGTAGAGAGGTGACACTTTATAAATTAGAGAAGGGTGATACTTGTTATCTTTCTATGTCTTGTATGCTAACTAATAAACATTTTCCAGCATTTGCAGAAGTTATAGAACCAACAGTTATTGCTTTTATACCAAGTTCTATATTTAATAAGTATATTTATAATACATTAGAATTTCAAAAGTATATATTTGAAAATCTTTATACTAAATTTAACAATGTATTAAAAGTATTAGAGGAATTAGCTTTTGAAAGTGTAGATATTAGAATAGCAAAATATTTATTATTAATTTCTCAAAAAGCTAATAGCAGCAAGTACTTATATTTAACTCAGGAAAAAATAGCACAGGAGCTTGGAACTAGTAGGGAGGTTGTAAGTCGTATACTTACTGATTTTAAGAATAAAGGTATCCTTATTTCAAGTAGAGGTAAAATTAGTATATTAGATTTTGACAAATTAAATAACATAGCAAAGTTATAGCTTTGCTATGTTTATTTTTTCGTGTATAACTATAATATTATTTACCACTTTCCACTTAATAAAAAGTTCTTAGCTTTTTCATCTGCTTTAATTACAATATTTTTATCATAGCCCATAAATTCAAGAAGTCTTATAGCATTTCTGGTTTCTGATCTTCCCTTATGCAATTTATAGTCAAATTTTATATCTTTATTTGTTATAGTTTCTTCAAAGTGATAATTTTCAAATTTATCTTCAAGTATATGAGTAAGTTCTATATCGTGAGTTGCCGCAAAGCACAAAGTGTTACTTTTATAAAGAGCTGATAGTACTTCACAAGAAGAAGCTATACGCTCTATGGTATTAGTTCCTCTTAATATTTCATCTACAAAGCATAAGCATGGTATATCTTTCTTAGAGTTGTCTATTATCCTCTTTAGAGATTTTATTTCTACTATATAATAACTTTCATTGCTAAATATATCGTCCTTTAAAGCCATTGATGTATATATGTTAAAATATGATGAGTTGTACTCCCTTGAAGTAGTTGTATATATAGTTTGAGCAAGTATTGCATTTATTGCTATAGTCTTTATAAAAGTTGATTTTCCTGACGCGTTTGAACCTGTGATTAACACATTTTTATCAAAATTAGCAGAGTTAGATACAGGTTTTTTTATAAGTGGATGATATATATCAACAAAATTTATATGGTTATTGTATTTACTTGTGCTAATTTCAAGATTTGGTTTAGAATAATAATCTAGACTATCTCTAAATGACGCAATTGCTATAAGAGCATCTATAGTCCCTACATAATCATATATAGCTTTAAAGTCATCTGCATTTTTTATAACAGTACTTTTGACTTTTTCATATCTCTTAAGCTCTTTTAAAAATATTAAGTTCATATATTCACTAAATATTTTCATATCATCCATCATTGCATTACTATCTGCGCCTAGCGATTTTTTTCTAATATGTTTAATATTATCTAAGTTTCTTGATATATCTTTTAAGTTATCATTTATTTCATTTATATTTAAATTTGTTATTTTTTTAGTTGCATTTATTAAAGATATCATATATGTAAAACCGTCTACATTATAATTGTATCTTTCATTTCTTTGACTTATAAATACATTGTATGTAGCAGATGCTATTAAAAGTAGTATAAAATACCTATTAAAAAATATTAGTGTTAAGCTTATTATTGGTATGTATGATAATATAGTATACCTTAGTAACCTACTTTTGCTATTATCACTTTTATTAAATAAACAATTTGTAGTATATAAATCATTGCTTATTCCTAATTTTGCTAATATATATTGTACTTCAAATCTTTTATCTGGATTTTTCATAAAATATTCTATTAAGTTGTCTCTTTTTATAAGTTCTTATTTTTCGTATAAAGGTATTCTTAGAATATTATATAAAACTTCTCTTCCTGATGTACTTTGAGTATTATTTATTTTTTTGTATATGTCATCCATGCTTAAATCATTCCATGTTATATCATCTATAAATTCTTTTTCATTAATATTTTTAAAGTAACTAGAGACACTATCCATTTTATAGTTAATATCTTCTATATCTAATTCTTTACCATATTTTTTTAATATATCTTTTTTTATTGTCTTATCTTTCTTTATCTTAAAGTATAGTTCTATAGAGAAAAGGATTAATAATAGAGCTATAAAACCAAATATAAATTCTAGGATATTGATGTTTAAATTAATATTTTCCATTTATTCCTCCTATGTACCATTATGACTTATTAGTTATAATTTACTTTCTTTTCAAAGGCATTTAATATTAACTTGTATATAATAAATATTATATTATTTATTATCTTTATTAACTAATTTTCTTAAATTTACTATTCTAGATATTATATCTTCAAACTCTTTATTTCCTTTTAAATTGATAAATGTTGTATTTAGTGAATCTATTAGTATTTGTAGTACATCTACATTTACTGACTCCTCTTTCTTTATATCATCAAGATTGTCAAAGTATGCTATTTTATTAAGTTGCCTAGGTATATCTGTACCCAAATATTCTAAACTATCTACCAATCTATTTAAGTACATTAATGAAGCTTTTATATCTCCTTTTTTTAAATTAATATGTGCTAAGTTTGAATTTAAAAATGAACCCATTTGATTTCCATCATATACTAACTTGTCAATATCGATAGCTAATTGATAATACATACTAGCTTTAGAGTAATCTATACTATTCTCGTCCATATCATCTTTGTAACTATAGTAAGAAATGGCTAGTCCCATGCAAGACGTTATAGCTTCTCCAATTGAAGTATTTAAATTTTGTTGCATAAGTTTTCTTGCTTCATTTATTTTATCCTGTTGCATATATATAAGAGGTAGCATTACATCTGGATTGCAATTTGGTTTGTATATTTTTTTTAAAACTTCTTCAGCCTTATCATTTTTATCTACTATCATATAGTTACTGCTTAATTGCATAAGAGAATATTCTTTTAACTCTATATCATTTGTATTATCTACTATATCTTCTAAAATTTCTATTATTCTATTTGTTATATCTTCTTTATTTAAATCTGTTTCTTTTATCATAGTAAGAGAATAAATATGAGTTAGTTTAAATTTAAGTTTGTAATTAGATGGATAATTTTTCATATAACTTTCACATAGTTTAATAGACTCTTCTATTGAATTTATAGATATTAATTCTTCACACTCTTTAATTATTTTTGCGATATCATTTTCATCAAGTTCTTTTCTATAATTTAACAAATCATCAATACTTACTTCAAAGTAATTTGCTAGTACAGGAAGATATGTTATATCCGGAAAACTTACACCCTTTTCCCACTTAGATACTGCTGGTATTGATACTCCAATAATACTTGCTAATTGTTCTTGAGTAATATTTTTCTTTCTTCTTAATAACTTAATATTTTCCCCTATTTTTATTTTCTCCATTAATTTACTCCTTTTATGTGTTATATTTATAGTATAAATTAAGTTTTGTATGTTAACAATGGACGTATAATTAACTTCTGATTAAATTTTTTAACTATTGGTTAAAACTATCATTTACATAAAAATAAAAGACTTAATAAGTTATAACTTATTAAGTCTTTTATTTTTGCGGTTTCAATTTTATTTAACTAGTTTTTAGTATATACCTCTATATTTTCTCCATCGGCATCTATAACTACAGTACATCCGCTATAAACTTCTCCAGAGATTATTTTTCTAGCTATTTTTGTTTCTAATGTATTTGATATATATCTCTTAAGTGGTCTAGCACCATATACTGGATCGTACCCTTCTTTTGCCATAACTTCTTTAGCACCATCAGTTATTTTTATATCTATATTTTTTTCACTAAGTCTTTTTCTTAATGCATCTACAAATATATCTATTATTTTTTTGATTCCTTCTAAACTAAGTGGCTTAAACATTATTATATCATCAACTCTATTTAAGAATTCTGGCTTAAATCTATGTTTCATTTCATTCATAACCATATCTTTTGTAAATTCATCTATGTTTTCACCAGCTTCTAATAGATGATGACTACCTATGTTTGATGTCATTATTATAAGTGTATTTTTAAAGTCTACTGTTTTACCTTTATTATCAGTAAGTCTACCATCATCTAATATCTGAAGGAATATATTAAATACATCTTCATGTGCTTTTTCTATTTCATCAAATAGTATTACAGAGTATGGGTGTCTTCTAACAGCTTCTGTTAATTGACCTCCTTCTTCATATCCTACATAACCTGGAGGAGGTCCTATAAGTCTAGATACTGCATGTTTTTCCATGTACTCACTCATATCTATTCTTATAATGTTGTCTTCACTATCAAATAAGTTGTTAGCTAAAGTTTTAGCAAGCTCTGTTTTACCAACTCCTGTTGGCCCTAAGAATATGAATGAACCTATTGGTTTTTTCTCATCTTTAAGTCCTGCACGAGCTCTTATTACTGCATTAGATACTGCTGTTACTGCTTCATCTTGTCCTATAACTCTTTTGTGAAGATCATCTTCTAACTTAAGAAGCTTTTCTCTTTCACCTTCTACTAATTTAGTTACAGGTATGCCAGTCCATTTAGCTACTATTTGAGATATTTCATTTTCTGTTACTTCTTCTTTTAATAATGCATTTTCATAACTTGATGCCATTTTTTCTTCATGATTTTGTATTTGTTCTTCTAACTTTGGTATTATACCATATTTTAATTCTGCTGCTTTGTTAAAGTCATATTCTCTTTCATATCTTTCAACATCGCCTTTAGCCTTATCTAATTCCTCTTTTAAATTTCTTATATCAAGTATTTGTTTTTTCTCATTTTCATATTTAGCAGTCATTTCATCATTCTTAGATTTTAACTCTGCTAACTCTTTTCCTAGATTTTCTAATCTATTTTTACTTTTTTCATCATTTTCCTTAAGAAGTGCTTCTTTTTCAGTTTCAAGCGTAAATATTCTTCTTCTTACAGTGTCTAGTTCTGTTGGTAAAGAATCTATCTCACTTCTAATCATAGCACCAGCTTCATCTATTAAGTCTATTGCTTTATCAGGAAGGTATCTATCTTGTATATATCTATCTGATAATTTAGCAGCAGCTACTATTGCGTTATCATGTATTCTTATACCATGATGTATTTCAAATCTTTCTTTAAGCCCACGAAGTATAGATATAGTATCTGATACACTTGGTTCCTCTGCTATAACTGGTTGGAAACGTCTTTCAAGTGCTTTATCTTTTTCTATATATTGTCTATATTCATCAAATGTAGTAGCACCTATACAATTAAGTTCTCCACGAGCTAACATTGGTTTTATTAGGTTACCAGCATCCATTGCTCCATCAGTTTTACCAGCACCTACTATTGTGTGTATCTCATCTATAAATAGTATTATTTTTCCTTCTGAAGATTGAACTTCTTTAAGTACTGCTTTTAATCTTTCTTCAAATTCCCCTCTATATTTTGCACCTGCTATTAATGAACCCATATCTAGTGCATAAATAACTTTATCCTTAAGTCCTTCTGGTACATCTCCACGAACTATTCTTTCTGCTAATCCTTCAACTATTGCAGTTTTACCAACACCAGGTTCACCTATAAGTACTGGATTATTTTTAGTTCTTCTTGATAATATTCTTATAACTCTTCTTATTTCTTCGTCACGACCTATAACTGGATCTAATTTATTTTTCTTAGCTAAATCTACTAAATTAGTTCCATATCTAGTTAGTGCTTCATAAGTGCCTTCAGGATCTTGAGTTTCTACTCTTTGACTTCCACGAACTTGTGATAGTACTTCTAAGAAATTACTTTTATTTATATTGTATTGTCTTAATACTTTTCCTACTGGTGTATTACCTTCCATATCTATCATAGCAAGCATTACATGTTCTACACTTATATAAGAATCTTTAAATTCTTTAGATATTTCTTCTGCTTTTATTAAAATTTCATTTATTCTTCTTGTAGCTGTAACACCTTGTGAACTTATACCTTCTCCATGAATTTGAGGTAATTTGCTCAGTTCCATATCTATACTATTTTTTACTGAATCTACTGATACACCCATTTTTTCTAATATATTAGGTATAAGTCCATCCTCTTGATTGACTAATGCACTTAATAAGTGTATAACATCTATTTGTTGATTATGGTTTTTAACACCTATATTATAAGCTTCATTTAAAGCTTTTTGTACCCTTACAGTCATTCTTTCTATATCCATATGTATCCCTCCACTATCATAATATATATTATTTTCAGTAAAATCTTAATTATTTATTTTATTTAGAATTTTCTTATTAGCACTCTATTGAGTTGAGTGCTAATAATTTATTAACTACAATATACTCCTATAAAAATACTTTGTCAATAGTTTTTTATCTTATTTGTCAATATAAAATATATAAAAGTAAAAGCACCTATTACAATTCATTGGAATAGGTGCTTTTACTTTAGCTTTTCATATTATATTCTTGTAATTTTTTAATGTTTTCTAATTCCTTTATAAAATCATTAGCCTGAATATAATCTATATATAAAAGACAAGAAACCTCTTTTGTTTTTTCACTTATTCTAGTAGTTATTCTAATATGATCCTCTAATTTCTTTGTGTAAAATTTGTATATTAAATCAAGGTGTACTCTATCTCCGTTTAATATTATATCTATACTTTCCTTAGGAATTTCCACATCTACATTTTTTTGAGTACAACCCTTAGATATATTATTATATTTAGTATATTTATAAGAATATCCCTTATAATCAAATCTATTGCTTTCCTTTATTCTATTTAATATATACTCTCCCTCTTCCTCTTTTAGAAAGTCTTCTTCTTCAAAGAAATAATATTTAGCGAAATAGTCTAATTTATATTTTCCCATAGTTTCCTCCTGAGTTATATAATAATAGTATTCCTATATTTAATAATTATATGAAGGTTATTTAGAATTAAATTATTGCAAATATATAAGGATTTAAGGATAAATAAAAAGACTAGATTATACTAATTAGTATAATCTAGTCTTTTTATTTATTAATCTTTGAATTCATATATTAAATTTAATAAATCTAGTAAGATATTTACAAAGTCTAGATAAAGATTTAATACATGTATAGATAAATCATTCTTACTTATTATGTTTCCTGATTCTATGTCATATTTTATTAGACTTATATCATATAATATATATCCTGAGAATATTAATATACCCAGAACACTATATAATATATTTAATGTCTGTGAACCTATAAATATATTTATTATACATAGAAGTAAAAGTGATATAAGACCTGCAAATAATATAGATCCTATACCTAGGTAATGCCCAGCTTTCTTTCTATAAGATATAAAGGCTAGTATACCAAATAATATACAAGTTCCAAGTAAAGCATTAATTACTATAGATGTTCCTAAACTTTGTAAGTAAAAAGATAATAGTGGATATAAAAGTATACCATCTATAAATGTAAATAAGTAAACATAGTTCATAGAAAAACTTCTAGGTATTATACTTTTCTTAGATAATATTGCCATTATAAGTAAACCTATTATTAAAAATGGTAATATTAAATTTGCTACTTGAACAACACTTATAGGAATAAAAGCTTGCCCAAATGCAAACCCTATAAACATAAATAGTATAGATATTGCTAGATATTTAAAAATATCAGCCATTGGGTTTGTAATTTCTTTATGCATTTTTATCATCTCCATATATTATAAAAAACTATATATGTATTATACCATATATTGTTAAATTTATATTATATGAAATAATTTGTATCAAATTAGTTGATTATATTACTTATGCTATCAGAAATTTTATTTACTTTATCATTCGCTACATTTGTTAGGTTTTCTTTAGTATTTTCTATTTTAGATTTTATAGAGTTAATATCACTTTGTAATTCTTTTTCTTTATCTAAATAATTACTTAAATTAATATCTTTTATAAAATCATCTAAATTTTCAGATAAATTATTTTTGTATTTACCTATCAAAGTTTTTAATTTGTCATCTCCTATGTTAGCAAGTTCATCAATTGATGTAAGTTTATTTTCTATGTCTCTTAATTTCATATCATCTAAACTCAATATTTTGTTAGTATAATTAGATATCTTCTTTTGATCTAGATTAGTATTATTTGACTTATCTATAGAAACCTTATCTTCAATTTCTTCTACAGAGTCTTTATATTTGTTTTTTATTTCAGATAGCATATTATCTATCTCTTTTATTGATTCGTCTGATTTTTCTTCAACATTAGATACTGCCTTTTCTTGATCTTTTTGTATATCATTTTTATCGCAAGCCACAATACCTAATGACATTAATGATATTATAATTAATGATATTATTTTTTTATTGCACTTCATTTATATAACTCCTCTTAATATTTTAGTATTTATATTTTACCACTAAAATCTAACTATTTACAACCTTATTTAATTTAATCAAAATAAATTATACATTTATAATATTTTATAGTTAACAAAATACGAATTAATTAATATCTTAATATTAGTTAAATATTTTGGGGGTGTCATCCAATGCTACAATCTCTTCTCTTGGTGCTATCACTTTCATTAGATACATTTGTAGCTAGTGTTGCTTATGGTACAAATAAAATTAAAATTCCTTTTAAATCGGCATCTATAATAACATTAGTATCTACAATTACTTTAGGTATTTCTTTATTTTTGGGATCTTTGTTTAAAGATTTACTATCAGCCAATATAGCATCCTTATTAAGCTTTTTATTGTTATTAGGGCTTGGCATATTTAGATTATTTGAATGTATAATTAAAAGCTATATAGATAAAATATATAATAATCAAGCTCCTCTAACATTTAAATTATTTGATTTTAAGTTTGTACTTGAAATTTATGCGGATGAAACTAAAGCAGATTATGATAAATCTAAAATGCTTACACCTAAAGAAGCTTTTTATCTTGCAATAGCTCTTTCTTTAGATAGTTTAGCAGTTGGATTTGGAAGCAGTTTAGGATATATTAATTATGCAGAAGTTTTATTATTATCTTTAATTATTGGATTTTTATCTTTACTATTTGGTTGTATAGTAGGTTGTCATATTAATAAGATTAGCCATATTAATTTGTCTTGGTTATCAGGAGTAATGCTTATAGCTCTTGCATTTATAAGATAAAAAAAGAGTTATCTCATACTTGAGATAACTCTTTTGACTTATGCTACTTTATTACTGTTTGCTTTTATAACTTGTTGAGCTATATTTACTGAATGGTCAGATATTCTCTCTAAATTACTTACTATATCTAAATAAACAACTCCATTATCTATTGTGCATACACTCTCATCTAATCTTTTCATATGATTTTGACGACATACTTTTTCCATTATATCAACTTGTTCTTCCATTTTGACAACTCTTAATGCTAAATCCACATTATTAGATTCTAAAGATTCAAGTGCATAAGTATATGTGCTTAATACTTTGTTGTATATTTCAGTTAACTCACCTTTACATTCATCAGATAATTTTAATTCTTTAGTTAATATTATTTCTGATAATTCAGCTATATTTTCAGCATGATCTCCTATTCTTTCTATATCATTTACAGTATTGAATAGATAGTCAACACCTTCTCTTGAATCATCATTTAAAGTTGTTTTAGATAGCTTTAGTAAGAAACTTAGTATAGCTTTTTGTAATTCATTTATCTTTATTTCTTCATTAAATGCCTTTTTTATTTTAGTATCTGACATTTCAAGCACACCTTCCATTGAACAAATCAGAGCTTTCTTAGCTTTTTCACCCATTCTTAAAGTCTCTTTAATAGTATTTGATAAAGCTATAGATGGTGTTTCTAATATTCTTTCATCTAAGAATTTAACAGTTTTTCTCTCTTCTATTTCATCTTCTTTCTCTGGAACTAACTTCATAGTAAGTTTTACTATTAACTTAGAAAAAGGTAATAGTAGTATAACGTTAGTTATATTAAATAAAGTATGTGCATTAGCTATTTGTCTACTCACATCATTTGGATCTAAGTGTGTAACTACCATTGTTATTGGCTTACTTAGTAATAACATAAATACCAATGTCCCTATTACATTAAATGTTAAATGCATTGTAGCAGCTCTTTTAGCGTTCTTACTAGCACCTATACTTGATATTAATGAAGTAACGCAAGTCCCGATATTTTCACCATATAATATTGGTAAAGCAGATGATAATGGTAATATTCCTTCAGATGCAAGTGCAAGTAACATACCCATTGAAGCACTAGAACTTTGAACTATTGCAGTTATACCAAATCCAAGAAGTATACCAAGTATCGGATTATGTCCAAATGATACTAATGCATTAGTAAATCCTGAAAACTCTTTTAAAGGTGCAACAGCTTCCTTCATAAAATCCATACCTGTAAATAATATACCAAATCCTATAAATATTTCAGCTATTGTTTTAACCTTTGGCTTAGAACTAAATAAGTAAAGTATTATACCTACGCCTAATGCCATTGGCGCTAACCCAACTAAATCTAGTGATACTAATTGAGCAGTTATAGTTGTTCCTATATTGGCTCCCATTATTACACCTATTGCTTGAGGTAGTGTCATTATACCCGCATTAACAAATCCAACTACCATAACTGTCGTAGCACTTGAACTTTGTATTATAGCTGTAACTAAAGCTCCAACTATAACCCCCATTAGTACATTACTAGTTAGAAGTTCAACTATCTTTTTTAGTTTTTCTCCTGCTGACTTTTGAAGGCCATCAGCCATCAAATTCATACCGTATAGAAAAAGACCTAGTCCCCCCATCAGGTTTATTGCTATTTCCACTATATTTCTTCCTCCTTAAAACTTTAATGTTTTTAAAATTAAATAATTTTATTCTTTTATTATTACAAACTTATTCTATCAAAAAAATTGTCATAATGTGTTAAGCAAATGTTAATTTATTGCACTTAATGTTAAATCTATGTTAAATAAAAGTTGATTAAATCCTATTATGTTAAGTTTTTTAAATTTAAGTTAAAAATAATATATGTAATGTAAATAAAAAAACCCATTAAATGGGTTTTATTTTCTAAAGTCTTTTAAGTTATTTTCTATGCTTAAATTTTTTAATATTGATGTTAATAATATTTGTCTAGTTTCTATTGATTTACCAAACTCTTCAAAGCTTTTCATACAATCTAACTGATAAGTTTCTATTATGCCTTTTTCTAATTCTTCTAAATGTTTTACGATATACTCCTTTATATCTTCTTTGCTTTTTAACCTATCTATTTCTTCGCCTCTTAAAACATGCTTAAATATTTCAAATCCCTCACCTTTTGATCCCCATATAAATATTCTAAATGTTATTAATGCCATTTCACAATATATACCTGCACTTATAGAATTCATATGATTTATATCTTCATACAAATGTTGATTAAAATCAAAGAAGTTACTAGATGCTATTTCATAAGTTTTTTGAGGTTCAAATTCGATATTACTTTCAGCTATGTTTTTGTCTAAACTTTCATAGCCACTACTTTTTATAAGAACATCACATAATGGTGATGTATGTATTGATAATTTGTCTTTTGATAAAAATTGTTTCATAGTTTTGCTCCTTAATTTAAAATATATGTTTATTATAACTATGAGTCTATTTTTAAACAATAGTTATTGTAGAAAATATCTATAATAATTAGATTTACTAGTATTTATGGCAACAGATGAACAGCATATAATTGTTTATCTGTAAACTTAGTTTTTATAGTAATTACTACTATATTAAAATGAATATAAAAAAGATGTGTAAAATAATTATATTTTGCACATCTTTTTAGTATTAATATTATTATATAAAAAGTTTCATATTGATTTATTTTCTAAGAATTAATTTAAAGCCATACTTTACATAGCTACTTAGCCCAGTAGTAAACATCGCCATTTTTACTTACTGCATATATATTATCGTCTTTTGTCCCTACAGTAAGCTTATTATTTTTGATTTTTTCTTTTATATCTTTTTCATTAAACCATTTAGTTTCTATAAACTTATCATCTAGTACACTTTTTTTATCTACCTTTTCTAATGTTTGTATAAATTTATCTGTTTCATCTTTTGGTATTATAAATCTTCCATTTGCTTTATTGGAATCTAAGTTATGAACTTCTTGTATATTGGTAGCATTAGTTGGGATATTTTCAGGAATCCAACCTCTTTCTATTATATCTTTAGCATCTTTATAGCTATTAAACTTATGGATTTTTATATCCATACTACATCCTGTCAATATAGTTGCCAACATTAAAAATACTATTATTTTCTTCATTCTCAATTTCCTCCATGTCCGTTTCATTTAATATTATAAACATATTATATATACTATATCTTAAAAAATAATAAACCCAACATTAAATAAATCTTAAATTATTTAAATAGTATCCCAAAATACAAAAAGACCATCTTAAAATAAGTCTAGCTAATAACAAAACTTACTGTAAGACGGTCTTATATAACTTTTATTAATCTTTAAATACAGTATTTTCAGTTTTCCATTGTAATAATTTTATATATAACCAAAAACCATATATACCAAGAGTTATTATAGTTAATACTAGCCATTTTATATAGTTAAAAAATAAGCTAGATCCAGTACCTTTAAATTCGAGCCTTCTTCCTTCTATTACCGTATTTTCGGCTTCCCATCTATATTTTATGCACATAGCCCACGGTGTGGCTAATCCTAACGTAAAAGCAGTTATTAACCAAGCTAATATATTAACTCCAATAAGTCCTAGTAATCCACCTTCAAATCTTGATTCCATATGTTTCCCTCCTATTATGTATATATATTAATATATATGCATAATAAAGTATATAAACTGCAACTTAATTAAATCTTAAATAAACCTTAAAACTTTATAAAAATTTATGGTATAGTGAATTATTCTTTTATTATAAATCTTTCTATAAAATTAACAATTACTTTTTCTAAGTCTCCACTATCTTCTACTTCTATTATCCTAGGTGTAGCTAATTCACCTCCATGTTCAAAGTTTACGCTTGATATTACGATTTCTTTGTCTTCATAGTCAAAGTCAAGTGTTAAACCTACTAGGTTATTTAAATCTAGTCTAAAGTCCCCAATGTCTCTTATATTATAATCCTCATACTCATCATCACCATAACTTCTTAAATTATATATCTTTCCATCTAAAAATTCTACCTTATCTAAATCTTCATTAGTCTTACCTATAGCAAAATGGAGTGCATACTCTTCTCCTAACAATAAATTAGCATAATCACTTGCATCATTTATATCTTCATAATCTTCATCAAAAGTTATTACATCCATATAGTCTCTATCTATCAAACATACTCTTGATACATAATCTGGATAATCATATAATAATTCATCACAATTATCCTTATAATAATTTATAAAATTTTCTAATCTAAACTCTTCTGGTTTTATTCTTATAGCTTGCATATTTATGTCCTTTCTATACTAATTCGTCAAATCTTTGTTATGCTAAAAATCAAATTTAATTTAAAATATGTTTGTATATTTTTAATACTTATATAATATATCATACTATTAATTCACTTTGAATATATGTTTTTTTATATGCTCCTTTTTTCTTATTAATCTCAACTATATCTTTCAATAATATAAGAGAATTTGAATAATGGAGCGTTTCTACAAATAATGAATTAATATATACAGTCAACTAAAATATGAAAAAAACTATAATTGTAGTAAATATAATAATATAAAAAGAGCCCTTATTTAGAAATTTAATACAGGCTCTTTTTATTAATTCAAATTATTTGAACTCTTTTTTATCATATATCTTTATGGATATTATCATAGATATTAAAATAGTTAAAATACTTATAATTATTGATACTATTAAAGGATTTATATTATTTATATAGTCTATTATATTTTTTAGCTGTTTTGAAGGATTTTGAAGTATATCTACAATTGGCATTGAACAAAATATTGTAGCTAAAGTTATAGCCATAGTTATGAATTTTCCCTTTATTGCACCATATTTAATCATTGTTGGAATTAACATACTAATAATTAATGTAGATGATAATATTACTGTAGTTAATAGTAAATCTAAATTTATATCAACTTCTATTATATGGTATATAACACTTACTATAAGCATTGATGATATCATTGTTATAATACCAATTACATATCTCGATATAACGTACTCACTTCTTTTTACAGGAATTACTCCTATCAAATTATCTATACCACTTACATCTTCATAAGACATAAGCTGTGGTACACCAACAATTGTAATCATTGAAGATAAAGCACCTATAAATGAAGGATTGATTGCTGATACAAATAACCACATTATAATTATTATACCAACTTGCTTAAGTATTGCTTTAAAATTTATTAAACTCATTTTAGTAAGATTCATTATATTATTCATATTAATACCCCCTAGTATAATACATTAGTATATCTTCTAAATTAACTTTGTCATAAACAACTTCTTCCCCAAATATTTCGTATGCATGTTTTACATTTGATGTTAATCCTTCAAATCCAAATGAATTTTCATTAAATGCTACTAATGCTCTTTTAGTTTCATTGTCTAATAAATTTTTCCCACCTCTTATCATACTATGTCTTTCTAATATGCTATCTTTATCTCCGCTTAGTATTATTTTCCCATCATATATAAATACTAAATAGTCTGAGACTTTATCTAAATCAGATGTTATATGAGTAGAATAAAATACAGTAGCTTCTTCTTTTTCTATATGTTCTTGAAGTATATCTAAAAATTCATTTCTGACTAAAGGGTCTAAATTTGCTGTTGGTTCATCCATTATTATAAGTTTTGGATGATGAGACAGCGCCATTGTTAATTCAAACTTTTTCTGTTGTCCCTTTGAAAGTTTCTTATATATTTTATTTTCATCTAATTTAAATTTTTGTATATATCTTCTATACAATGATTCATCCCAATTCTTATAAAAAAAAGATACTGACTTTTTTATATCCTTAAGTTTAGATTCATTTAAGTAACCAGGAACATCACCAATATAACCTATTAATTCTTTTGTATTTATATCATTTTTTTTATATTCTTTTCCAAATATTTTTATACTACCACTATCTTTAAATATCATATTCATAATTAATTTTATTGTGGTAGTTTTTCCTGATCCATTTGGACCTATAAACCCTGTTATATATCCCTTTTTTATATCTAAATTATCTATACATAAATTAAATGTATCTAAATTTTTCTTCAAATTTCTAATCTCTATTGCATTCATAATATACCTCCTTATATTTCTTCATATATACTTTTAAATATTTCTAGTCCTTCTTCTAATGTTATACCTACTGATTTTACTTGCCTTATAATATCCTCTAATTTATTTTCTATTTCATATAAAGCTATTTCTCTTAATCGATCTGTATTTTTTGTTGATACAAAAGTTCCTCGCCCTGTAACAGTCTCTATAAATCCTTCTTTCTCAAGTTCTTCATAGGCTCTTTTTATGGTTATTATGCTAACCTTTAATTCTTTTGCGAAATTTCTTATAGATGGGAGACCTTCCCCTGGCTTTAATGTTGAGTCTAATATCTGATTTTGTATCTGGCTTTTTATTTGTTCATACAAGGGTATTGTTGATGTATTACTTATATTTATATTCAATTTTACACCTCTCTTCCTTACTTAATATTTAGTGTATATAAAATGTATATATTATATATATACACTTTATGTACACTTCATGTCAACCTATTTTCAAAATTAATTAAAAAAATATATACTTAATGATTTTTATTTAAATGTAAGTTTTATAGAATTGTTCTGTAACAATAAATTAAATACTATTGTAATATAATAAAAATATAGTATCATTTTTAATAACTTTTTTATAATCTATTGTATATGGTTTTAAATAATGTTAGTATATGCTGATGGATATGTCTTACATAAAAGGGGGGAATGTTTATGACTAAAGATATGACTACTGGTAATCCAGTAAAATTAATTTTATATTTTTCTATACCATTACTTATAGGAAATATTTTTCAACAATTCTATAGTATGGTAGATACAATAATTGTTGGAAGATTTTTAGGTGTTAAAGCTCTAGCAGCTGTTGGATCAACAAGTTCTATGATTTTTTTAATAATAGGATTTATATTAGGCCTTGCATCTGGTTTTTCCGTATTAGTTTCACAAAGGTTTGGAGCAAATGATGAAGAAGGTGTTAAAAAAGCCGTAGGTAGTGCAATTGTACTGTCTGTAATTATGACTATTATAATTACTATTTTAAGTATATTTTTTACTAAACCACTTTTAAATTTAATGAAAACTCCACATGATATAATAGATGAAGCTTATTCATATATAATAATTATATACGGAGGTATATTTGTTACATTTTTCTATAATATAATTGCAAGTATACTTCGTGCACTTGGAGATAGTAAAACTCCTTTATATTTCTTAATTGTTGCATCCATTTTAAATATAATACTAGATTTGATGTTTATAGTTAAATTCTCTATGGGAGTTAAAGGAGCTGCTTATGCTACTGTTATTTCCCAAGGAGTTTCAGGTATACTATGCTTAATTTATACTGCTAAAAAATTTCCTATATTAAGACTTGAAAAAAGACATTTTAGCTTCAACTTAGACTTTTATAAGAAACACTTAAATATAGGAATCCCAATGGCTCTTCAATTTTCAATAACTGCTGTCGGAGCAGTAATACTTCAGGGTGCTGTTAATTCATTTGGATCAACTATTGTTGCTGCATATACTGCTGCTTCTAGGGTTGAACAACTTGTTATGCAGCCAAGTGTAACATTTGGTGTTACTATGGCAACTTATTGTGCTCAAAATCTTGGTGCTAATAATATCGAACGAATTAAAGAGGGAGTTAAAAAGTGTACATTAATAAATATAGCTATTGGTGTTATTGGTGGAATTATACTTATGACACTTGGTGAATATTTTGTTAAGCTATTTGTATCAAATTCAGATCCAAATGTAATATCATACGCTACTAAATATCTAACTACAGTTTCTTTCTTCTTTATACCTCTTAGCTTAATATTTATATACAGAAATGCACTTCAGGGTATGGGATATACTTTCGTGCCTATGATGGCTGGTGTTTACGAATTACTTGCCAGAACTATTGTTGCATTTACATTACCTTTAGCTATTGGTTATACTGGTATTTGTTTAGCAGGTCCTATGGCTTGGCTTGCAGCATCTATACCGTTATTTATTGACTATCATAAAAAAGTTAATAGTATAAATTCTTCAGAGTGTTACTCATCATAAAAATTATAAGACAAATCTACATTTAAAAAGCTAGCTTAAAAATTTAAGCTAGCTTTTTATTCTCCTACTCCAAAATCAGTATTATTATATAATACTTCTATATTAGGATTTTTATCTAGTAAGTCTTTATATTTATCTACAAACCAATTAACTATCTCATCATCTCTTTTAATATCTGATGTATTATTTACAAAAACATTTATAGTAGCATGATCAAAATTATTTAAAACTATATCCATATCTTTATCTATCATTTCTTTTGTCTGACCTTTTATACCTACCATCATGCATGGAGAATCAAAATAAGTTTTAAGTTCTTCTACACTTTTAAATTTAGCATTTTTATTTAGAAAATTATTTCTAAAGTCATAATCAAAACTTTCTACACCTATTTTAAAAGTTATAGGTATTTCAAAATATTCTCTCATATCTTGTATTTTATTTTTATATGACCAATGACTTTCTAAAAATAGTTTTTCAATATTTTTGTCTTTTATTATATCTTTTATTTTATCAAGTGTAGCTTTCGGAAGTTCAAAACAACTTCCTGAGTTTATAACTTCTAAAACTTTGTATTTTCCTGTTATATTTTCAAGTACTTTAAAATTTAATTTATTTATTTCCTCTTCTGATTTTGAGTTATCTAATATATAATCACAGAAACTACATTTTCCCCATACGCATGGAAAACTTTTAAGTAGTACTATTTCTCTTTGGTTTTTATTAGTTATTTCACTATATCTGTCCATTTTTTCTCCTTTATAATAAATTAGGTATTATACATAATATAATACCTAATTTGATATATTCCAATCTATGTTTAATTTAAATTTATAAAAATTAGTTATTATGAATTTTATCTATTTAATAATATTTGTGATTTTACATTTCTAGGAAGTGCATTAACACAACCCCCTATTAATAGTACTGCCACAAATTTATCAGCATAATCTGTAAATATTTGTGTTATAAATACACTTAATACATCTGGAACTCCAATTACACTTAGTACTTGAACAATATATGATGAACCCGATGATGTTATACCTCCAAATAAAAATGCACTTATCATGGCACTTATTATAGATGTTGGTAATGTGAATATAAACACTCCAAGAGGAGTTTTTATACCTTTTAAGAATCCTTTTTTATACATCAAACCAGCTAAATACCCTGTACTTATTTGAACAGGAGCAAAGTATATTGAATATATATCAAAAGTCATTCCACTTACTAAGCTTCCACATAGACCTGTTATTACGGCATATTTAGGTCCAAGTAAACAGGCTATAAATATTGTTCCTATAGAGTCCATATATATAGGAAGTCTTAAAGAATAGGCTATAAATGCTCCTACTACATTTAAAGCTATTCCAAAGCTTATTAAAGTTAAGTTTCTAACGTTTAATTTCTTTTCCATATTATATCACTCCTTTTATAGAGTCTATAATATTACCTTTATCCTTAAATATATTTTTTATAAACATCTTCATAAAAGCTTTTGCATCTACTTCTGTCAGTATATGTGCATTATGTTTCTTTTTATAAAAATCATATGCATCTACTATAGTTTGACCTATGGCTTTTCCTTCTTCTACTATTTCAACGTAAGAATCAAATCCGTTGCATAGATTTCTGTCTATAAAATATGCGACTGCTAATGGATCATTTATTACACAACCTATTATGCCTTCTTGATTCCAATGAAAATCTATATAAAATCTAGTTATTTCTGTTATATATTTAGATACATCTTTATCTAGTTTGTTTATAAATTCAATAATATTTGGTGTTAATACTATTTTTCTAGTTACATCAAGTCCTATCATATGAATTTTTTTAGGTAAGTTTTTATAAACATATTCAGCAGCATGTGGATCTACCCAATAATTAAATTCTGCTACTGGTGAACAGTTCCCATGACTTTTGTAAGTTCCTCCCATGGAAACAAACTCATCTAAGTTATCGAAGGCTTTCTTATCTTTAATTAATGCTTTAGCTATATTGGTAAGCGGACCTAATGCTATAATAGATACGTCTTTATTTCTATTTAAAGTATCTATTATAAAGTCTACTCCACCATGTAAAATTTTAGCATCAACTTCTTCATAAAAATTTTCTCC
The DNA here is from genome assembly GCF_039841805.1 of Romboutsia sp. 1001216sp1. Lineage (NCBI taxonomy): Bacteria > Bacillati > Bacillota > Clostridia > Peptostreptococcales > Peptostreptococcaceae > Romboutsia > Romboutsia sp. 1001216sp1. The sequence continues at coordinate 64,063 of NZ_JBDPHA010000007.1, forward strand.
TATACCATCTTCTCCATGAGTATCTTGTGCTGTTATAAGTTCTTTTTTTAAAGGTAGCTCTTCTCCTATATATACAGGTACATCTAGCGAAGAACACATTTGAAGTGCTTTTAGAGCATTTTTTGCTCCTAAGTTTGCAGGTACATTTCCACTACATACGGTAATCCCTAATACTTCTAATTCTGGTGAATTTAATGCTAGAAGTATTGCTAATGAATCGTCAATTCCTGGATCACAATCAATTATTACTTTTCTTTTTTTCATTTTAATCTCCTCCATAAACATTTAATGGAGAACTATACGCTTTTATTTAGTGCATTAAAAAAGCGTATCTAGGATACGTCTATATACTGCCACTATATAAATCCCTAGTTTTTTATACTTGGAGTTCTCGAACAAGTCCTAGATAACTTTAAACTATCTAGTATTTTCAATACTTATAAGATTTTATATTTGCAAAACTGTCAGTTCGTTGTCAGTTTCAATTATTTATCCACAACTTACTAACAGTTTTTATTTTAACATGAATTTTGTATATTATACAATATCTTATTTAGTTTAAATATGAAAATTATTTTTTATATAAGGACATGCAACTTTTACGATGCTATTTGCATATGCTATAACATGCGTAGCGAATATGTAGCAAGTGAAACGTAGTGAGCTTGACGGAATATGAGTGAAGCGGTTATGTTAGCCTTAGCACCTTAGCCAGAGTCTAACCTATTATAAACATATCTCAAAATTAATAGGAGAGTGTCTGCTCTCCTATTTTTATGCAATATTTTGTTCTTCATCTTTAACTTTTAACTTTGGAGGTAAGTGAGTTATAAAGGACTTATAACTATCTTTAGACTTAATTAAATTTAAACTATGGTACTGTTTAAGGTTTAATAGATCATCCAATGAATATCCATGTACATTAAATTCCTCTTCTAGAGCTTCATATGCTTTCTTATCTACTCCACTAATTAACATATACGATGCATTAGAATTTTTAAGTGCTGCTTGAGCGTCTTTAGTGAGTTGGTCCATATAATGTAATGTTAATACATATTTCAATCCAAATTTAGCACTTTGAACAAAAGTCTTAGTTAATATCTTTTGACTTGTAGGTGATTGGAATATTTCATCTATTAAAACTGTACAACGTCTTGGTAAGTCATGCATAGTACCTCTCTCTTTAGTAGCTATCCAAATCTTTTGGATAAAGAAAGTCGTAAGTATATCTATAGAAATATCATCATCAAAATCCGTATCTCTCATTCTTATCAAAACTACCTTACCTTCTTCCATAGCTTCAATAAAATTTATATTGTCTTTAGGATCCTTTGATAGCATACTATCTAGTACTAGGTTTTCTCTTAATAAATCAATTCTATCTATTATACCTTCTATCTTATTATCTTTAGTGCCACATACTTTTGATATAGGGCTATCTTTTGTTACTTTACTATATTCATCTAACTCATTTAATGCCAGTATACTATCCTCTAAATCCACTTTTAATTCTTCTGTTAGGTTATTAATGTAATCATGTCTATAAATGTGATTTTGTAATATTCTCAATATGTCTTTAAAACTTGTATTAGTATTGCAAAATGCTATCCTTGCAGCTGCACCTAAATATTTTCGCATCTTAGGAGCTAACTGTTTATCATCACCATTCATAATATTTACTAATTGTAATATGAAATTTGCCTGCCTTCTAGCTATTTTAAGTATTACATCTTTATTCATACCTTCTTTTATTTTTAACTCATTATATGCAAGTGATTGGACATGTTTTGGATTAGATAAGTCAATTTCTATAAGCCTATTTTTAGGTGTAATACTTTTTATATCTTCTGAAAGTTCTGTATTCTTAATAAAATCTATTACTATAAGACCTTCTTCTGCATCAATTATATTTTTACACATATTTATACTAAAAGTAGACTTACCACTTCGAGAACCTCCCATTATTGCTAAAGGTAATGATTGTAGATTTTCTTCATTGCTTAAGTATGCACAATCTTTATTATCTTTATATTTAACTACACCTAAATTAACAACACCATCTTTTAATTCTTCTGGTACTGGATTTTCTTTTGTTTCTATATGTTCTATAACTTTATAAGTATCTATTATTTCTCGACCTGGTAATGCAATGCAATTTCCTAACTCTTCTTCTGTAGTATTTAATACTTTCACATTATTTAACTGTGTTGTATATTCATTTAGATTTTGCTTTATTTCATTACCAACTAGTTCATTATCATCTGTTATAGACTTAAAAGTGTTACATGTAGATATAGCTAGTTGTTTTTCTCGCTCTTTTTCCTTAGATTTGCTTAAAATAACCACTTGAGTTTTACATATATCACTTTTAGCTTTTCTAATAGTGCTAGGAGAAGGCTCTTTATTTGTATATATAAACAATTGTTGAGTTGTTTTATTATTACTTAGAATCGCTCCTATAAAGTCATCTAAAAATTGAATTAGAAATTTTAGTGTTATTATGCCTAAATCTACTATATTTTTACTCTTTTTTAGATTTTCTCCTTTTCTATATCTTTGGATAGCTTCCTTATATGTTATTTTGAAATAATTACTTTCTTTTTCTGCTGTTGGGATAAAATTATATAATATCCCTACACTTTCATTTTCTTCTAAAATTTCTAGAACTGACATATTTGCATTAAGAAGATCATTGCTTCTCTTATCTACATTTAGGCTTAACGCATCATTCATTTTATATCTTAGTTGATACTTAGTACATTCATTTAGATTGATAGGTAATTTATCTACTTCTCTTATCTCTATGTTCTTCCAAGTCTCCGTAAACTTAGATTTGAACTTCATTAGATGAATACTAGGTATTATGAAAAAGAATTGTACTTCTTTTTTAGTGACATGTATATAATAAGAAGCTTTTAGTTGTGTTTCTATGATAAGTTTCTTATTTTCAACTCTAATTAATTTACTAGTTTTCATATACATCTTATTAATAAGATTAGCAATACTATGAGTTGAATTGTTCTTATTACTTTTAGTGGGTATTAATTGAACTACTGTATATTCCGCTCTCTTCACTTCTATTAATTTGCTAAGCTTTATGCTTTCTACGTTTCTTTTAAACATATAAACCTCCTATATACCTAAAAGTACAGAGCCTAAAATTCTAATTATTACATATATTACAGGCGATATAGATGCTACTGTTTTTCCTTTATTGCATCCAAACAAATATAATATAAGTCCTATCATACCTGTTATAACACATATATACTGACTAGATAATACTATGTCTCTTCCCACTTCTAGTAACCATTCTTCAATATAATTCCAAGGATTTACAGCTTCAAATAACTTTTTAAACATACACTATCCCTCCTTTAAAATTTAATTCCATTAAACATTTCGAATAATTGAGGATAAAATTGTATGAACAAAAATCCTATCCAGTACTGTATTCCTTCTGTCATAGCCTGCTTCATATTTCCACCGTTCAAAAGTGTTACTATCATAGTCTTAGTACCCATGCCTATACATCCCCATTTAGCAAAACTTGATAGCATATCTATTATTTGATTTCCTACTCTATCTAAGCTAGATGCAAACTCATTCCCGTATACATTTATATCTATATGTAGCATTAAAACTACCATAAATACTAACTTTACATGCATAACTTTATTTTCCTTGATATGATCTAACATCTTTTCTACTAACGTAATATCTTCTTTTCTAAACGCTCTGAACTTATATGTTTTTACTCTATATTTTCCTAGTAACATGGTATAATCCCCCTTAAATTTGTAAATAATATTCTTATAATTAATTTATCTGGAGGTAATTTATATGGGTAATTTTCTTTGGTTTACAGCATTTGGAACAATAGGAACTATTGTAGAAATGTTAATTAAATAAATCTCTTTTTAAATTCTAAAACAATTTCTAATATAAACTTCTTAAGAACTTCTAATGTGTTTATCTTCTTTAGTATAATTGCAGATATGAATAGCACAGGCATGGTTATTAGAGTGGATTTTTAGATTTAATTTGAAGGGTTTAAATAATATTTATAGAAATTTATTATAGAATTATATAATTTTTATAGTTCACTGAGGTTTGAGCTCTAAGGACTGCCATCCTGGGGCTCTTTTAATTTATTTTTCTTTATTCATTAGTTCAAACAAATGCATCTTTATAAATCCACTTGGTCCTATGCCTTTAGATTTATTTTTTATCCATTCATATAGTTCAACTTCATCTGGATTTAAACTTTTAAAAGATACATTTATCCTTAAATCTTCTCTAAGTTCACTTTTCTGTCTTGTATTTGCCAATTTATATGCTCCTTTCTTTATCAGTATACTCCATTCTATGTTGATGGGAGCATAAACTTGCCTGTCCAATGAAAATTTTTAATTAATATTAAAACATAAAAAATAAGATAATCCTAAATTAATAGAATTATCTTATTTATATTTTATTTAATTTTGGTAGCTTGTAATATATCTCTTAATTCTAAGTACTCTCCATCTTCTACAGTTACATATGTAGTACCTTCGAATAAGCTATTTGCTAATAATTTATTACGATCTTTTGCATCACTATTTTTAGATATACTCCAGTATGCAGATTTTCCTGCTTTAGCTTGAACTTTATATTCCCCTGCTTTTATATCTTTGCCAACTATATACATGCCATCTTTAACACTAGTTTGATTAGATTGTAATGAATTAAATCTTGCTATCTTAGCAGTAGCTCTTTGAATTTCTAAGTATTGACCTTTTTCAACTGTTACATATGTATTTGGACTAGCGAATCCATTATCTATTATATCTGCATTTGAAGATGTTCCATTCTTAACTTCGTAATAACCTAAATCATTCTTATTAGAAGTTATTAAGTATTCTCCCGGATCTAAATCTCTACCTATTAGATATGTTCCTGGTTTGAAAGTAGCGTGTATTGGTTTAGATGTTGCCCCTCTTGATGCTTCATGAGCTTCTTCTCTTATTTGATGAGTAACATTTCCAATAGCAGTTATATTTCTTGCACCTTTTAATATAGATTTATCACTACCATAATGTACTAGCACGACTGGTTTATTTAACTTATTAGCCACAGGTGCAGCTATCATAGCATCTTTTAAATCATATGCTTTTGTTATATGAAATAAATCTGCATTTGGATAAAACTTTTGTATTATAAATTTATTAGTGTCAAATCTGTCAACTCCACCTATCCTCTCACTTTGTGTTTTTTTAACTATATTATCAGACATTGTAGAACTACCACCAACCACATAGCTTTGTATATTTTCAGTAAATGGTATATCCTTTCCATCAGTCTGAATTATAGGTGCTTTTTCTCTTGCTGCTACAGAAGACACTGACATTGTATCAGGCTCTCCTCTCCAAGCATTAGCATAGAATACTTTATTAACATTTGTTATATTTGAAACTTCATTAGCTACTTTATAAGAAGTTTTAATTCTATCATCTCCAGATAATCTAACAATTTCTTGACCATAATATAAATCATCTATTGCATCTTGACTTATCGAATTCTCCCCACCTATAATATATACCTTTTTTACATTATCATCATTTACTTTACGTGACACTTCATAAGGTATACTATCTTTTTTTACTGCGAATATAGGTGCATTAACTGCTCCACTTAATCCTGCAGCACTTAATCCATCCGCAGTAGTATTATCTACATTAATTAGTATAACTGTATCATATTCACCAAAATACTCTGATAACATAGCAGATGTTTTATAGATATTGTCACCTTGTATTCTATCTACTCCCCATACTCCATTTGCATGTGATATACCTACAAATTGTGTAGATATAGCTAATCCTAAAATTAAAGCTTTAACTTTTGTGTTTTTTAATAAAGACATTCTATCCCCCCAGAATTATTTTTTCAATCAATAAAATTATATAATATATTTTGTTAAATTTTCTTAACTATATTTATTTTTCTACAAAAAATAAAAGGCAGCTATTCAACTAAGCTATCTTCTCTGATATTCATTCTTAAATTACATGCATTTGCTTTGATTAATTATGTTAAAATAATATGATTTTATTTAATATCATTTATAGTTATTTTTATATCAAATAGTTCATCAATTTTTTTAACTCCCATATTAAATTCTATAGGTCCAATATCAAATATTTTCGTGTTCTCTATATTTTCATCTAATACTACTCTATATTCATTTTGATGCTTAAATTCTAAATCTTTATAGAAAAATCTATCAGCACTTTTATTTTGATATGCCCTCAATCTCTCCATTGAATTTTTATGAACATACTTAACTTTGCCAAATAGACCATTTATATTTTCCCTATTCGCTGCATCTTTTATTTTGGATTCAAATTCTGAATGTGCTAGTATTACCATGTACTCTCCAAATTCACTTTTTAAAGCATCAATATCTTCTATTTTATATGGGAATTTTAAGTCAACTGAGTTTTCTCCATAACTATCAATTATAAGATCATCTATAGTAAAACCAGTCAAACAAAAAACTGGTTTATCTTTATCATCACTGAGTTCAAATTTTAAATTTGATGCATCTATAGGTATTGTTATATTTTCTTCTTCATTTATTAATTCTACTTTAGCCAATTCTAATGTGGCTTTTAATTCATCTATGTCACCTTGCCCTTTAATACCACTATTTAATTCCAAGTTTCTATAGTAGTCTATTTTATTCATAAATAGTTTTCCATCTAATATATCTTCTGCCCATTGCTTTTTTCTTGTAAACTTAATATAGAATAAAGCCATATCACCATAATATTCCTTTAATTTTTTCTTTACATCCATTATGCATGCCCCCTGATAAGATTTATTATTTAATAATATTATATTTCAAATAATCTCAAAAATCTACCATAACTGACATTACATACATTATTGTATTAACTCTATATAATCAGTACTAACATACCCTAGTCCTTTATTACCTTTAAAACCGTCTATAGACATCCAACTATTTAAGCAATAATTTAATTTTACTATATATCCTTTATTAAGTTTTCCTATAACTTTATGATTTGTACCTCTATCCCATCTAACTTTTAATACATTAGCTGTAACTCTAGCTCTTCTACCTTTATAACTACCATTATTAAAAATATGTTGTTGAGGTTGAGTAGTAGATGTTAAAGATCGATTTAATATCCCCTCTGCTATTTTTTTAGCTATCAAGTCCTTTTCATGAACTTCATCTGCCTTTTGATAATCTTCTTTATTATCGCAGAAGAAAGCTTCTACAAGTATTGCAGGACAATCTGTATCTCTTAATATGTATAAATCAGTTCTCTTTTTTATCCCTCTATCAGTAAATATATCATCTAACTTATCATTAACTCTTTGAGCATATGTCTTACCTCTATCTGAATAATACAACACTTCTGTTCCCTTAGCAGAACCATTAAAAGCATTTAAATGCAACTCTACTAATAAGTCATATCCCTTTTTATTAACTTTGCTAAGTTTATATGTCTTTTCTTCATATGCTTTACTAAATTGTCTTTCTGGACATACAATAACATCTACTGTATGCTTTTCTTGCTTAAGATAGTTAGCTATTAATGGTGCTAATTCTTTGCAGTATTTGTATTCTTGTACATATCCACCAGCACTTGTACAATTTCCATTTTTTAATATACTATGTCCTACTGTTATACATATTTTCATATTTATACACCAACCTTTTCTAATATTTTATCTACTTTTGATTCTGTTCTAGTTATACCATCTTCTACATTTTCAACTCTAATAGTTAAACTTGTTATACTTTCTGCATATGTTTTTGAAGTTTCTGTAAAAGTTTCGACTGACTTTCTAAATAATTCTCTATCTTCTTTTTGATTTTCCATGTTTACTTTACGTTCTTCGGCTCTCTCTTTCATAAAAGTTGTAAATAAGTATCCACCTATTAATCCAACTATTCCAAGTCCAGCAAACTCAGTTATCATTTGCTCCATACGATACCTCCTTTAAATTTCTGTATAAAAAAAGAACTATACAGTGTAGTCCTCATTTGTTATTTCTTTATATTGTTCTTCAGTTATTTTATTCACTTTGACTGCATTTTTAACCATTTCTTTAGTCCATAATTTATTATCGTAATAATATTTTATTTTTTTAAAATCTAGCATTATAACAATCCTCCCATCATTAAGCTATATTCTGCATTTGCAAGTCCTTGTTCTAAAATGGATATTTTATAAGCATCAGTTTGTTTATATGCTTCTTCTTGCTCTCTCTTTTCTATTTCTTTCAATTCTGTTATTTTAGCATTAGCCTGTTCTAAAGTTAATTCTTCTAATTCACATTTCTTAGAACTATCAAAAATTTCTTTATCAACAACTTCTAAAAATGTATGTACTACACCTTTAACTGTTACTTGAATTATATTTCTCGAAATCCCACAATCAAGTAATCCTTTACTAGATAAATCAAAAACATCAACTAATTCTTTATTAGTATATAATTTCATAATAATTATTCTCCTTCTAACTTAATATATATATTATTTTTATATTTTAATGCATCTATGTATGAACTAGCGCTTGTCATATATATCATATCAATATTTCTAAATCCTAAAGGTATCCACTCTAATTTAGTATAAGTTTGTGGTTCAACTTCATATATATTTACATTACCTTCTACCTCGAATGCTTTTTTCTTACCATTTCTAGATCCAATAGCAAATGCAGTATTTGTATTACTTATTCTAGTACCTTTTAAATACGAATATGTTTCAACATTATATTCTTCTATAAATCTACCATTATCATTATAGGTATATAACTTATTTGAATCTTCGTCATTTATAAAATTAATTGATTTTATAAATGTTATTCCATTTAGAGAAAAATTCTTAATTATAGTTAATGTTTCAATATCTATTTCAGATAATCCACTTTTCGATGAACCATATCCAATAAAATACCTAGATTTTACTCCATCAAACCCTACTCCGATGCAACAGAATTTCATAGAGGATATATCTGTTGTATTTATAATAGCAAAAGTATCAATATCTATTTCATATAGTGACGTCATAGAACTTGATACAGAAAATAACCTTGGCTTAACACCATCGAATCCCCCACCAATATTAACTAAATCAGCTTTCCCAAAGTTAATCAATCCGAGAGTATTAAAAGATGTTTTGCACATATGTTTACTTGAAGTACTCCTCAAAGATACAAAAAAATTAGTATCTTCTGTCTTTACAATATCACACTTTTCAATTGAATTAACCTTACCTATCAAACTTGACATTTTATCATTAGGTAGTACTTCTATACCTTTTTCAGTTAGTGTATTTTGGAAAGTTTGTGTAAGTGCATCTATCTTAGTTCCCATAGTTGCGAATGTGTCCGTATTTTCTAACGGTGAGCCAATAGCGTTCGCAACTATATTTTTCCCGTTATTGGCACTCTGCTTTAAACTTTCAAGTTTTTCTTCAACTGTTTTACCATCACTGGTGAATACAACTTTTGCATCTGTATGTGGATGATATACATTACCCTCGTGGTCCTGTATTTCAACTTTTTTTATAGACATATTAGCACCTCCTATCCTATTATTTTAAAAAATAATTTACCTTGAGTAGCCGAACCTAAACTTGTACCAATACTTACACCAGCACCATCTTGTCCTGCTGGGCCTTGTGGTCCTCTATCTCCTTTGTCTCCCTTAGGACCTTGTAAACCTGTATCCCCTTTAGTACCTTGCACACCTGCTGGACCCCTTTCTCCTGTTGCACCTTTTGCTCCGTCACTTCCTCTTTGTGATATTAATTCCCAATAAGTAGTATTCGTTACTGCTTGATTTGTATTAGAAGTTTTGCATCTATAAGTATTCCCACCACTTGTTACTATATCTACATAATTAGAATCACAAACATATGCAACAGAGGAACTCCAAGCACCTTTAAATCTCATTGATGTACCTGTATTCCCTTTTGATCCTTGAGAACCTGCATCACCTTTATCCCCTTTTGGACCTTGTGGACCTGCTGGACCTTGTGAACCAGTTGCTCCTTGAATACCTCTTTCTCCTGTTGCACCTTTTGGCCCTGTTAACTTACCAGCATTTAGTTTTTGTTGGAATGTTTCTCCGTCAGCGAATGTAACTGCATCTGCTGAAGTAACAACATCAACTTCCTCTATAACTGCTCCTGTTTCTTCATTCAACAGTTGTACTCTAACTTTTTTTAATCCCATAATATAACCCTCCTAAATTAAACTATTTTTATACCCATATTAGGACTTACTTTTATATCTCCACTTACATTAGAACCGCCTGTGCTTTGTTCATCCGTTACTATAAAATAGAATGTCTTATCTTTTCTAACTATATTTTTATCTTCTGTAACAACTATATCAACTTTTTTATTTTCTAACTCTAGTATTCTATTAGCTAAGTTTCCTGCTATATCTCCATCTAATATGCCTTTTATAGTATTAAACCAGGTATTAAAATCTAATTCCCACTGTGATGTAGCCTTATCCATCCAACCTTTTACATCTTGACCCACTTCATCTATATATGTTTCTAGCTTATTAAATAATGTTGTTGTATCAATAGTTTCTACCGTCTGTGTTACTATTCCACAAACAGTTGTATCTAGCCTTGTGTCAGTTATCTTGCTTTGTTGTATAGATACAATTCCATTTTCAACTAGTATATCAGAAACACTTATTTCATAAGCATTTACTCCACGTTCTAAGTTAGGTGCCACAGGTTTGGTAGAGAATACACCTTTTTTAATATAAGCCTTTATTTCTCTTTCTATAAAATCACATCTTAATACAACTCTATCAATCCTTTTTAATGCACTATCTGCATGTTCTACTTTTAGCGTTAAATTGTCTGTATTATAATACATATATCCATTTATCCAAGCTGGACCAGGTAGTAAAGTTACTGTCATATCTCCATTAGCTATTACTTGTAAATTAGTACTTGGATTAGGAAAAACACCATTGCCTATAAATGTGCTAAAGTACTCTGCAAAATCAGTGCTCTTATATTTTCTATCACCATTTAAAGAGGTAAAAAAACTAGATTTTTCTGCCATACTATCACCTCATTCTTTGCTTTATTTTATCTATTAAAGTTGGTATATTATTACCTATTTTTATTTCTATATTTAATCCCTCTGTGTCATAAGTTTCTTCTATACCTACAATTCTTTCATGTAATACTAGTCCCCATTTTTTATTTATAATGCTAACTTTATCCCCTAAATCAAAGTCTTCTCTATATTTAAGATTATTAGCATTGTCTAATGTACAATCAAAAGTTTCTATTCTAGTGCATTCACTAAGTTTTTCTTTTCCCCTAGCTTCTAAAAGTTTGTTATACTCCGATAAAGGTATACTAACTTCATTATCATCTTCTTGTTTAGTATCAGATATATCTCTAGCATCAACAAATAGCTCATATCTATTAAGTCCGCTATTAGAAGATCCTAAAGATAAAGTTTTTCTATTTTCATTTTCTCCAGCTCCTGCAACTAGTACCATATTTCTATAGTTATTATCACTATCTATGTATTTTTGATTAGATACATTTTCAAATTCTGTACTAAATATAGCCTTTGAATTTACTTGTTGATTAATAGTTCTATCTAATCCTTCATAAACATCAAATATATATTTTTTGTTAAGTAAATCTAAATCTATCTTGTACCCTAACTCACTAATAGTTGCTATCACTTCTAATTCTTCAAGTAATGGCTTATAGTGACTTGAATAGTCTACTTGTTTACCTAAATTATTATTAATTCCTTGAATTAAGTTATTAAATTTCCTATGTTCTTCTGATGGATTTATACAGTGCCTGTTTACATAGTTTCTTATAACTGTTTCTGCATTTCCTTTTTCTAATTCTTTGTATAAAGTTATTCTCCTATCTATCCATTGAGTTAAAGAATATCCACTAACTACTAATACTTCTATACCCTCTTCGTTTTCTTTTAACTCTCTATGATCTATATACATAGCTTCTTTTGTATTATCATTTTTAAGAAGTATATTTCCCTTTTTTAGAAGTTGGAATTGGTGAAAATTAGGTATTATTTGCATAGAAAAAGTACCAGGTTTATAGTAACTACGTTGCCACACTAAACAATCATAATTATCTATTATTCCTAGCACTGTAAAGTCTGATTCTAATACATATAGCTCCATATGCTAAACACCCAAGTAGTAGTTTGTGTAGTATATATATACTTCTAACTGTTCTATCATAGTTTCTGCATCATACCTTATAACATTGTCACCTACATCTAGCCATATAAAACTACTCCCTAAGTCTAAATCATTAAATATATTGCTAGTTATACCATTTAGATAACTCTCAACTCTTTTATTACCTTTATGTGTAGTTACTATTATCTCTTCACCTTCTTGCATTGTGCGATTAATCTTAATATATTCTTTATTGTAAACATTGTATATACTAGGATTTTTCAACTCTGACTTAGCTTTAAATACAACTTTTATAGGAGTTTCCGCATCTCCCATATTAGCTATATTAGTTACTATAGAATTATTTTTTATAGATAATTCTTTTCCTTCTTCTTCTATTTCTAAATCAAAAAAGAAGTTTCCTATATCATTCCCAAAATCTACTCTATTTTCATTTATATCCTCGAAGTAAGGTAATGGCATAGATAACTGAATTTGAAAACCTACAAGTTCATTCAAAGATTCATAGTCATCATCAAATATAGGAGCTTGTATAACTCTTAAATTACTTGCTCCTCTTAGTTTATTAGCATCTGTATATATTTTCATATATCCTTTTAATTTAGGATTAAATGCATTATATAATTTTCTTTTTAATATATCTCTTTGTTGTTCATTATCAACTTCTAGATAACAATTAAGAGTTAATACTCTACTTTTCAATATAGTCTTAGATATACTTACTCCATCTTGATAAGCACTTTTAGAGCTTACTACATCTGCTTCTAGTCCATCAAAACCTTTTGCGGAAAATAAAAAAAGAGGGCCATCACGATTTAATTCAATAGATATACCTCTTTCATTTTCATATACTATTTTATTAATCAAGTTAGCACCTCCTTAAAATCCTAATTGCATCGCCAAACGTCTCATTTGTATTTCATCTTGACGTTTTAAATCTTTTATACTTGTCGGTTTAGGACTATTGTACGTATTATTTATAATTATTTTCTTTTCTTCATTTCTAGTTTCTTTTTCTCTAGGCTTACTATCATCCTTAAGTTTCAATATTATTTCTTTCTTTATTGAACTTACAGTAGTTTCATTTGCTACTTGCCCACTATAAAAAGCTGTATTTAAATTTTCATCTGCTAATATGGCTCTTTTGTAAACCTCTTTATTAAGTATGCCTTTACCTAGTGAAGCAGGAGCTTCTTTTTGTACTTTAACCTCTGTTGTAGTCTTTGTTATATTTATTTTCCCTGTTATAGGCACTGAATAAGCATTTCTAATTCTATTCCAATCAGATATTGCATTATTGGCCATTAATCTAGTACTAGTCGTAACCCCCCTATACATATTGCTAGCACTTGTTTTTGCACTGCTAGACATCTTTTCAGCAGAAACTCTAACACCATTATACATATCAGTTCCAGACTGTTTTGCTACTTCTGCAAGCTTAGTAAATGACTGTTTTGCACCGTTATACATATTAGTAGCTTCTTGTTGAATACTTCTATTAGCTTTTTTAAAATCAGCATCTGTATCAGTTGCAATCTTAGAAGTATTAGTCTTAGCATCTTTTGACATTTTAGACATATTTTGTTCTACAGATTTAGCACCTTCTGCAGTATTCTTATTGGCACTAGAAGCAGCTTTTTTCGTATTTGTATCCGTATCAGTTGCTATTCCTTTAGTATTGGTATTGGCCTTATCTTTTGCATCCTTTGTGTTCTTATCTACATCAGTAGCTAGATCTTTTGTATTTTTTGAAGCTTTATCTTTTGCGCTTTTAGTATTAGCATCAACTTTAGAACTCATATCTTTAGTAGCTTTATCAGCTTCATTAGACATATTATTCATATGATTTGTACTTTCTGTTCTAAGTTGATTTATAAGTGTAGCTCCATCAATACCCATACTATTAAGATTATTTAATATAGCATTTTTCATTTGTTGTGTATTCATAGATCCATCTAAACTTATACCGTTAAATATACCACTCCATGTTGAACCCATGCTAGTTAATTGTGTAAAAGTTTCCTGGTCCATACCTTGTAATTCAGCTACTACGTTATCAGCCATTTCACTAGCGCCTTGTTGACCTATTGTTTTAAATTGATTAAATACATTTGTAGCAGTTTGTTTAAATGCTTCACCTTCAATTAGCATGTTTTCATTTATTAATTTTAAAGCTTTATCTATATCTTGTTGAAGTGTATCTGCGCTAAATTTACCGCTAGTAGCCATACTTTCTAAGTTAGCTGTAAACTTTTTAGTAGCTTGCTCATTATCCATCTTTGTAGTTATTCCTTCGAATAACACGGCCATACTATCAGATGTACCTCTTAAAATTGTAAGAGATTGTTCATCTAAATTTTGCATGTTCTCTGTAAATATTTTAGCTATTTGACTAGCATTATCTCTTGTAAGATTAGGTAATTCTTGCATAGCTAAATCAAAAGTATTAACTACTCCCTGTAAATCTTGTTCAGTTGAATTTTTAATTTTTTCTAATGCACTAGACGTTTCTGCTACTATATTACTCATAGCTTTTGCAGTATTATTTTCAACTTTGACCCATCCTTCTTTGACTATATCATCTACTTTGCTAAACTTACCTGTTAATATAGCTCCTATAGCTTCTGCTGCAGTAGTTATTATTATAATCATGTTTCCAAATGTCAACTGAACAACTCCTGCTATAAACTCACATATAGCGCCTAAAATAGTTCCAAATACACCAAATTTCTCTTGTAAGAAGTTTAGAGCATTTGCATTATCACCTATAACAGCTATCAACCCAACTGCAGCTGCAACCAATGCTCCTATTGCTATCGGTGTAGCAGTTATAGCTCCTGTCAATGCTAATGTGGCCGTTTTAGCCATGCCAAATCCAGTTACCATATTTGGTAACATTGTAAGGAGAGTTCCTCCTATCATTAACATCGGACCAATAGCAGCAACTAATCCACCAATAGATATAATAAGTGTTTGAGTTCCTTCATCTAAGTTATTAAACCATGTAAGAGCATTTGTTAACCACTCTACTACACCTTGAAATATAGGTATTAATCTTTCACCGATAACAATACAAGCACCTTCAAAAGCAGATTTTAAATTATCTATAGCTCCTTTTAGGTTATCTTGCATAGTAGTTGCCATATCTTTGGCCTTACCTTCTGAGTTTGCTATAGCCTCTGTAAGTTTATCAAAATCACCTTCACTTGCATTTACAATAGCTGCCCAACCTGACATCGCTTCTTTGCCAAATATAGTTGCTAATGCTTGTGCTTGTGTCGCTTGATCTAATCCTCCTAGTGTACTTCTAAGATTCTCCATAGTGCCCATAAGGTCTACTGAGCCATCAGAATTTTTAACAAGTTCTACCCCATACTTGTTCATAGCAACTTGCATTTCTTTAGTGGGTTTTACTAAGTTAGCGAGTCCAGCTCTTAATGCTGTTCCTGCTTGTCCACCCTTTATTCCAGCATTCCCCATAAGCCCTATAGCTACAGATAAATCATCCATTTCTATACCTAAGGTTCCTGCAACTGGTCCAACATACTTTAACGTTTCTCCCATAAGCTCAACACTAGTATTTGAGTTTGCGCAAGTAGCTGCCATTATATCAACAAACATACCTGTATCTTTTGCAGTAAGTCCTAATCCTGTAAGTCCATCGGTTACGATGTCGGATGTTAAAGCTAGATCTGTTCCTCCTGCAGCTGCTAAATCAAGTATGCCTGGAAGACCGTTCATCATATCCTCTGTTTTCCAACCCATTTGTTATGTATAGGCTCTTTATCCTATACTCTTAAAGTTTCCCCTAAGTATCGGACTATCTCTTCACCCTCGACTTTACGTTAGGGTGTTCGGCGCTCGTGGGTGTATTATTGTTTACAATAACTCAACACCTAGTCTCTAGACCTTCTATCTACTTTTATTTGCTTTCGATAGCTTGGTAATGGATTATCATATTTGCAATAAAAAAGAAGCTATGACAAGCTTCCAAAGTACTCTTCTATCTTATTTAATCTTTCTTTTGAGTAGTGAATATCTTCTTTGTACCATTCATAAAAATCTTTATTATTTTTCCTTGAATTACAACTCCTACAAGAAGGAATTATATTTTTCTTAGAGTATTCTCCATCTTTACTAAGAGGTATAAAATGGTCTTGAGTTAAGTTATTCATTTTTCTTCCACAGTAAGCACATTCATTATTAAAGAACTTTTTACATTCATTCCATTCTTTAGAGGTTAAACTCTTATCAAGCTTACTCTTTTGATACCTTCTTCTATTCTCTGAAATAACTTTTAACTCATTTATTTTATCAGGATTGTTTTTTCTATACTCTTTATTCTTTTTATTTTCACATTGTTTACATACAGAGTAGTATCCACCATTAGCTCTTTGTCTAAATTGTTTAATCTCTTTTATTTCTTCACAACTGGTACATTTTTTTTCTATTAATTCTAGTGCTCTTTTATTTCTAATTTCAATTTCTGTTTTAGTTTTCTTGTACCATTTCCTTTTAGCTTCAAGCACTTTTTCTCTATGTTTTTCTCTGTATTCTTTTGTTTCTTTTTTTCTACAATCCTTACACCATGTTTTATATCCATCTTTACTGTTCTTGTCTCTATGAAATAATTCAAATTTTTTATATTCACCACATTTAGAACACTTTTTCATTTTTCCACCCCGCCATTTTATGTTATTTAAAATAATAACATAATGCGAAGTAATTGCAAACTTAGAGTTCCCATTTTCACCGAATATTTTTTGCTAGCAATTTCTCACTAGCTGACCCGTTATTTTAAGCCATACCCATATAACTTAAAGCATCTGCTGCATCTCTTGCACTAAACTTTGTAGTAGCCCCCATATCTTTAGCCATATTTTCAAGTTTCTTCATATCTTCACTAGTTGCACCACTTATAGCTTGTACTTTACTCATTCCAGCTTGAAAATCTCCAGCAGTCTTTATAGATAAAGCTCCTACTCCAAGTAAAGGTACTGAAACGAACTTAGTAAGATTAGCTCCTGCATTTTTCATAACTCCACCTAGTGCTTCCATTTTTTGACCACTAGTAGCAGTGTTATTATTAAATATATCTAACTGTTGGGTAGCTGTTTTTATTCCATTTTGAAATCCTTTTATATCTAAGTCCAAATACCCCATTGCAGTGCCTGCATTTATATTCATAGATTTCCTCCTTTCTCTAGAGCCATGTCTAGGAAAGTTCTTCTTGTTCCATCTTTTTTAAGTCTTTTTTCATCAAATATAACTTTGGCATCTTTATCTTCTAGAGCTAATTGAATATGCAAGCATGCTTCGTTAAAACAAAAAGCTGTATATGTATTTGTAATTCCTAGAATTTCACTAGGGAGTTTATTATAATTCTTTGCTTGTGCTATTATTCTTAAGACTCTCTCTGAACGCACGAAATCGTTCTAATCTACTTGTATCTCCTATTGCATACTCTGCAATCATTGATTTCTGAACTTTATTTAACTCTAAACCAACTGATTCAAAATCACCAACACTAGGCTCTATTAAAGCTTGTTTGTAAACTATTTCTGTAAATTGCTCTAAATTTTTAACAGCCCTTTCATACTCCTTACCTTTCATTTCATGACCTTTTTGTTTCTTATCAAGTATCTTTTGAACCTCTAATAAAAGAATATTAGGCAATACATCACATTGTACTAAATCAGTTAATGATACTCTTTTTACCTTTACATTTAATACAGACATATCATCAAATCCAGGTATTTCTATAACTTCACCGTTTGCTTTTTTGGCTATCTGTTTTAATTCTTCTAAACTTGTTACTTGCATATTAATTCCTCCTTAAAATAAAAATGATAGAGAATCTAATCTCTACCCTTATGATCTACTTCTTTTTTTCTGTTTTTAATGGCTCAACTTCCTCATAAAAATCATAACCAAATGCTCTTACTCCACTTGGTAATACATCAACTATTTCTAAGGTATATGGTTTTTGACCTATAGCTGGTCTAGATTTAACCTTATATTCATTAGAATAATATTCTCCATCCTTTAGGTTTACAGGTACATTTCCACCTTTACAGTTAGGGAATGTAAATTTAGCATATTCGCCTGTTGCTCCATCATCTCCAACTATTTCAGAATATACTATAGTATCAAAAGCAGTTAAATTAGGTTTTGTACCTATTGCTGAAGGTTCGTACTTTTTGAACTTTCTTGTTTCTGGATCATATTCTATTGTTCCACCTTGTGCCACTTGCATAACTTCTGGTGACATAACATTATCTTTAAATGTTAAATCATATCCTAACATTAGATCTGGAACTTCCTTTTTAGCTATCAACTGATTTTTTATTATTAGTTCTTTTGCTTCACCTTCTTTGATAACTTCTTCTGTCTTTATTTCATCTGAAGTTTGAAACGATAAAGTCTTTGGAGGTTGTTCTTTAGTTACCAATTGTACTAGTACAACATCCGTTAATGGTAATTGCGTAAATTCATTAGCCATTTAATCTACCTTCTTTCATTTTTATTTTTCTATAAGTATAAGAAGTCATATATGCTTTTTTAGCATCATCAATAATAGTTGGCATAGGTGCTAAAACACGACGTAGTGCTTTAAACCCTCTCATTTCTTTTTTTAGCTTATCTGTATAACTGCCCATTAAGCTATAACTACCAATAGGATAGTAAACTAATATTTCAACTACATCATTAATGTAAGATGTTCCAGCTATATCACTTTCTCCATTTTCTTTTATAACTAAATAAGGACTTGAGCATGTTCCTTGGTGTTGACCAATAGAATATACATCAAATCCTTTTTCTTTCAAATATGTGTACAATTTTGCAAACATAATATCACCTTATTTTAATATATTCGCTAAACCTCTAATAGCTTGAGGACTTATTAAATCTATAGTTGGCTTAACTATTGCATATCGTTTCTCATTACAAAATTCAAGGTATACACCATAACTAGCACCATGACTTAACTCTACTCTAGCTACACTACCATGCCATTTCCAAGTACCATTAAGAGTTTGGTGAGCTTGGCCACTTCTAGGTGTCCACTTATAATTACTCTTTGCATGTGCTTCCATTTTCTTAGCTGTAGTATCTGCATATAGACCAACTGCTGCTTTAGTTTTAACTTCTCTTTCAGCTAGACCTTTCATAAGTCCGCTAGCATTAAATTTAAAACTCATTAACATTCCTCCAGGAGCATATCAAAGTAAATATTTAATCTATTTTGATTTCCTTTATCTTTAATTTTATACTTAACACTATCAAGTAAGAAATAATCATTTTCTTCTATCTTAATAGTTTCTTCATCATAAATAACCATTAAGAACTTTTGCTTACTTCTTTTGACTTCTCCTTTGTCAGTAGTAATAGCACTTATCATATTGTTCCCTTCATGGTAAAAGCCTTTTACACTGCATATAAGGTCTTTTCCCCCAGGCTCTCCAAACTCATTTTTAATATCTCTATAAATATCAACATAAGTTGGAAATTTATCTATTACCTTCTTAACTTTAGGCTTTATTTTATTTGCTATCATAGAACTCTGCTCCCATTAGGTTTATATTGTTTTGCTAGTCTAAGCCAGTATTTACTGTTATTCGCTAATTGCAATCCGCCTGGCAATGCTATACTATCATCTTCGGATTTTAGTAATAGACATTCATAAGTAGTTTTATCTAAGTCATTATTATTTTGTTTTAAATAATAAGCTAAGTCTTCATCAGTAAAAAAGGGAGAACTCTCCTCCCTCAATCTAATTTTAAGTTCTTGAATTTCTCCCATAATAGCACCTACTTTAATATTTGTATTAATTCTGATTTTTTCATATCAGAATATCCTTCTATGCCTTTTTCTTTAGCTAAAGACTTTAATTCTTTTACATTTAAATTCTCTAGATCTATGTCTAGAGAATTATTAGGGTGTAACTAATTCATTTTCTTCAACTTCCATAACAGCAGCTTTAGGCTTCAAGATAGCAAATGCTTCATCTTTTATAGGCAAGTAAGCAATTCTCATAGTAGCTTTTATAGCTATCATATCATTTTCAGCTAATGATAATGGCTTTCCATCCCCCATAGTAACAGATTGTAAAGTAGCTTCCTTTAATATTTCAAACTCTATACCTTCTCTTATACCTACTATAGATTTAGACCAATCTGCCGCTATTAATTCTGCTTTAGTATTATCAAAAGCACCATTTCTAACAAAAGTTAAAGGATTTTCATATAAAGAATTTTCTTTCATTCCCATAACTGCTAATTGATTTCCATTAGAGTCTCTTAAGCTTCTTAATTCTTTCTTTAATCCATAATGTCCAGCAAATCCGTTAACATCTAAATTCTTTTCTTCTATTTCTCCCATTAAATCAGATATATCTAAATCTAATGATTGAGTATCTCTCGTAACTATATTGTTTGCATCTGTAGCTGACTTAAATATATTCTTTTCAAAAGGCGAATTAGTTCCAAATAGGCAAGCCTTATCAAAAGTAGTATAAAAAGCTTCTGCTATCTGCGGCTTTAACTCTCCAAATACATCTATTGTAGTATCATTTAATTTTTCTCTAGTAACTGGTATTATTACAGCTATCTTTTTAGCTACCATTTCTGGGAATATCCAAGAAGCTTTAGAAGTATTTATTCTTTCACCTTCACCTACCCAATAAGCTCCAGGTTTGTCTGCCCACACTTGAAACTTCATAGTATCAGATTTCATAGGTTTAACATCTGATAATTGTAATACAGATGAACCTCTAGCTATTTCATCCATTATTCCTGCTGCAACTTCTGTAGGTACAAAACCTTTTAAATTATCTTTTAAGTAATTGCTATCTGCCATATTTAGCACCATCCTTTTTATTATTTTCTTAATGAGTTATTTCTTATAGCTTCCATAAATGAACTTTGACTATCTCCACAAGTTGGATTATTGTTATTTCTTCCAAAATTTCCAACTCCACCAGTATTGCCTGGCATTTCTATATCGAATAAGTAACTATCACTTTCTTTTAAGCTATTTAATTGATTTTCTAAACCATCCAATTTGCCGTCTTGATATTTTATACTATCCATATCAAGTAAAGCTTTCAGAGCCTTTGTATTCTTACATTTAGCATCTTTTAAAGCACTATCTAAACTATAATTAAATTCTCTATCTGCTATTTCTTTGTCTTTTTTTTCTAAAGTCTCCTTAAGTTCCGTTATTACAGTATTAAGACCTTCTACTTCACCAGCTTTCTTTCTTACATCTTCTAAGTCTGTTTTAAGTTTCTCGACTTGGCCTTTATATGCTTTCTTATCATCATTAACCTGGTCAAACTTAGACTTAGGTATAAGATTACCATCGTCAACCATTATCTTTTTATCACCGAGTTTTTCTGTTACTTGTGAGTATAAATCCTCACCTAATAATTCTTTTAAATCCATAGTTACCTCCTATTTCTAATATCATTGCAATAAAAAAGAACTTACAAGAAGTCCTCTCCATATTCATCAAACCATTTATCAAGTTTTAAATTACTTGCTCCATCTATCCAGGCTCTAAGCTCTGTTCCTATTTCTTCTAATGACATAGGTATATCTGGAATAGTAGTACATAACCCGTTTGGATGATCTAGTGGTACATCTTTAATTTTAAATAGTTGTCCATCTCTATCCTTGCATAATTGACAAGTACGCCCATGAATACCAGCACTTACCCATCTGATACCTTCAACATAAGGATTTTTTTCGCAACTTCTTTTCTGTGCTTGTTGGAAAGCATGATTAACAGCAGTTCTAGCTAATCTTTGAGCATTATAATCTACTTTCTTACTACTGTTAGGGTATACTCTCTTCCAATCCCAATCTTTAGCTGCATTAGGATTAACATACTTTTCTAAGTCTTTAGCTATTTCGTAAGTACTTTTCTTATTTGCTATACCTTCTGAAATGATATAATCTATGTCTTTATCAAACTTCTTAGTATATTGCCATATCCTTTCAGATAAGCCTTTACGGTCTTTATATGCAGTTCCATATAATATTTCATCCATAGCAGCTTTAGGTATCTTAGAAAACATACTCGAAAAAGTATCTTTCATGTTCAAGCTATGTTGTTCATTTATTTGCATAAAAAAATCTAGCTGTACATTATTAGCTAGGTTTATTGATGTATATATATTCTTTTTAACAATCTTTTCAACTTTATTATGAATACTCTTAATCTCTTTAGCTAGTTCCTTTTGTAGTTCTTGCAAGTATCTTTCTGTTAATGTTCCTGAATTGACTTTCTTAAGTTTCTTAGATAAATTCTTATACATATCATTGTATATTTGCTTTATCTGTTGCTCCTGCTTCTTAGCTAATTTAAGTTTCTTTCTTTGAGCTTCCTCGCATAATCTAAGATAATCTTTGCTAGCCATTATTTAACTTTTTCATAAGTCTTTTCAAATATATCTGGCTTGCATGGATAAAATTCTCCATTAACACCCTTTATTACGTAGTCACCTATATTTGCTTGCATAACACCCTCTAAAGTTGATATGTGAAGCTTATTGCAACTCCTACCTATTTCCCCACTTTTTAATTGAGGTAATAACCATTCTACACTTTCGTCTGTTCCATCAAACTGACATGCTTCTATTACTACATGTTTCTTTCTGTACTTATTCATCTATTTCATCCTCCAAATTAGTTTCAAATTGGCTATAACTATCTTCTAATAATTGTTTTTCTAGTTGTATCTGCTTTAATTCTTCATCAGCTATTTCATCAGTAGCATTAGCCCACTTTTTCATATATGACTTTCTACTCATAACTTGAGAATTAACTTGCTGCATATCCAATGTCTTTTCATTATCTTCATCTTCTTGTAATGGATATTGATTTTCTACAACTACATCAAATTTTTCTAGCTTAGGTAATGTAGTTATTTTATAAACTTCTGCTATTTCAAGTATAGCTTTTATCATCCATTCAAGAGCAGGACCCCAAGCTTTCATTTTTTCCTCGCACCTAGTAATAAGTTGCCAGTATAAAGCTTTCATTGATTTACCAGATGTCATCATACCTTTTAGGTCCTGGTTATTAATCATAGGTATGTTTAAAACCTCATGCATATCTGATTTAATTCTATTGAGTGTATTTTCCATACGTTCATTGTAATTAAAGTCAGTTTCTACAGTACCTACTTGAGCTTGTTTACCTTCTGCAGCAGTAGGATCTGTAGCAACATCCCAATAAGCTCCAGGTTTTAATTTAAAATGTTTACTAGCTTCACTATCTACGTCTATGCCATATATCGTTCTATTCATACCTTTTCTAAGTGTATCTATATCTTCACTAGCTAGTTTATTGTAAGCCATACCATTATCAAGTATTTCTTCAACATCGCTTTCACCTTTTAGATCACCACTAAGTCCATCATTTAATATTACATATGCAGGTATCCCAGATAGTTTTAAATCAACATCTTCTGCTAGTATATCAACTACATTTCCATAACCATCATAGATACCTTCATTCAATATACATTTTGATGATACTATTTTACCTTGCTTATCCTTGTACTCAACCATCTCATACTTTTGTTTCCATATTCTTTGTTCTTGTTTTAACTTAGCTGCATTAAGTTGATGGAAAAATATTATCTTTTTAAGTTCATCTGCTCTATCATCAAAAGGCTCATATACAAACTCTAAACTAGGTACAAACATAACTCTTATAGTTTTAGTTATTGTATCTGCATGAAGTTTTATAGCTATTCTTTTTCCTATAAAGCAATCCCTAGCACCTTTTATAAGTTTATCTTCGAATAGATTTGTCTTAAGAAGGTTTTTGATGTATTTATTAATTTCTTCTGCTTGATCTTGCAAACTATCTTCTTCAACTTGAACAGTAAAGGTAGGTGATTTACCAAATAGAAACCTAGCTTCTTCTTTGATTAACTTCTTAATATAATTAGTTTTCTTTTTAGTTGGAATATAGTCTTGTTCATCAATTATCCAATTTTGTCCTGGACCATCATATACTTCATAAAGTTTGATTATTTCATTCATTTCTTTTATGACTTCACTACCATATAGTCCACCAAGTTCAGCATTTATTATATTATTCACATTTACACCTCCTATCTACTGTTATAAGTTCTTTCTCTTCCATGTGTTTTCATATCCATTTCTAGAGCATATCTAGTAGCATCTATAGTATGGTTATCTTTATCCTCTAATTTAGGTCTAATATTTCCATCTTTATCAGTTTGATAATCTATATTCTCAAACTCTTTAGCTACATTAGGAGTTCTTTTATTATCTATGACGATAGCTTCTAAATCATCAAGCCAGTTTTCTCCAAATTCAATAGAGCCAGGCCCCTTTTTAGCTTTCAATGCTTTTATCCCATGTTCTCTAAGTTCTGCAATACTACGTGGTTCAGCATTATCACAAGTAACATGAGTATCATTATAGCCTTTAATTTTAATCTTATCCGCTAATTCTCTTATAGACATCTTAACTCCATATATTTCATCTAAGAAATATATAATTCTTTTCTTTTTATCATAATGAATCCTTACAAATGCCATAGGGTCTGTTGCATAACCAAAGTCATTACCTTGCTTTATGTTATCAAAAGAAGCTACTTCTTCATCTGTTATTGTTCTAAATACTAAATTAGAAAAAGGAACTACTCCAGAACCTATTGGTTCACCTAAGTATTCCCATCTATACTTAAATTCATTTTTCTTTTTGACCTCATTAGCTTCTTCTATAAAAGCTTTAGATATATGAGGATTATCTAAGTAAGTACTATGACATACATATGTATTATCAGGTATAAATTGTGTTTCAAACTTTTTATTTACCCAAGATTGCTTTCTCTTAGGTGGGTTATAACTATATATAACCTTATAACTCAATCCTGGAGGAAGCTCTGCTCTTAACACCGAATTAACTATCGTTGACACTTCATCTTCTGTCTTAAACTCTGCTAATTCTTCAAACCATACAAAAGCTATAGGGAATTTTGACATCTTAATTGATTTTATCTTAGCTGGATCATCTGCTCCCCTAAATATAAATTTATTACCTCTTGGTATATATACAAGTTGTAATGGAGATTTCTGAACCTTCCATACATGACTTACGTTTAATATTTCTATAGCTTCTTTTAGTTGTTCAAAGACTGATTCAGCTAATGTATTACCTACTTTACGTATACACAAGCATGTTACAGGGTATTTCATAAGCGCTAATACTAACCATATTGCTATATGAGTAGACTTAGCAGAAGCTCTTCCACCTTTTAAAACATGAAATAAATATTTATTAGAGTTAATTACCCTCCAAAACTCATAGAAATTTTTATTTATAATCTCTGATATTTTCTTATGCATCTTCTAACGTTCCTATATCGTCAATTATAGTAACTCCAACATTACCCTCTAGGTCTACTTTTTCAGTAAATAAAGCATATCTTTTACCTAATAACTCTGCAGCTTTAATTCTATCTTTAGCACTTAGTTGCTTTTTAAGTATTACTGGTTTAACCATACCTTCTATACTTTCAGTTGATACAACCTCCTCTAATACTTCACCTCTTAAAGAGGCACTTAAAAAAGCTAAGACTTCTTCGGCCTTAGCTATTCTATCACTTTCTATTTGTTTCATTCTTTCTTCTACGTAATTTTTAATATGAGGTTTTGTGAGGTTTTCATATCCTACCTCTTTAGCTGTTTTTTTACTATATCCTGCTTTGATAGCAGATTCTGTGGCGTTGCCTAACTCTATATAAAAGTCTGCAAACGCCTTTTGTTTTGGTGTCAGCTTCACAACGCCACCTCCTATTTTTTTATATAAAAAACTATTGCTATAGTTCTTTAATTTTTTATATTTTTTCTAAACCATACTTTTCTGAAATATGATTGTAAATTTTTTCAACATAATTTTTTATTTTAGGGTGAACTGCATAACACTTATCTATTATATCTTCAATACCTTCACTTTGAATCATTGTCCATTCAGAAGAATCAGTTATTATGTTTGTTCCTGGTTTTCTCTTAGTATAGCCTATATACTCTGGATTTGGAAATTCTTTAAATCTAATATCATGTTTATGTTTTA
Organism: Romboutsia sp. 1001216sp1; assembly: GCF_039841805.1. Taxonomy (NCBI): domain Bacteria; kingdom Bacillati; phylum Bacillota; class Clostridia; order Peptostreptococcales; family Peptostreptococcaceae; genus Romboutsia; species Romboutsia sp. 1001216sp1. The sequence goes on from NZ_JBDPHA010000007.1 coordinate 90,436, forward strand.
TTTTATTTGCATAATCACGTATTTCCTTTAAATCTTTTTTATAATTATTGATACATTCTAATAAATTTGAATCATTTATCGCATGTCTCACTAGTTTAGAATTAATCTGTCCACTCTTTTCAATATACTCATCATTACTTTTTATTTCAGCGCAGTTAATATAGCTAATACCATGTTTCCCTCTTTTAATCAAAGTTAAATTTAATGTAAAGGGAAGTATTTGATTTATATAATCTTCTATAGAATTAAATGCTAATATACAACTCTTTAAATAATTTCCCCTTTCGTAAATTCTAACAGTGTTTTTAATGCTATCATCATCAAGACTCCAATCTTCTATATTTAGATTACGATCTGCAGCTCTTGAAAGATATATATTAGCTTGAGCGAATATGTAGTATATATCGTACATTCTTTTATAGAATACATCAAGTTTCCAACATTTATTATTAGGATCGATATCGGCAAAATAATCTCTTCCTAATAGTTTTTCATTAAGTTGCTCTAAATTAGGCCTTTCCATAAATATAATCCCCCTCTCTTTCAAGTATATAATTCTACTTAATTCGAGGTTTTCCTCTTTTTTTATATTTTCTTTTACACTTTCCATATCACCACCTCATTTGTTTGTTTTGTAAAATAAAAAAGAACCTTATTGAGTTCTAAAATTTATTAATATTTTTATTGCTTTTATTTTTAATAATATTTTTTGTAAGATCTAAGCAATATAAATTATCTAATTTATGATAAAAGTCTTCATGAAATTTTGACTCTACTCCATAAATATTACCTAATGGCTCTAGTGTTATAGCTAAACTTAAGCATTCTAAACATGAAAAAATCCTATAAAAATTTAGCTCAGTACAATATTTTATATTTATACCATGAAGTATAGAATGTCTATTTAAATCATTATCAGAGTCACTTTTATAAAAATACTCTACTCCAAATTTATAGAAACTATCTAATAAATCTAACATCTCATTATTATATAGTAATAACTTATTTATTCTATTCGTATCTTTATAGAACTTAAATTCTGTTGGAATCATATAATTTCTATTACTGTTAAAATCATATAGTAGTATATTCTCTATATAAAAATCTCGTCTTGATTTTATAAGAGCTTTAAACGAGCTTTGAGAACCTTTTTTATTATAACTTACCCCTTCATTATCGCAGTATTTTCTAGATATTCCCTCAATTATACTTATCATCAATGTTATTGAAGCTGCATATTTTCCCAAAATAAAACATTCTATCGCTTCTAAGATTAATTCATTAAATTTATTAAATTCTTTTATATCTTTATATACAGTGTAATATTGACCTAACATATATTCCATTGTGTACATTTTTTTATATTCATGTAAATAATTTTTATCATTAATAATGTTAAATATATGACTCCTTGATCTATATGGAATCAAAGGTACATTGGACTTTTTTAACATTTTATAACCTAATGTATTTATATTATTTTTTCTTATATCATTTAGTAATTTATCTGAATTCTTTGCTGGAATTGCATATAGTACACCTTCATGTTCAAATTTTAAGCTTTTTATTTTTAATCTACTAACCTCATCTACTATTTCTAGGTTAGAAGATCCTTTATATCTTCTTAAAACTTCTTTTTTTATTATTTCTATATCTCTAATTTCCCTAATTTCGCTATAAAATAAATCTAATTCTTTTTGCTTCAAAAACCATACCTCCAAAATATTTTTATAATTCAATATAAGCAATATTTCTACTTAATTCGAGGTTTTTCCTTCTTTTTTCTTACATTTATTAAATTTAGGTATGCTTACCATTTCTTTGTCTATTTCTCTCAATTTATTGCTAGGTAATTCATGCACCATCTTAATTACTTCATTCGCATCTCTCCAAACCTTAGCCATTAATCCCACCCTTTTAGACACAAAAAAGACTAGAAATTAATCTAGTCCTTCTTTAATTAGATAGAGGAGCATTACCCTACCCCTTTTATCTCATTTCTCTTTTTTCTTTAAGTCCGTATTTAGCAAGTTCCAGGAGTTGCACCTGATATACTACTACTTGCATATTGCCAGGTGGTGGGGATGTCCACCTGGTATGTTTAGGGAATATGTGAGGATTTATTATTTTACCACAATACTATTTTCTCATATATTTAATATTAATGTCGGTATAAAAAAGGGAAATCATATAGCTAACATATCAAATAAGTTTGGTTCTTCCTCTTTAAATACTTTACTCCCAAATAACTCTACTGCTATACTTTTTACAGCTTGATTTTTATATTTTCTTAATGTTTTTTCATCGTGATATAATTCTAGTGCCATTTCAGTCCATCCCATCTCTTCCCCATATCGCTTTTCTATTATTTGTTTTCTTATAGGATTAAGGTTATTGATAGCTTTGTCTAATTTTCTCTTTAAGCTCTTTTCATGATATATATTTATGTCTATTTCTTGAACTACTTTAACTGGATCTATTACCCCATCTCTTACTGCATTTGTTATTTTATATGTAGGAGATACTTTTATATCATCATATGTTATTGCTCTTGTAGCTATAGTATCCTCAGCTTTTATTTCTTTCTTTAGCCCTTCTAAATTCTCTATATGACTTTCCATCTCTTTATAATTATATAAAAGTTTTTCAGTAAACTTAAAACAACTCTTTTCTAAATTTTCATTCTTCATAATATATCGACCCCCTTATAAAGTTATATAGCCTTAGCTTTCTTATTCTGTCTGTATATCTTCTTTAAATCTTCATACACTATCCATTGACCATCAATAGTTGCATGTTTTAGATTTCTACATATCCAAGTTAATCTTTTATCTCTGTAGCGAAAGTCCCACATCTTTCTTCTTAGCTCACCCTGCTGTGTTGCAGTTCCCAAAGATTTTACATCTATATACTCTACAGTTCCGTTGTTATGGAATATCGCAAAATCTGGTGTATATGTTATTTCTCTATACTTCTTCCCATCTTTTATAAAACTATCTTGTAATATAAATTTCTCCTGTAATCCAAAATCTCTTATCTTACCTCTTTCTTTAAGATCTTTAAGATATAAATAATATAAACTTTCATCCTTTGAATCGAATGTAATTCCATCTATAGTAACTTTCTTTGATTTATATTTGCTCATGCTCATTCTCCTATATTAAACTTATTTGTTCTATAATCTGATTTTTATTCAATGAATTATTAAATTCTTTATAGCCTACCCATTGCTTATTTTCCCATATCCTAGATGCATACAATTCTAATGCATATTTATAAGCTTCTTCATCTGTATTTATCCAGGCTAACTCTTTTAAGCTATAGTCTTTTAATAGTTCTAATATATCTAGCTCTAGTAAATCTTTAGCTTGTTTTTCAACTTCTTTTTCCCATTCTTTTTCTTTAAACTCTCCACATTCAGTTACTACAGTAGTTTCATAGGTATATGTTATCTTATCTTTGCTTGATGATATTTCTACATGTCTTTTGGATCTTCCGATTCTATATTTACATCTTAGATTTTTCATAACAACCTCTTATCATATAGTTATCATTATCAATTTAATTGTGGTACTGCACTGATAATAATAACTTTTCATGTAAAATTATTGTTTTAATTATCTAACCCACTTCACAAATACATCCTTATTATCAATATATGGCTAGTGCTGTAACTAATTACAAACGGTATTCTATTTTTTATATTTCGTATCTATAATTTATTTATCTTTTGCAGATACTATTTACTAAAGGAGGTGAATCGATGAATTTAAAAAAATTAAGCGTTATATTCTCGATAATTTTAATTATCTTTGCAAGTAGTATCAATAATTCTTATGCTATTAAAACTATATCTCCACCCCCCATTGACAATGAATATATAAAATCACTAGAAGTTATAGACAATTATATGTCCATCTTAGTTAAATCTGTTTATATAGAAAATCTTGATAAAGATCAAATTTCTAAAGATATTAAATTTATAGAAACATTAATTAATAATCTAACTATCAAAACTTCAAAGCTTGGTGAAAAAGACAATGATGTTATTTTATCCATGCAGATTATATTAGATTATTATAAAATATCTATCATAAATGTAAAAAAATTTATAAATGACAAAGATACTGATGCATTAATAAATGCTACTACTTCTTTCTCACTAGGTTATAACTCTTCATCTGTTTTGAGAACAATTATAGGTAAAGCGAGTTAAAAATTTCTCGCTTTTTCTATAATCTGAATTATTGTTCAGTTCTCCTCTGGAGCTATGCATATTTGATTATTATCATCTATAAATCACTTATCGTAACTTTCAGGAATAATTGTCATGCACTTTTTACTTTCTTTGTATAACACAATGTTGTTATTCCATAACCCATTTTTATATACATAAATATCATAATACTTTAATAACTACTTGCTATCCCCTTCTTTATATGCTTCATTCAGCATCTTAGCTATTGCTACTAATCCATTAATCCAAGTAATGTATAGTATTTTACTATATCTGTTGCTGCTAGCTTCTTTAAGTCATGCTTTTCTATAGTTATTCCGTTGTATCTATCTACAAATGAGTATTTACAAGCGATATCTATTTGCTCTTTAAATTGTCTTTTAAGCTCTGTAATTAGTTCATTTTTCTTTATCAACTTAAGATTAGCAGTAGCTATTTTTATGTAATCTTCATTAAGCTCTTCATTTTTAGTTACTTGCTCATTTAATGAATTTTCAAGTTCTTTTATTCTTTTCCTTAACTCAATAGTTTCTTTATTTTTATCTATTATGATATTCTCAAACTCTCTTGATTTCTTTTTTTAACACACCTATTCTATTCTCTGCTAATGCATTTTTATTTACTAATTCTTCACATCTATTTCTTAGACCGCTTATAACTATTGCATCTGCTGCTGCATCACTTTCAAGTGTAATTATTTTATCTTCTTTTGCATCTAAATCTCTTTCTAACTTAGCTACTATTCCTTCATGTTTTTTCTTAGTTATTATCATTTGTTATTTCCCCCTAATATTATTTTTCTAAATAAGTTTTTTCCAGATACTCTATCTCAAATGTATTAAAATCTTTTCTATGTTTTCTCCATATGATCTCATGTCTTCTTACATGAGCTTCAAACTTAGGTAACTCAAATATAGACTGTATAGTTGTCTTTTTATCTTCCTCTATTATCCTGTTAAATTCTTTTTGATTTTGATATTTCCAAAAGTCTAGATTTATATCCGGTGCTATAGGTTGCAACGCACTATCTTTTATTGCTTGTTTAAACACTCTAATCTCCTCCTTTGTTCCTCCGAAATATATCTATCTAAAATTTGACTAGCAGCAACTGTAACTTCATTTCTTCCAAACTGTATAAAAAGTTCTTCTACAGCTTCCCTTAATAATTCCATAAGCTTCACCTATTAGAACCTTTCATAGTTCTTTTTCATTTTGTGTTCATATGCACACTCTAATTGCTCTATATTAAATCCTAAACTATATAATAATTCTAAAAATAAAGGTACTAGGTAGTTAATAAGTTGATTTCTAGCTTGATTCTTACTTCCACTTAGAGTTGTTATTCTATATGCTAACTTGTTAAAAGTAGTATCTGGAGCTGTTGTTTGTATTTCTAAATTTTCAAATATCATATCTACATTTAATATATTTGAAACATTTCCTAGATGGGCTAAGAAATCTGCACACTCTTCTATTAAATGACCTTTATTTACTTTTTCATCGCTCCACCACTTGTGAATTGAACTTGCTTGTAATATTTCTCCTAATTCACTTTGTAGAGCTAATATAATCCAATATGGGACACAAAAGCTATCTTTTTGATAGTTATATCCTTTAACATTTGACAAATGCTCTAAGAACTTTTCCTGTTCCTTTTTTACATAACTTAAATCTATAATCATATTATCAATCTCCCTTAGTGTTATCTTTTGTTAATTCTTCCTCAGCTATTTTTATAGCTGTTAATATGTCATATCCATCTTCTTTCCATAGCTTTTTAGATAATTTTAATAGCTCATTTATTCTTGATAATTCCATAGAGCATTACCCAACCTTATAGCCATAAATTTTATTGATAAATTCACTTCTTATTTCACATTCTTGTCTTAATTTCTTCAATTTTCTCGATACTTCTACTTGACTTATATTCAGATGCTTACCAATTTCCCTTTGAGAGTATCCTAGTTTAGTCATATTAAGTACAATTTCAATGTTTTTTAAATTTGAATACCTAGCTCTAGTTTCAAGAATTTCTATTCTATGATCCCTTTCTTTATCATAAGAAGGTATTATATCTATTAGCTTTATAGCATCCGCATTTCCGTTGTTATAAACCTCAACGTCAATGCTGCAATTATTATTTTCATAATGCTTTTTAACATATCTTTCGATAAAGCTATTCATTGCCCATCTGATAAAAGATACTGCTATTGTTGAAAATCTACCTTTGTTTTCATCATATATTCTTGCAGCTCTAAATAACCCGATACACCCCTCCTGATACAAATCATCTACTAGCTCTGGATATTTAGTTTCAAAATTTTTATACCATTTGTTTAATACAAATCCTACGATGTTTATATTTTCATTTACTAGTTGATTAACATATTCCTTAGTATTCATTTGTTTTCCCCTTTTTCTATTTCTCTTTTGATTTTATCTGCAAATATTGCTATAAGCTCTCTATCTTTAGGAGCTGTATAGTTTTTATACAACTCCCTTTGTTCTTCTAAATATTCTTGTAGTGTTTTATGATCCATAAACATTCCCACCATGTTATTGTTTTCTAAATTTCTTCTCTACAAATTCGTCAAAAGCTTCTCCACTTTCAAATCCATCTAAATAATTTTGATTGAAGTTAGCAAACTTATTGCTTTGATTTGTATAATTCACATTTTTAGAGTTAATACTATTAGTATTAAGGAAATTACCATCATCTTTGTAAATTTTCTCTAACAAAGAAAAGTATTTTCCTTCTTTTAAGTTAAATAACTCTATTGCCTTAGATAGCCTTTCTTTGTCCCAAGACTGTGCTATCTTTTTCATATTATTAGTTAGTTTTAAATGGGTTTTACTTTCTATAAATTCCTTATTTGTATCTACTACAGCACTTGACTGCGTAGTACTAATATAAGTAGTCTCTGTATTTAGTCTTTGTGTAGTATCTGGTATAGGTTGTGTCAAATTGTCATTATCCATTATGTCAAGTTGTCCTAATGATGATGTCAAGTTGTCATTATCCATTGTGTCAAGTTGTCCTAATGAGTTATTGCAACACTTTGAATTTAATATTTTGTAATTTATAGAGTACCATTTAGTCCTGTCGTAGCCTTTTTTATTATAATTTCCAACCAACAATATCCCTTCATCTTCTAACTTTTTAAAAATTCTAGTTAAAGTTCTAACACTCCAAAAGTAAAAAGTATCACTTTGCCATTTATTAAAACTATTAAATGTCCAATATATTCCATCATAAAAATTCTTTTTTTGTCTTTTATTCTGCATTATCCAATAATGTAGCTGTTGAATAACTATAGCTTCATTAAGTCCTATTTTTTCAGCTAATACCCTATCTACTAGTATCGGAAATTCATCAAATAATACTGCATTCACTTTCTCACCTACTTATCTTAAGTACCTTATATATATTTGATATACTAACCATAGAACCACTATATCTATAATCAATACTGTATAAATTAATTGCATTATCTTTTGCTCCTAACTATTATTAGTGTTGCTAGAAGTGGTAGTGTGTAAAATACCACCACTTCCTTTATAAATTCCATTACTTAACCTCTTCAAATGTTCCTTGTCCTTCTTGAACGTCTTCCTTAACTTCATAATCAACTTCTAAGCTATCTGATTCATCATTTACCAAACTCATATCTTCATCTATTTTAGATTTCACAGTTTCATCGCTGCTTACAGCTCTTTGCATCTCTATAGAAAGTGGAGCATATTTTAAAAGCTGCTTTATAACTGTTTTCTTAGCCATTGCATCAAAATCCGATTGCCAAGGGCCATTATTAAAAGTTTTACTTTTATTTCTAGCGTGAGTTAATACTTCTTCTTTAGTCATGAATACAAAGCTATGTCCTCCAGTATCAAGATGATAAACTGCATAGTATCCTATTACATCTCCTCTTTCACCTTTTAAAGCTGGCTCATGTATTAAATCTTGATGTAATCCATATTTAACCTCAAACTTATCATTTGCTCTGACTTCATGCGCATATAAGGTCTTTATCTTGCCACTTCTTAAAGCTAATTCTAGTAAACCCTTATATCCAACTTGGAACTGCACTTTATTGCCATATGGTATTATATAAGCTTGTCCTAATGGCGTATTAGGCTCTAATCCTAATTGAGCTGAATCCATCATTGCAGCTAAGAAACTCATCGGATCACAATTTAAAAATTTAGGGTTACTACCGAATGCAGTTAGTGCTACTCTTTGGAATCTTTCACTAGACATATGCTCTGGCAAAGCTTTCTTTATTTGTCCTGCCATTTGTGTCATTAATTGCTCCATAGCTTTGTTAGGGCTAACTTTTTTTACTGTTGTTGTTCCTGTTGCTTTAGCTTGTAATTTATTTTTTAAATCTGCCATTTTATTTACCATCCTTTTTTTATTTATTTACCTATCCTAAAAGTTCTACTTGAACTAGTTTTCATAAATTGTTCTACAATTTCGGGCATTTCTTTTTTCAATCTTTTACTATCTATCGTATTTCTAGTTGAAGTTTTCCAAGTTATTTTTCTCTCCCCTACCTTGGCTACTTCAAATTCTTCCATATAAAACTGTATTTCCTGTTCTATGAGTTTCTTTTCACTTTCCAATGCCTTTATATCCGATACTATCTCGTCATATCTTAAAAGCTTTCCTGGTCCATCTTCTAATAAATGTAATTCTATTTCTTGTCCGTTTGATTTTTTATATTTTTCTTTCAGGTATTCTGAATAAGCATCACTTCCATCTGGTAATGGTACTTCATCTTTTAAGATGTTATTCTCCCAGAAGTCTTTTTCAATTTGCATAAGATAATCTATTGTTTCTTCATCTCTTTCTATTTTGTGCCATATAAAATCACTATTACCTATTAATGCTGCTATATAGCAATGTGTTGCTCCTGTTATAGCCATATAGTGTAAACACTGTATTTCATAATAAGCAGGTACCCCTTCTTCCCATTCTTTTAATGCATAACTATTTGTTGTCTTACATTCTAGAAATGCTTTTTCTCCAACTATTGCTCTATCTATATTTGCTAATGCAAATGGATATTTTTCATTTTTAAGTATTCCATTTACATTTCTAACTTTTAACCCTGTTTCTTCTGTAAATAATTCCGCTACTAATCCCTCTAATCTATTACCTAATTCCATTCTTAAGCTTTTAATTTCTTGTGGATTATCTTGTTTCTTATCCATATATAACTGTATAGATGATTTCCAAGGATTTAATCCTGCTATACAACTTGCATCACTTCCACCGATGCCTGCTTGTCTATGTTTAAGCCATTCTTCTTTTGGCATATACTTTGTATCTGCTATTACTTTAGATTCCAAATATTTCCTAGTTTTTTTATCTTGAGATAATATTGCAACATCATTCATGTTGTGTTATCCTCCTTATATTGAATAAATTTTAGTTTTTAGTTTTTGAATTGAGTTGTTGGCGCAACTCTTTTCTTTTTATCTTGTAAAACCCTTAATTTTACCATCTTTAACTATAAATGCTAGTCCATTTTCTTTATAAAACTTATTAGCTATTTCTAAAGATAAATTTTTTATATCAACAACCTTCATCCTATTAACCCTCCTTATACTTTTCACTTACATACGGCCACCATTTCTTACCCACTTTTCATATGACAATCTATCTATTCTACATTCTCTACCAACATATGTAATTACGAATGAGTTATTTTTTATTGCATATTTTACTAATGATCTTACATAACTCTCCGATGCTTTTATATATTCTTTAAACTGTTTTACAGTCATATATTCTCTTGGTGCAAAATCAGATGTATCTCTAAATAATTTCATAACTTCTACTACATCATCTCTTTCTGATATAGCTTCTAACAGCGAATTTCTATCTATATTTCTAACTATTAACCTCTGCATTTCTGTTGCCATAATGTCCTCCTTCATTTATATGCCATATTTTATAGCCATATCTTTTACAATAGCTACATAACCTTCTATAAGTTTTTTGTCTTCTGCTATTACATCTAAGTTGTTAAGGTTATCTCTTTTACTCTTAGATACACCTTCTTCAGCCATTCTTCTACGTTTGTTAGTAAGCCTAACATCTAGATTTACACCAAATCTTTTATTTAGAAGTTCATAGCTTTCATTAGTAAAATCTCTTATGTATTTCAAATCACCTTGTTTTCTTGCTATCTTGGCTATTAATGTTCTTGTTTCACTTCTCCAGTTAGTTGTATCTAAGCTAACAACTTGCCTAATTTCTTTAATTTCTGCTTTAGCTGCTAAAGCATTATGATTAACTTCATTTATTTGTTGTCTTAACTTTTTTTGCTCTAGCTCCATATTTATTAGCAATTGTAATTGCGGTGATAATTGACCTAAGCTTGATTCTTCTTTAATTGCTTTTCTCATTGCAAAGTACTCTCTTCTAAATTTCTTTCTAAGTTCTTTTGCTTTATCAGTTCTCATTAATCCAACTAATGCTATGTAACCTTGCTCTGAAAGTAAATAGCAATATTTTTGTCTATTGCTATTTATAAATCCTAAATGGGTAGCACCCATTTTAAACTCTTCATCCATTAAGTTTAAAATATCTATTCCTTCTTCAAATTCATCTGAATTGTCATTTATTAATCTGTTTATTTCACCAAGTTCTACTCCGTGTATTTCAGCTATCGTCTTCGCTAGTACAACTTTTTCTCCCTTTCCAAAACCACCTTCTATAACTGGTATTTCTTTCCCTAAGAATTTTTGAACTCCAGTTACTTCTATCTCTGTTTGAGCTACTGCTAAACTTGTCATTTTTTACCTCCTTTGTTTAAGTATATAAACCTTCTATTTGTAAAATATAAATCAGTAGTTTAATTTTATTCACATAATGCGAATTATTTAGTCAAAAAAATTTCTCTTATATTAAAATTGAATATATCTTCTAACAAAAGAGCTTCTCTTACTGTGAATTTTCTTTTGCCATTTTCTTTATCGCAGTAAGCTCCTATTGAAAGTCCAAGTTTTTCAGCTACTTGTTTTTGAGTAAGTTCATTTTTTACTCTCTCTGATTTTAATATATTTTTCTTCATGTACTCACCTCTATTCTCGTTTTGCGACTTTCTATATCATTAGTATAATTCCCATTTTGCGAATTGTCAATACGTTTTACGAAAAAAAATCTAAATTTGCGAATTTAATACTCATTATGAGTATTTTAGTATATTATATAGGCATATAGGAGGTGAATAACATGACATTTATTGAAGATAAATTAATATTTGCCAATAGGTTGCGTCAAGAACGAGAAAAATTAGGATTAATGCAAAAGGAAATGGCTCAAAAACTAGATATTCCTTCAAATACTTATAATGGGTATGAAACAGGAAAAAGAAGCCCTAATTTAGAAGTTGCAAAACATATTTCTGATGTATTGGATGTATCAGTAGATTATCTCCTTGGAAGAACAGATGAAAGAAACTTAAATAAAGAAAAACCGAAGTTAGATAAGGGAATAAAAACAATAGCAGCACATAAAGTAAATATTAATGAAGATTTACCAGATGAAGCTATTGAAAAAATAAATGATTATATTAAAATGGTTGAAATGATGTATAAAAATAAAGACAAATAATATGTTGAGCAGATTAACTGCTCTTTTATTTAAAGTATCTATCGAACATTCATTTCATTTTTATCAATTTTAGGGGGAACTATGAATAAATTAGAAAGGTTATATGACTTAGCTCAAAGGAATGATGTTAATATACATTTCTTCGACTTAAAACATTTAAATCTATTAGGAGTAAATATAGAAAAAGATAATCTGCCACATATGATATTTTTAGACCATTCATTAAAGCAGAATAACAAACTACATTTAGAAATATTAGCACATGAGTTGGGGCATTACTTCTCTACTATAGGAAATAATATAGATAATAGTTATAATTACAGATGCAAGTTAAATCAAAATAAAATAGAAAATAAAGCTAATGGATGGGCTTATGAATACTTAATATGTGAAAAAGAATTAATTAAAGCAATAAATAAAAATATAACTACACTTACTGATCTAGCTGACTACTTTGAAGTGAGTGTAGAGTTTTTTATTAAAAGGATTAAATATCTAGCACTAAAAAAACAAATGCTAGAGTTAGATAAAAATAGATATTTAATACTAACTAACTTACCAAACTTATATATATATGAAGATATAGGAGGTCACCATGTCGATTAAATCAACATTTATAAGAAAAAGGGGAAATAACTATAATGTGTATATGGAATATATAAATGAAGAAGGAAAAACTAAGCAAAAAAGTATAGCTATGTATAAAAATAAAAAAGATGCTCAAAAGCATCTAATAGATTTACAATCTGCTATTAATAATAATAAAATCTCTGCTCCATCTGAAATAACATTTGTAGATAGATGTTTACAGTACTATACTGATAAGTCTAATGACTACTCGCCTACTACTTTGAAAAGGGCTAAGTTAGCAATTAATAAGTATGTTGAACCATTTTTTAAAAACACAAAGCTATTAGATGTAAATGCTAGTATATATCAAAAATTTATAAATCATATGTATTCAAATGATTTAAAGGTTAGTACAATAAAAGAAATAATTAATAAAACAGATGCAACTCTTCATGAATGTTATAGACTTCGTGAAATTAGCGAAAATATACCTGATTTTATCATACATCCTAAAAGGTTTGATAATAGTAATAAGGATGTTTACTCTATTGATGAAGCTAGGAAAATACTTGAAGAAGTTAAGGATCACTCTTTACTAGAACTTCCTTTGAATTTATTCTTACTAGCTGGTATGAGATTTGGAGAGATTGCAGGTCTATTATGGGAAGATGTTGATTTTGAGAATAGTACTTTGCATATAAAGAATAATTTAGTTTATGTAGATAAGAAATACCATCTTAGAAATACTAAAACTAAAAATAGTACTAGAGTTATATCTGTTCCAGATAAGGTTATATCTTTATTAAAAAAGGAAAAAAGAAGGCAAAATATTCTTAAGTTACAAGGTTTATTAAATAATGAATTTGATGTGGTGTGTATAAACACTAAATATAGATATTTAAATAGCGAATCTTTTCTAACATCTTATAAAAAGTTTTTAGAAAGAATAAATGTAAGATATATTAGACCACATTCATTAAGACACTCTCATGCTACTTTACTAATTTTAGCTGGTACCGATATGAAAACTGTATCTGAAAGATTAGGTCATACAGATATAAAAATGACTATGAATACTTACTCTCATGTTCTTAAAGAAATGGATAAAACTGCATCTGAAAATATAGAAAAAGTACTTTTATAATGTCAGTCTACTGTCAGTTTAATACTCTTTGTCAGTTTACTGTCAGTAAAAATGTAATTGGTATAAAATGGTAAGTATAGTAATTTCAATACCTCTGCTTACCCACTTTATTCAAAAAATAAAAAAAAGAACTTCTCGAACAAGTCCTAGATAACTTTAAACTATCTAGTATTTTTAATATTTATACGGTTTATTATAGTTTTCTGTCTAGTCTTTTGTCTAGTCTTTTTGACTTATCCATGACTAACTGACAAATTTAATTTTACAATAAATAGTTGTATAATTCAACATAAATAAAATTTAATTTTTTATATTTTAGGTTTATATTATTCATGATAATATTGATAACTTAATAATATTATAGACTCATATTTATGTATCACTATTCATAGATTTATTATATGCTTGTTTAAAAATTTAAAGTTAGTTGGTGATATATTGAGATTATTAAGAACCTATAAAAAGTCTTTAAAATTAGAAGTACTAACAAGTTTACTTTTAATTTTAGCTACTATGTGTGCTCTTTTTATGTACAATACTCCTTTAAGAAGTATTTATGAGTTTATATTTAAAGATATTTGTATAGTAAATAATTTTTCATTTCATATGTTTGTAAATGATTTTTTAATGGCTATTTTTTTTCTAGTAGCAGGTCTTGAGATAAAACACGAAATACTTTATGGAAATTTATCCTCTTTTAAAAAGGCATCTTTTCCAGTTATAGCTTCTATCGGCGGTGTTATTGTTCCCGCAGCTATATTTATATATTTAAATAAAAACACTGCTTTTTTAAGTGGATTTTGTATACCTATATCTACAGACATAGCCTTTGCAGTAGGTATATTTTTACTATTTTCTAAAAAACTTAATCCATCACTTAAAGTATTTTTACTTTCCCTAGCAGTCGTGGATGATTTGATTTCTATACTAGCTATAGGTGTAGTTTACTCATTGGATATAAATTTAATCTATTTATCTATAGCACTTTCAATTGTACTTTTGCTTATTATAGCAAATAAAGTATTTAATATTTACAGCATATATTATTACCTTGTATCTGGTTTGTTTTTGTGGTATTTCATTTATTTAAGTGGAGTTCACTGTACAATAAGTGGGATATTATTAGCTCTCACAATTCCTTCACGTAATAATAATGGATACAATACCTTAGAACGACTTCAAAGGATTTTAGTTCCTTTTAATAGTTTATTTATAATACCACTTTTCGCATTTGCTAATACAGGTATTTCTATTACTTCCAGTATAGGTACTTCTGATACGAATTCTTTAGTCTATGGTATAATTTTAGGACTTTGTTTAGGGAAACCTTTAGGAATAGTGCTTTTTAGTTTTATTGGTTGTACTTTTAGAATTTCTGAAAAGCCTTCTAGTATAAGTTGGTTGTCTGTATTTTTGGTATCATTAATTGCAGGTGTTGGTTTTACAATGTCTATCTTTGTATCTGAAGTTGCATTTATAAATAATATGATTTTAATTGATATTTCAAAAAGAGCTATATTGATATCTTCTTGTATATCCATATTATCTAGTATAGCTGTAATAAGCTTTTTTGATATTAGATTTAAACTTATGCTTAAAAAACAAAAGCTCCTTAGTAAATAAATATTACATATCATAATAAAAGGTGTTATCTCTATTATTTGCTGAGATAACACCTTTTTTATTTACAATTTAGCCTTTTCATTAACTAAAGCCACTTCTTTTATGGCTTCAACTACTCCGTTGTCATCATTAGATTTAGCTATGAATCTTGCATTAGACTTCACTTTATCTTTAGCATTCTCCATTGCAAAACTATAATATGCAGATGCCATCATTTCTAAATCATTCATATTATCGCCAAATACCATAGTTTCATCATATTTTATATTAAATTTATTTTTAATTATTTCTATTCCATTTTTCTTATTTCCACCATATCTACATATATCAATAGAAAATCTCCCAGATATAGTTACCATAAACTCATTATTTAAAATTTTAAGTTTCTCGCGATTTTTATTAATATCACTTGGTTTTCCAAAAACCGTAACTTTTATAATATTATCCTTTATTTTCATAATATCTTTAGTATATTTTATATTAAGCCCCCATAGAATCCCTATGAACTTAGCAACTTTACTTTCGCTGTATATAATATCTTTTCCACAATAAAGTGTATTGTGCTTAAAAAATTTTCTTACAACTATTGCTATATTTTTTAACTTATCTTTTTGTATATAGTTCTCAAAAATAACTTTACCTTTATATTCTATATAGTTTCCATTGTTTGCTGCAAATACAATATCTTCATCTATATCTTTAAATACTTTCTTTAGAGAAAATATATCTCTTCCACTTATCGCTGTAAATATTATATTATCTTCTTTTAATTGTTTTAATATCGTATAAAATTCGTTGTTTATCTTTTTCTTTGAATTTAATAAGGTTCCATCCATATCAGATGCAATTAATTTTATCATCTGTACCTCCTAAAATTTCTAATCCTTATAATTTAACATAAAATCTACCTATGTATAAATCATATACCCCTATTAACTTTTTTAAAACTAAAAATACTTCCTAGTAAACATACTAGAAAGTATTATAATACATATTTTTTTGAACTTTTTAATAATCTATCTAATAATAACTTATAAAAAATACTTAACATCTATTATTACTTTAATTTTATTTGAAAAGTATCTATTTTTTTAATAAAATTTTATTATTTTTTAAGGCCTTTATCAATTTCAATACAAAGTATCCAATAAATAATATACTATATATACTTAATTTTAATATATCAACTTTATCATCATTTAAAATTGAAAGTACTATATGTACATAAACTAATACATAAAATGGATAAGCCCATCTTTGTAACTTTTTCCACTCTAAATACTGCATTTTAACTCTTACTTTTTTGAGAGACGTTATAAACAATGGAATCATTATTATAAATGCTATTAAACCAACAATTAAATATATAATATAAAGTGTAGTTATAGGCTTATAATTAAGTAATTTCACTATAAAACGTACTAAATACATTATACAATGAGGAAATATTAGTATAGATCCTAAAATCGCAGCCTCTGCTCTTATTCCTAACAATTTTTTCGTTATTTTCCACCTTGGGTTAAGTGCTCCTGCAAACATTACTAATATAAAAAATGCTATTGAAAAATTCCCCTTCATAGATGCTTTTTCAAATTCACCTATAAATCCTTGTAATTTTATATCTGAGGTTAATCTAAATATTTCATAAATTACTGTTGATGTGGCTATTATTGAAGCTATTAAATAAAATAACCTCGAATGTTTTCTTATGCTAGATGTAAAAATTAGCGCTAAAGCCACTATAAAAATTAATGAATAAACTAATCGCATATTAATTCTCCTTTTCATTTCATATTGATAATCATTATTATATTTTAGCATTAATACCTTGTCAATAATTTTAATTAGAATTCTTATAAAATAACATGTGGAAAAATTTAGGAATCATCAAATTGTAAAATTTCTTTAGGTTTTAACTACTTAAATTTAATCTATATAGTTTTAATTTTATTCATATAAATTTTCTAAATGTATATACTCTACTATAGATATCTTTTCCTAATCCCAACCTTACTTATGATAAAAGTATTGCATAACATATTTATAAATTTATATGAATTATAAAAAATTAATATTAAAATGAGTTATTAATGTATGGCTCAAAAGGGGGAATATTTATGGATAATCAAAACAATTTTAAGCCATTTATTCCTGCTAATAAAATAGTTCCTGAGTTTACTGTTACATCAATAGTTCTTGGGGGCTTATTAGCTGTAATATTTGGTGCTGCAAATGCTTATCTAGGTCTTAGAGTTGGTATGACAGTTAGTGCATCAATCCCTGCTGCTGTTATATCAATGGGAGTTTTAAGGGTTATATTGAAAAGAGATTCTATACTAGAAAATAATATAGTGCAAACAATAGGTTCAGCTGGAGAATCTTTGGCCGCTGGTGCTATATTTACATTACCTGCTATGTTTATATGGATGAAAGATTGGGGACTTGGAAGTCCAAGCTTAATTAAAATTGCAATCATAGCTTTATGTGGTGGTATACTTGGAGTATTATTTATGATACCTCTAAGAAAAGCACTTATTGTAAAAGAACATGGTGTATTACCTTATCCAGAAGGTACTGCTTGTGCAGAAGTTTTACTTGCTGGAGAAGAAGGTGGATCTAAAGCATCTATAGTATTTGCTGGTCTTGGTATAGCTGGTTTATACAAATTTATAGGTGATGGTTTAAAACTATTCCCAACAGAAATTGAATGGGAAATACCTGGGTATCATAATGGAGCCTTTGGTATAGACGTATTACCTGCATTACTTGGAGTTGGATATATATGTGGATTTAAGATATCTGGATATATGTTTGCTGGTGCTATAGTTGGTTGGATAGCATTAATTCCACTAATA
This sequence comes from Romboutsia sp. 1001216sp1, assembly GCF_039841805.1. Classification (NCBI taxonomy): domain Bacteria; kingdom Bacillati; phylum Bacillota; class Clostridia; order Peptostreptococcales; family Peptostreptococcaceae; genus Romboutsia; species Romboutsia sp. 1001216sp1. Next base: position 108,489 of record NZ_JBDPHA010000007.1, read on the forward strand.
TCATTATTTGGTGCCAATATGACACTTTATCCTGCTACAGTTCCTATAACTGAACTAGGATTTTGGGATATATGGGATAATTACATAAGATATATTGGTGCAGGAGCTGTTGCTTGTGGAGGTATTATTAGTTTAATAAAATCACTGCCTCTTATAATAGATACATTTAGAAAAGCTATGAAGGATTATTCTAATTTAGATAAATCTGAAAGTTCACTTAGAACTGATCAAGATATGTCTATGAAGGTTGTTTTATTTGGATCTTTATTAGTAGTTATAGCCATATGGCTAGTTCCTTCTATTCCAGTTAATTTAGTTGGAGCACTTTTAGTTGCTGTATTTGGTTTCTTCTTTGCAACAGTATCTTCAAGACTTGTTGGTATAGTTGGAAGTAGTAATAACCCAGTTTCTGGTATGGCTATTGCTACACTTTTAATAAGTACTATAGTATTAAAATCAACAGGACTTGTTGGCCAAGATGGTATGATGGGTGCTATAGCTATAGGTTCTGTAATATGTATTATAGCTGCAATTGCTGGAGATGCTTCTCAGGACTTAAAAACAGGTTATATTGTTGGTGCAACTCCTAAGAAACAACAATATGGAGAGCTTATAGGTGTATTAATTTCTGCTATAACTATAGGTGCAGTATTATACTTACTAAATGCAGCTTGGGGATTTGGTTCAAAAGAAATACCAGCACCACAAGCTACTCTTATGAAACTAGTTGTTGAAGGTGTTATGGAGGGAAATCTTCCTTGGACTTTAATATTTGCTGGTGCAGGAATAGCTGTTGCTGTTGAAATAATAGGAATACCTGTACTACCATTTGCAGTTGGACTATATCTTCCAATACATTTAAGTGCTGGCGTAATGGTTGGTGGTATTATTAGATTATTCTTTGAAAAGAGAAAGAAAGTATCTGAAGATGATAGAAAAGAACAAATTGATAGAGGTATATTATATACTTCAGGTCTAATAGCAGGTGAAGGTCTAATTGGGGTATTACTTGCTATATTTGCAATAATAAATGTTGGAGAATCAACACTTGCTGATACTATAAACCTTTCTACTTCTGTTAATTTAGGTCAAATAGGTTCTATTATAGCATTTATCATACTAATAATTACACTATTTAAGTTTACTATCTCCTATAAAGATAAAAGGAGTAAAACATCATAGAATATAAAAAATCTATAAACATATACTTAAGTAGGAGAAATTTTCTCCTACTTATTTCTTTAATTATAAATAAGTTGCTTATTCTAAATTTGTAGGAGTGGTATTATGAAAAAAAATGATAAAAATTACTTAGACTTTATTCCTATCAAAAACTCAAAAATAACTTGGTCTGAGGATAACTTTGGGATAGTTACATTAGAAATCACGAGAAAAGGATTATTTGATAAGATTGCTCAAAATTTATTTAAAGTCCCAAAAAGTAGTTCCATAAAGTTAGACAAACTAGGAAGCTGTGTATGGAAAAATATAGATGGTGAAAGTTCTATATACGATATATCTAAATATGTTAAAGCTTCATTTGGAAAAGACTGTGAGCCATTATATGAAAGATTGATTACATATTTTACTATACTTAAAGATAATAAATTTATTTCTTTAAAAAAGGATGGTAGATAATGGATATTATTATATACATATTATTATTTGCAATTGCAACAATAATTATTTATACTTGGGGAATTATAAAAGAAAGAAATAAACCTAATGATTTACTAGACTTACTTTATAATAAATCTTACAAAGCTGTTATGAAAGCTTTTAAAACTAAAAATACTTTATCTAAAAAAGATATTGAAAATGAAATTTTAAATCTAAAAGCATCTTTATTTTACTCTAAAGACAAGTTAGTTATAAAAGATCCTTCTCATATATCTAAAATACTTATTGGAAAAATGCTTAAAGATGGTGTTATAGAAAAAACTACTAACGGATATAGCTTAAAATAGTTAAAACTATATTTGATTTAAAATTATATTCTGAAAAATATTTTTAATTTAACTAAAAAATGAGCTATTTAAAATAGCTCATTTTTATATGTATAACTCTAATTTACTTTTAAACACTAACCTATTATTTTAATAATCCTTTGTTAACCCCTTTATAAAGTATTATAAAACTTATTAAAAATGATATACTTGCTACTAAAAAGGCAACTACTATAGATGAATATTTCATAATAATTCCTGATATAAGAGTCCCTCCCATTATACCTAATGTCATAAGTGTTGATGTTAATCCATTTATTTTACCTAAATATTCTTGGTCTGTGACTTTAGTTATAAGCGCCATTACATATCCACTAAGTATTCCACCAAGTATATTATCTATAAATTGAAGGCTCATAGTAAATACTGGGTTTATTGAATATCCTTCAAAAAATACTGTTATAGCAAACACTCCTATAAGACTATATAATATTTTCATATTCATATATTTAGATATGACTAAATATAGTCCACCCCCAACTATTACTCCCACTCCTGCTATCCCTGAAAAGAACTGATAAAACTCTTTGCTAAGGCCTAACCTCTCCGTTACTAAGAATATATCTAGGTTATTAGCTATTCCCATAGCAAAGGCTACTGTTAAAAATATTTTAGATAACAACTTTAGTATCTCTTTTTCATTTAAATATTTAAAAGTTAACTTAATATCTTCACGTATACCGCTACTCTCTATTTTTTCAAAACTCTTATTAGGTAATGTTAATAATAATAAAATGGATACTAAAAACAATCCTGATAATATTATTAATGTTTTACCTATTCCAAAATTAAAGTAAAAGTAAGATCCTATAAATGGTCCTATAACAAAAAATCCAGAGCTTAAAAGTTGATTTATTCCAACTGCATTTTCTATATATTCTTCATCTATATATTCCTTAAAATATTTTTGTGATGCAGGATATGAAAATTGTGTAACACTAGCAGAAACTAATACTGCTAAAAATATAGCTATTATATATCCTTTAGATATCGCTAAGCCTAGTATTATAAATGATATAAAACTAAATAAATCTCCACATATCATTAGTTTTTTAGGATTATACTTATCAGCTATTATTCCTCCTATAAAAGTAAGTAAAAACATTGGTAAAAACTCTATAAAATTAAGTGATGATATTGCTAATGGATCACTATTTGTTATATCCATTATAAAAAACATTATAGCTATATTTCTTATCCATATAGCCATTTGCTGTATTATATCTGTTATAAGTATTGTTAAAAATACTTTATTTTTAATTAGATTCAAAATATATACCTCCTAAGATCTATTGATGAATTTATTCTAATGTGTGGTTCTACTATATAATCAACTATGATTTAGACTTTTAATAAAATTTCTACAAAATATTTTTCATCGTTATTCTTTTTAGGTATATAAAAGCCACACTTTATAAATACCTCATTATTTTCTTTTTTGTTAAAGTGTTTACTAAGCCTTAGTAAATAATCATTTAGTTCATCAGAATTCCCATAAAATTTTACACAAATAAAATCTCCACTAATTTCTCTATGTATTAAATTTAAGTTCTTATCCATATACTTTTTTATTATACTAATATTTTTCTCATCTTCTTTTATAAGAATATTACTTTCATCTTCTTCTATACCTTTGCCATTATTCAAATTGTACATAGTGTAGTAACATTCTTCATTCATACATTCTAATACTTCATCTATGCACCTTATATACTCTTTATTAAAGTCTTTTTCTAATATTTTATCTAAATTTATTAAATAAAAACTGTATGTATCTCTGTATACTTTAATATTATTAAAGTCATATTCATTTTCAAAATTTATTACAATATCTAATATTTCGTTCCATTTTTTTAATTGTTTTTGTTTTCTTTTTAAGGACTCTATCTTTTCTTCTATTAGTTTTTCTTGCTTATTTACTAATTCTTTATATTTATACAGTTCTTCACTTTCTATAGTTTCTTTTATATCAGCTAAAGATATATCTAGGTCCTTAGTAGCTAGGATTAAATTTAACTGATCAATATGTTCTTGTGAGTAATATCTATATCCATTTGACTTATTTATATCTGGCTTTAAGAGTCCCATCTTGTCATAATATCTTAAAGTATCTTTGCTTATATTAAAAATTTTACTAACTTGACCTGTTAAAAGTTTCATATTTATCACCTCAAAATAATTATAAACTATGGTGTAAGACCACAGTCTATACTAATTTTGAATATTATATTACCTAAATTTATTCCTAAGCTTAAATAATTTACCTCATACTGTATAAAAATATATATAATACGTGTATAATGTAATTTACAAGATATGTAAAGGAGTTAAAAATGAACACATTTGAAAAATTAGACTTAAATGAAAACCTAATAAAAGGACTTAAAGAACAAAATATAACTTCTCCAACAGAAGTTCAATCTTTAACTATAAAAGATATATTAGATAATAAAGACTTATTAGTAAGCGCTCAAACGGGTAGTGGAAAAACTTTAGCTTACTTACTTCCTATGTTTGAAAAAATAGACACTACGAAAAGAGAAACACAAGTGTTAATACTTGCACCTACTCACGAATTAGTTATGCAAATAACTGAACAAGCTAAAATTTTGTCAAAGAATTCTAATATGAATGTTACTGCTTTTTCTATAATAGGTGAAGTAAATATTCAAAAGCAAATAAAAAATATAAAAACTATAAAACCTCATATAGTAGTTGGTACTTGTGGTAGAGTTTTAGACTTAATTAAGCAAAAAAAACTTAAAGCACATACTATAAAAACTATAATACTTGATGAAGTTGATAGTTTACTTAGTGGTAAAAATGAAGAAGTTGTTGAAAATATAATAAAGACTACATTAAGAGATAGACAACTTTTAGGATTTTCAGCTAGTTTAAATGAAAATACTATAAGTATGTGTGATTACTTAATGAAAGATATGAAAATGATTAAAACTAAAGATACATTAATAATAAATCCTAATATAAATCATATGTATTTATATGGAGATAGAAGAGAAAAATTTACATTACTTAGAAAATCCCTAGCTTCTGCTAATCCAAGTAGAGCTATCGTGTTTGTCAATGATGAAGATAGTATAGAGGTTATAACTGAAAAACTTAATTACCATAGCTATAAAGCTGTTTGTATATCTGGTAAAATGACTAAAGAAGATAGAAAAAATGCACTTAGTGCTTTTAGAAGTGGTAAAGTTCGTATTTTAGTATCTTCTGATCTTTCTGCTAGAGGATTAGATATAGTCGAGGTTAGTCATGTATTTAACTTAGACTTCCCACCTAGTAAAAATGAATATATACATAGATGTGGTAGAAGTGCTAGAGGAAATAGAAAAGGAACTGCAATATCTATAATAACTAATCAAAATTTATCTACTATAAGAGATTATAGAAGAGATTTTAAAATAGATATGAAAGCTGTTGAGTTAAAAAATGGCAAGTTTGTAGAAATTGATTTTGATAAGATGAAAAAAGAAGCTAGAAAAAAATCTAAAGAAAATGAAGCTAAAAAAGAAGAAAAAGTAAGTAAAAATAAAAAAGTAGATAAGTATGAACATAAAAAATCTACAAATAATAAATTTAATAAGAAAAAATAGTCAAAAGACGGTGTCGTGAAATATGACACCGTCTTTTATAATTATCTTTGAATTTTCTTAGTTATTATTTTAAATTAATTTGATACTACTATTCAAAGAAAACACTTGAATACTCTACTACTCCGCTTGTACCTTTAAATTTCTCTTCATCTAATACTAAAACTTTAAAAACATCATCTGGAACTTCAAATGGTGGTTTTATATCAAATTCACTAGCATTTATAAATCCAAACTTTAAATAGTAGTTAGGATGTCCTAATACTACTATAGATGTATATCCTAGATTTTTAGCTTTTTCTATAGCCTTATTTATTAGTGTGCTTCCTACACCTTTCTTTTGATACTCTGGTAGTACTGAAACTGGAGCTAATGCTAAAGATTCTCTAGATTCGTTTTTGTTTTTTATTTTTATTTTAGTAAGCAAAGAATAACCTACTATTTCTTCATTTACTTCGGCTAATAGAGCTAATTCTTTTACATATTCTTTACTATTTCTTAATCTATTAACTAAGTTATGCTCATCTTTATCACTAAACTCTTCATTTTTAAAACTTCCCTTTACTACATTTTCTACTATATTATAATCTTTTTCTAGTTCACATCTTATATTTATCATTATATTTTACTCCTTTAGATCGCTTTTTATCATTTAATTATCCCATATGTATTAGTAGTTTTCAATTATTCTGTTTGTACTATTTTATTCTTTATAATATATGATTTTTATTTTAATAAAAAAAGACTTAAGAATTTTCTTAAGTCTTTTTTTAAGTATTTATATTATTTTTCATATCTATTTTTTACATCATTATAAACTTCTTCGCTAACTTTATAAGTTCTTTTATTTATAGATATCTTGTACTCATTAGTGTCTACTATTTCATAAAACTCTACATTAGAACCTGGGTAAACTACTACTCCTGTTCCACTAATATTATTAAAGAAAAACATTATTTATCCCCCCTTTATCTCTCTATTATATTATTCAACATATTTATATATATTCCTCTTTTAAATATTTTTAATGTTTAGTTCTTCTTTTTTATAATCAAAATTTATTTAACAAAAAAGACAGGTATTTAAACCTGTCTTTATATATGTTAAGCACTTGCTAGCTTATCTGTGTTGTTGTAGTTATATATTAAGTCTATAAGCCTTCCGCTTATATTTACAGCTATTAAAGACCAAAATATATCATATGCAGATAGATATGACAAAGATAATATAAGTATAACTACATCACTTATCATATAAATCTTACCTATTTTTAAAGATGTAATCTTAGAAATCACCAATGCTAAAGCATCATCTCCACCAGCTGCTGCACCTTCTCTAACTATTATACCAACTCCTACACCTACAAATAAACCGGATAATATAGTCCCTAGTAGCTTGCTTTCAAGAACTGGTATTATAGGTCCTATTCCTTCAAATATAGAATAAAACACTGAGAAGCTAATTGTTGCAACTAATGAATACATTAAAAACTTCTTTCCAAAGAACTTATAACCTACTGCAAATAAACTAAGATCTATTAATATATTTGCCATAGATAAATCCACATTGAAAACATTCTTTAGCAGTAGTAAAACTCCTAACACTCCACCTTCAGTTATATTGTTTTGATAATTTAGATTAAATATTCCAAATGACAATATCATTGCCCCTAACAATATTAACATTATTTTTTTTACATTCGTCCGCCTATCCATAAATATCCCTTCCTATATTTTTATAATTTATTAGTCAGCTCCCCTGACTTAATATCATTATATATATTTTAAATTATTTTGTATAGTGTGAATTTTAAAACTAAATATTATATAAGATTGACAATATTTTTTCAAGGGATTTTTGGAGTTTTTTTTATAAACTTTTAAATCTTTTGAAGATACTAGTATTTCCAAGGGTTACATGTGTATTATTTTTTTCCTATTCTTATATTAAATTTTTTTTAGTTTAGTATATATAATTTTGAGTTTATAAAAATTTTTGTTTTATTTAGTTTTACTAAACATAAAAAAGGAGATATTTTAGCATAAATATCTCCTTTTTTATTATTTTATAATATATATAACTTAAGATAATTATATAACTAAACATATGATTACTTAAAATTTCATAGAATCTATAACATCATCTATATGATCTGTTGCTTTTTTTATAGCGCCTAATCTTTCTTCTTCTGTATAACCTGTTCCATCTACTAATAAATCTTCAAATTTTTTAATTCCCATAAATTTAGCTATATCTTCTATATAGTTCACTCCTTTGTTAAAAGCAGGCTTTAATATCCAAGGTACATGAGCGCCCGATGATTGAATATAAATCATTGTTCTAGGTTTATCATCAAGTAGACCTTTAGGCTTTTTATTTTCATCACTAAAACTTATAGTTTTTTTATCTTGAATAATACAGTCTATATATTCTTTAAGTGGTGCTGGAAATGATAAACTCCACATTGGTGCTGCTATAACATATACATTTGCACTGATAAATTGATCACATAGTTTTCTAATTTTTTGTATTTCTTTTCTATCTTTATCATCTAACTTTCTTGAATTTTCTTCACTTACTATGCAGTTTCTTTTTTCAAAGTATTGATACTCAAGTCTTGGTATATGTTCTTTATATAAATCAATTTCTTCAACAACAAAACCTTTATTTCTTTCTAAAAATCTATTTATAAATTTTCTTGCTACTGTTTTGCTTGATGATAAATTTTCAGGTTTTGAGTTTACACTTATATATAATAACTTTTTCATAATAACTCCCTTTCTTTATATAATTATTATTATTTTTAGTAACAATTATATTTTTATACTATCTTTATACTCAAATAACTTTTACATCTATATAATTATCTCTATTTCTATACCTTAAATAAATACTAATTATATTATGCTTCTTTTTCTTACAAACATAATATATTCTTTCAAATTTAAAGAAGCTTAAATTTAACCTTAAATAAACCTTAATAAAAACTTACTTTATTATATAACTTGTAAATTAGTTGTAAATTCTATTTTTAATTTAAATATATATGATACAATAAAGTTCAAGTTTATATTAAGGGAGATGATAAAATGAAGATAAATAAAACTATAATCATATGTGTTATATCTGTTTTAATATGTATTTTTATAGGGTCAAAAATTTTAAATAAACAAAAAAACATAGATTTGGATGATATTAATGTTTCTAAATATATAAATATTGTTGATAAAGCTAGTGAAAATAAAGTTCAAGTAAATTGGAAATACGTATGTTCTATAGTAAGTGTTTTAAACAATAATAATCAAAACAAGGTAGACGATAGTGAAATATTTAAAATTTCAAATATGTTTATAAAAGAAAATTCAGGTAAATATTATATAAATTCTCTAGAAAGTGTTATTAAGAAATTAAACTTAGATAAGGAAAAGACCTCTTTAGTATATAAATATATAGATGATTTAAAGCATTATAGTTTAACACCTAATAAAACTTCACCAAATACTAAATATATGAATTTTATAAATGATATAAAAGAAGTTGCAATAGATAATTATGAAAAGTATAAAGTATTACCATCTATAACTATAGCTCAAGCAATATTAGAATCTAATTGGGGTGAATCTAGACTCTCTTCAGATTTTAATAATTACTTTGGTATAAAGGCTGATACTAATTGGAATGGGGAATCTGTATTTCTTGAAACTAATGAATTTTATAATAATACTATAAATGATAAATTTAGAAAATATAAAAATAAATACGATTCTATTCGTGATCATGGCAAGTTTTTATATGAAAACAAGAGATATAAAAATAATGGAGTGTTTTCTGCAAAAACATATATCCCTCAAGCGATTGCTTTACAAAATGCTGGTTACTCTACTATAGAAGATTCAAATGGTAAAAAAGTCTATGCACAATACTTAATAAATTTAATTAAACAATATAATCTTCAATTAATAGATAATGAAGTTGCAGTTAAAAAAAAATAAATAATTATACATTTTCTAATGTAAGCTCTATAAAGTTTTGATGCATTGGTAAATATGTATTAAAAATAAAAGGAGTACTTCTAAATAATTTTTAATTACTAGATTTACTCCTTTTATTTTTAATATAATTATTTAATGATATAAAATCTAATACATACAAAATAAATTGCTTAAGTATTTTTACTTAAATAAGATTTAGCATATTCTATATCTTGATATATAAATCTATGTTTTATGTTAGCACTTTTAAAGTTACATATTTTAAATACTAACTGTATAAAATGTCCAAGACAAAATGCTGTTATTAAAGTTCCTATACCTACTGGTTCACCTAATAAGTAGCCAAGTATTAAAGCACTAATTTCCATAGTTCCTCTTACTACCTTTATAGGCTTTTTAGTTATCTTTTGAAAAGCGATCATCATACCATCTCTGGGTCCACTGCCAAGTCCACTTCCTAAATATAAAACCATTCCAAACCCCATAAGAGTCATTCCTATTATAAGCATTACTATGCCAAATACTAAATTATTAGAAACTGGTATTAGGCCACTAAACAATATGATATCTAAAAATATTCCTATAAATATCATATTTAATACAGTTCCCCAACCAATTTTTTCACCTAGTATGACATCTATTATAACTAATATAAGCCCTACTGCTATTGTAGCAGTTCCGATTGTTATTCCTATTTTATTAGCTATACCTTGGTGAAGTACATCCCATGGTGATAGTCCTAGTTTAGCATTTACCATAAATGCTATACCCATAGCACAAAACCATAATCCTAAAAATAATCTAATAAGTTTTTTTAATATTGTACTCAAATTTCTTCCTCCCTAATATATGTAATACAAATTGATTAAATCAAAACTATTTATTATTAATACTTTAATCTTCTCACCTCGTTACATTTATTAATTGAAACTATTATAATATAAATTCAGTTATTTATATATACTAATACACTAGTTTTTATATTTAATATAATATTTATATACTTTACTATTAATAAAATTTCACTTTATTGTATGCTAATATATATTTAAATTTATATATTTAAATTTTAATATATTAAATACCAGTTAAATCAATGCTTTATCTATATTTTTTATAATAATTGGTCGAATTTTGTAGATTGATATATAACATTTAAATGTTAAATCTAAGTTAAATAAAAAAAAAGTGTTGTCAATATATAATAATGGGAATATAATGACTATATAAATAAATAAGTCTCCCTGAGGGGGAGTAGCTTTCACACTTTGTGATAATCAATCGTCATGTCGGATAATATCCCGGTTGATTAGCAAGTACATAACTTGTTAGCAAGACCTTCAGAATAAATTTACGTTTAATAATTTATTCATGAGGTCTTTTTTATTTGCCAAAAAAAGCAAATGGAGGTATGTTAATGTTTTACAAAAAAAATATTGAAAAAGTCTTAAATGAGCTAGATTCTAGCTTACAAGGTCTTACACAGGAGGAGTTTGACAAGAAGCTCTCTAAGCATGGCTATAATGAACTAAAAGAAAAGGAAAAAACTTCTGTTTTTAAATTGTTTTTAGAAACATTTAAAGATCCATTAGTTATTATTCTTTTAGTAGCAGCTCTAGTTCAAATATTCTTAGGTGAAGCAATTGAATCAGTTATAATATTTGCAGTTTTAATACTAAACTCTATATTATCAGTTGTTCAAACCCAAAAAGCTGAAGGTTCACTTGATAGTTTAAAAAAATTATCAGTTCCTACTGCTAAAGTTATAAGAAATGGCATAAAGATTACTGTAGATTCAAGAGAACTAGTTCCTGGAGATGTAGTTATCCTAGAGGCCGGCGACTACGTCCCAGCAGATGGTAGAGTTATAGAATCTCAAAGCCTTAAGGTTGTTGAGGGAATGTTAACTGGTGAAAGTGAACCTGTACTAAAACATGAAAATATGATAGAAGAAGAAGTTGCCCTTGGCGATCAAAAAAATATGGTATTTAGTGGCTCAATGGTAGTATATGGTAGAGGTGTTTATGTTGTTACATCTACAGCTATGAATACTGAAATGGGTAAGATAGCACATATGCTAGATAATGCAGGAAATAAGCAAACACCACTTCAGGTTAAATTAGATGAATTTGGTAAAAAACTTGGAATTGGTATAGTAGGTTTAGCAGCTCTTATATTTGCTATTCAGCTTTTAAGAAATGCAAGTGTTATTGATTCATTTATGTTCTCAGTTGCCATTGCAGTTGCTGCAATACCAGAAGCATTATCTTCTATAGTTACTATAGTTTTAGCAGTTGGAACTAACACTATGGCTAAAAAACAAGCTATAATAAGAAAACTTCCAGCAGTTGAAACGCTAGGTTCTACAAGTGTCATATGCACTGATAAAACTGGTACTTTAACTCAAAACAAAATGACTGTTGTAGATACTTATATGTATGGTTCTACTTCTAAAGTACTTGCTGATAATGTTGATGGTGAGATTGCTTTAACTAATAATATTTCACTTAATGAGTCTTCTTTAATACTTTGCGCAAGTCTTTGTAACGATTCAGATATAACTAGCGAAGGTGTTGAAATTGGTGACCCAACAGAAATAGCACTTATGAACTATGCTAATAAAAATGAATTTGACTACAAATCTATAAGAGAAAAATACGAAAGAGTTGGAGAATTACCTTTTGATAGTGATAGAAAATTAATGTCTACTATTAATAAAATAGATGGTGACTTAGTAATGTTTACTAAAGGTGCCCCTGATATTGTGTTTAGTAGATGTAATTATTCACTTGAAGATGGAGAGGTAGTTTCTATAACTGATGAAATAATAGAAGATTATAAGAAAAAAAATGAAGAGTTTTCAAATAAAGCTCTTAGAGTTTTAGCTTTTGCAACTAAGAAAGTTAATGATACTAATTTAGATATAAGTGATGAAAATAATCTTACTTTAATAGGTCTTACTGCAATGATAGACCCTCCTAGAGAAGAAGTTTATGATGCAGTTAAAAATGCTAAAAATTCTGGTATAAAAACTGTTATGATAACAGGAGACCATAAAACTACTGCTGCTGCCATTGCTAAAGATATTGGCATAATGGAGGCTGATGATATAGCTTTAACTGGTAAAGAGCTTGATTTATTAAGTGATAAAGAGTTAGATGAAAAATTAGAACATATATCAGTTTATGCTAGAGTTTCACCAGAAAATAAAATAAGAATAGTAAAAGCATGGCAAAGAAAAGGTAAAGTATGTGCTATGACTGGTGATGGCGTTAATGATGCTCCTGCACTTAAGCAAGCAGATATAGGTATAGGTATGGGTAGTGGTACTGAAGTTGCTAAAGATGCATCTGCTATGGTGTTAGTTGATGATAACTTTGCTAGTATCGTAAATGCTGTTGAAGTTGGTAGAACAGTTTATACTAACATAAAAAAATCTATAACTTATTTATTTTCAGGTAATCTAGGTGGAATAATAGCTATACTATTTTCTGTATTTGCTAACTTACCTAATCCATTTACAACTATACAATTACTATTTATAAACTTAGTTACAGATTCCCTACCAGCAATTGCTCTTGGACTTGAACAGCCTGAAAAGTCTGTTATGAAAAATCCTCCAAGAGATATTAATGAAAAAATATTATCAAAAGATACTTTAAAATCTGTATTAACTAGAGGTTCTATTATTGGTCTAGTTACTATAATAGCTCAATATATTGGTCTTAAAACTTCACCTGAAATGGGAGTAGCTATGGCCTTCTCAACTTTAACATTATCTAGAATAATACAGACTTTTGCATCAAGATCAAACACTGAAACTATATTTAAGATCGGATTTAAATCTAATAAATATGCATTAGGTGCTGTTGTTACTTGCTTAGGTATGTTTTCACTTACACTACTTCCATTTATGAGAGATATTTTCTCAATACCAAATAATTACAACTTTACAAGCTTTATAACTTGTTTAGTATTAGCAATTATTAGTACATTGCTAATGGAAGGAACTAAATTTATAACGAAAAAATAGCTTACTATATCTTGCTTAATAAACAACTACCCTTTTTGTCTATAAGTCTATCTATTGTATAGTTAAGCAAGATGTTTTAAATAAATTATTTGTCTAAGGTTTATAACCTTAGACAAACTTATATTATATACTACATATATAGTATCTAACAAATCTCATTAATTAAAATAATGTATTAAATTTAAAATGTTTAGGAGGAAAAAATGAGTAATTTAGATTCAGACCCCGGGAACTTGATCCCACAATTAGTTTTAATAGTAATACTTACAAGTATTAATGCATTCTTTGCTTCAGCAGAAATGGCTATAGTTTCTGTTAACAAATCAAAAATCAAATCTTTAAGCGATGAAGGTAATAAAAAAGCAATCTTACTTCAAAGGCTTATAGCAGAACCTAGTAACTTCTTATCTACTATACAAATTGGTATAACACTAGCTGGTTTTTTCTCAAGTGCATCTGCTGCTACTGGGTTATCTAGCTATTTAGAGACAGTATTAATTCCATTAAACCTTCCATATACTAGTGAAATATCTATGATAAGTATAACTTTATTATTATCATACTTTACACTAGTTTTTGGTGAATTAGTACCTAAGAGAATAGCTCTTAAAAAAGCTGAAAGTATAGCACTATTTTCTGTAAAGCCAGTTTATCTTATATCTATAATCGCTAAACCCTTTATAAAAATACTTTCTATGTCCACTTCTCTAGTTTTAAAGTTAACTAAAAATAATGACGTTGATATAGAAGAAAAAATATCTGAAGAAGAATTAAGGTCACTTATAATACAATCTCAAGAAGATGGCTGTATAGAATATGATGAAAAGCAAATGATATATAAAGTATTTGACTTTAATGATAAGTTGGCTAAAGAAATAATGACTCCAAGAAGTGATACTTTTTTAATAGATATAGATGATGATATAAATACTATATTAGATGAAATATGTGATCTTAATTATTCAAGGATACCAGTTTTCAAAGATGATATAGATAATATAGTAGGTGTATTGTATATTAAAGATCTATTTAATGAAGCCAGAAAAGTAGGATTTGAAAATGTTAAATTAGAAAACCTTCTTCATGAACCTTATTTTGTTCCAGAAATTAAAAGAACTAATGAACTATTTAAGGTTTTAAAAGAAAAAAAAATACATCTTTCTTTATTATTTGATGAGTATGGAGGCTTTAGTGGAATAGTTACATTAGAAGACTTAATAGAAGAAATTGTCGGTGATATAGAAGATGAATATGATTTAGAAGAAAAACCTATAAAAAAAATTGATGATAATAATTATATAGTCAAAGGTTCTCTATCTATAAATGATTTTAATGAAGAATTTGAACTTGATTTAGATGAAGGAGATTATGATACTTTAAATGGTTATTTAATAACTAATTTAGATGAAATTCCTGATGAAAATACAGAGCTTTTAATAAATGATATTAAGTTTACTATTCTAAAAGTTGAAAATAGAAGAATTCAAGATATTAAAATTCATTTTGATAATATATTTCATGAGGTTGATAATTAAAATTTCTATATAAAAGTGAGCTATCTTTATATAAAGATAGCTCATTTTATGTTATAAAATATGATTTTAAAATCCGTAGTTTTCATTTATATAGTTAAGCATTTGATCACCTAATGTCACATAATAGTATATAGTGTATAAATAATCAGAAAAAACTAATTTGCTTGATTCTGGATCATCTTTTAAAAGTCCATCTATCAATATTAATTGATCTCGTAAAAGTGCTTGATATACAGATGATAGTATTTGCAGTTGATCTGCAACAAATATATCTGGCTGAGAATCTTTATATATACTTTTATGTCTTTCTAGATTATTAGATACCCCTTGTAATTGATTCATATATGATGTTATTTGTGGTTTTAGTATCCCACTTTTTTCCTTTATACTTTGAGTATTTATATCTATAGTTCTCATATTGTCTCTTATCATTTTGATTTCTCTAAATATATTAGCAAGAGCTTCCTTGTCTTGCAGGTCTTGTACTACTACAGGCACTGTGCTTATTTTATTTTCAATAGCATATATTTTGTTTGTAAAAATACCTAAACAAAGTAGTATACTAGCTATAGTTAATATTACTTTAGTGGGCTTATTTTTCATTAAAATTCTCCTTTTACTAAGTTGTTGTATATTTATATTATCTACAGTACAACTATTATTATTCTTTGTATAATTAAAAATACATTGCTATTTTATATAATTTTTTTAATCAAATCATTTATAAAAATAAAAAAAACTATAGTTATCACTATAGTTTTTTATTTCCATTTTTCTAATACTTCTATCATAAATTTAGCTACATCTATCTTATATATTTCTTTTAAATTGTCTCCTTTAAATACATCTCTTGACTTTCCATATGCTACTATTTCTCCATTGTTAACTAAACATACATCATCACTAAAAAAATGTACTAAATTTAAGTCATGAAGTACTCCAATTACTATTTTATTTTTTTCTTTAGCCCAAGTAGATAGATGCTTTAGTAACTCTATTTGATACTTTAAATCTAAGTGGTTAGTTGGTTCATCAAGAAGTATTACATCTGGATCCTGAGCAAATGTTCTAGCTAAAAATACCCTTTGAAGCTGACCTCCTGATAATTCAGTAATAGGCTTATCTTTAATGTCTAATAATCCTACTTTATCTATTGAATCTAATATTAACTCTTTATCTTTTTTATTTAAAGAGTTAAATATACCACTAGAGTGTGCATATCTTCCAAGTGAAACTGTTTCATATATACTATATGGAAAGTATATTTGACTTATTTGGCTCATAAGGGCTATTTTAGTAGCTAATTGTTTTCTACTTAAAGTATTTACTTCATCATTGTCTATTTTTATGCTGCCTCTATAATCTATAATATTTGCAATGGACTTTAGTAATGTACTTTTACCACATCCATTTGGACCTACTATACATAAATTTTTACCCTTTTCTACTTTAAAACTTACATTTTTTATTATATCTACATTATCATAACTACAAAAAAGATTTTTAACTTCTAACATATTATGACCTCTTACCTTTACTAAAATATACATAAGCAAAAAATGGCGCACCAATTATAGCCGTCACAGCACCTACTGGTAGTTCTGCTGGTGTTACTACAGTTCTTGCTATTAAGTCTGTTATTACCATTAAGCTCCCACCAAATACAAATGACATTGGTATTACGTAAGAGTGCTTAGAACCAAATATACGTCTAACTATATGAGGTGCTATCAAGTCTACAAATCCTATAGTCCCACTTAATGCTACCGCACTTCCTGTAAGTATTGCTGAAAATATAAATAGTCTTTTTTTCACTTTAGTAGTATTTACTCCGACAGCTTTAGCTTGTTCTTCACCAAAAGTTAATATATCCATTTCTTTTGTATATATTAAAATACCAACTATACCTATTACACAAAATGGTATTATAGCTTTAACTGCTGAGAATCCTTTCATAGCAAAACTTCCCATTTGCCATAGACTTATACTTTTTAAATCTTCACTAAATAACGCCGTTATAGTTGTTAAAAGCGCATTTACAAATAAAGAAAATACCATACCCGCAAGTATTATGGTGTTATTTGACATTGTTTTATCTATTTTAGAGGAAAATACTATAACTCCATATACTGTAAAAAGCCCAAATAAAAAACCTATTAAAGGTAGAGTTAAATTTCCTAAAAAAGGTATGTTTACCCCAAGTATTATAACTAGACCTGCACCTAGTGATGCACCTGATGATACTCCTAGGGTATATGGAGATGCTAGTTCATTTTTTAAAATAGATTGGACTACTGATCCACTTACAGCAAGTGAACCACCAACTAAAAATGCTAGTAATACTCTTGGTACTCTAAGGGCCCATATTATAGATACATCTTTAGGATTTATATTATCTCCTAGTGATAGATTAAATAATTTGTAAAAAAGTATCTGTGCAGTGTCTATTATATTAATATTGGAACTTCCAATAGAAGTTCCAATACAAAATATTATAAATACTATTGGGATAGAAAGTAATGCCCACTTTCTAGTTGTTGTATACATTTGGATATATTGCCTTTGCCATCTCATTTAGGGCTTTTATTATATGTTGAGATGGACGAGATGATGAATTTGTATCTATTTGATAAACTTGATTATTTTTTACTGCATTTATATTTTCCCAACCTTCACGACCTTTTATTTCATCAGTTGGATTTTCTATGTAATTAACATTAGTTAATATAACATCTGGATTTTTATCTATTATAGTTTCTGCACTTGGTGATATCCAAGCATTTTCATCTTTAAGTATATTTTCAGCTCCTATTAATTCTATCATTTCATTTAAGAATGTCGAGTTACCAAAGCTATAAAGATTTGGAGCTGGTCCTATTTCAAAATAAACTTTTTTCTTATTTTTTATATCTTTACCTTTTTTAGCTATATCCTCAATTTGAGATTTCGTATTTTCTACTATTTTCTTGCCTTTTTCCTTAGTGTTAGTTACTTCAGATATAAAAGTTATATCGTCATATATCCCTTGTATACTATTACTACTTGGTATGTAAGCTACACTTATTCCAGATTCTTCAACTATCTTAAATGGATCTTCAGTTGAACCAGTTTTATTATGCCCTGATGCTACTATTATGTCAGGCTCTAATCCTATTATTTTTTCTGCATCTGGCTTGGAAAAATCTATTAATTCTACATTATCTGGTATACCAGCGACATCTGCTGAATACTTATCTACTGCTACTAGCTTATCAGCAAGTCCAAGTTCTACTAATACTTCAGTATTAGATGGTGCTGTTGATATTATTCTATCTATTTTATTTGGTACTTTAATCTCTCTGCCTTCTCTGTCTTTTATAACCACTTCTTTACTTGAACATCCAACTACTGTAAGCATTACCAAGGTTACAGCCATTATTATACTTAATACTTTCTTTTTCATATTTTACTCCTTATTTTTAAATTTTCCTTATAAGTTTTTTATTCTATGTCGTTGTCTTTATTTAATTCAACATAGAAGCATCCTGAAGGGGTATTTACAAATTTAAATTTTAACTCATCTACTTCATTGTTTTGTCTTTCATGTCTATGCATTAATCTAATTAATTTTTAGTTATTATTAAATGACATATCCTTGAACTTACTCCTCCTTTCTTTTAAATATTTATAGTTTTATAGATACAAATTATCATTTTACTAAGGATTATGTAATCTTTAATCTTAGTTTATCATTATATCGTGTCAAAATGTGTCATTTTAATGTCAAATGAAGTACATTTATACTTTATTATTTTTAAACATATCTTATTATTTAAGTTATATAAAGATAAGAATATTTTGATTTAACACTTATTTCTATATTTAACTGCAGTGTTATTAGCTGAAATGATATTTATATAAATTAAATACAAAAAGCACACTCTTAGAGTATGCTAAATTATTCAAATTAATTATATACCCTACCCTCAGAAGGCAATAGATTAAAAAGTACTGGCAGGTATCCCGGCTCAACTTCTTCCTACTTTCTTGCCTTCCCGAATTATCAGTGGCTTTTTAAGATTTCGTCAGTTTTACGGTTACTGGGGTAGCTTAGAATTTTCATCTAATTCCCTATTAAGTCTACTTGACACCAAGCACTTTATATTTATTAAATTTTATACATTCAAGTATTATATACTTTAATTTAATTATATCAAAACCTTTATTTATAATCTACTTTAAATATTTTATCTATAAATTAATATATTTATTTTAATATCTTTTTAAGTAATTTTAATTTGCCCTTATAAGGTGCATATCTAACTGGTATATCTATTAAATTTGACTTTTTAAGTATACTCTTTTTATGTGTAAAAGTATCAAAGCTGTTCTTACCATGATAAGATCCCATTCCACTAGTTCCTCTACCTCCAAATGGAAGATTTGAAGTGGCTAGATGGATTATAGTATCATTTATACACCCTCCTCCAAAAGCTATATTATTTGTTATGTATTTTTCAATATCTTTATTTTTAGTAAATAAATATAGTGCTAGTGGATTTGGATGTTTTTTTACTATTTCTATTATATCTTTATAATCTTTATAAGTTATTATAGGAAGTAGTGGTCCAAATATTTCTTCATCCATTATAGGATAAGTATGGTCTATATTATCTATAATGGTCGGTGCTATTTTTAATTTAGATTTATCTATATTTCCACCTATAATTACATCTGTGTTTTTCATAAGATTATTTAATCTATCAAAGTGTGTTTTATTTATTATTTTAGGATAGTCCACACTTTCAATAGGATTATTTCCATAAAACTTTATTATATATTTTTTCATATTATCTATTAAATCTTTTTTAATATCTTTGTGCACTATAATATAATCAGGTGCTACACAGGTTTGACCCGCATTTAAAAATTTCCCCCATACTATTCTTTTAGCACTTAGGTCTACATTTGCTGACTTTTCTACTATACAAGGGCTTTTACCTCCTAGTTCAAGGGTTACTGGTGTTAAATATTTAGATGCTTTATTCATTACTATCTTTCCTACATTTACACTACCTGTAAAGAATATATAATCAAATCTTTCTTCTAATATCTGTTGATTAACTCCTATTCCACCTTCTATTACGTTTATATATCCTCTTTCAAAGTACTTATTTATAATATCAACTATTACCTTAGAAGTATGAACTGAAAACTCCGATGGCTTAAGTATTGAGCAATTTCCACCAGCTATAGCACCTATAAGCGGAGATATAGTTAATTGGAAGGGATAATTCCAAGGCGCCATTATAAGTACTACTCCATAAGGTTCACTTACTATATAACTTTTAGCAGGAAATTGAGTTATAGGAGTTGATACTTTCTTATTTTTGCTCCAACTTTTTAAATGTTTTATAGCGTAGTTTATCTCCTCTAATACTATACCAATTTCTGTTTCATATCCTTCAAAATGTGATTTTCCTAAATCTTTATAAAGTGCATTAAGTATAGCCTCTTCATTTTCTACTATAGCTTTTTTAAGAGTTTTTAATTTATCTAATCTAAAGTTTATATCTTTAGTCTTATTGCTTTCAAAGTATAACCTTTGATTATTTAATATATCTTTTATCAATCTCTCATCTCTTTTCTGTGAATTTACATATATTGTATTATTATAATTATATATTATTTATTGTATATTGAGGAGGTTGTTATGGTCTATTTATTATTTTTTTTTATGACTTTATCTTTAATAAGCCTTATTTATTTTACATATAAACCTTTTAAAAATTTAAGGCCTATTTTAAAAACTGTAACTAGCTTATTATTTATAGGAATATGTATAAATGGATATAGTTCTAGTAATAATTTTACTTATTTTATACTTATACTTATGGGGCTTATATTTTCACTATTTGGAGATATATTTCTTATATTTGAGAATGGAAGTAAAAACTCTATGGGTAATGCTTTTATTCATGGTCTTTTAAGCTTTAGTATAACTCATATATTCTTTTCCTTATGTTTTGTATCTATTACTTCTTTAACTGTTTATGATATTTTATTTACTGCTATACTTTCCATAGGTTCTTTATCTATACTAAAGTCTATTAAAAACTTTGATTTTAAAGGAGTATTTAGATATATAGCCTTTTATGCTGTACTTATTAGCTTTATGTTTATAAAATCAATATCTTTATATTTAGTAGGATTTAATAATTTTGGAGTATTTTTAGTTATAATTGGAGCATTATTATTTATAGTTTCTGATTTAATATTGTCTTTTGTATATTTTTATAGAGATTGTCCAAAATTTATGGCAGGTCTTAATCTTTTAGTTTATTACATTGCACAATGTTGTATAGCATTAAGTGTTTCATACATGTAAAAATACCCCTATGTCTTAAGTTTTGACGTATGGGTTATTTTATTAAATTTTATATTTTAGCTTTTTTATATAATAGTAAATAAATAATTGAAACTATCATTGAAACTAATAATAGACTTAAAAATAACCAAGACTTATTAAAATTATATACATGTGCAGATAACATTGGCCCAAGTGCATATCCAAAAGATTCAGATGCTCCAACTATACCAAATACGCTACCCTTTATTTTAGGATTTTCCCCAAACTCTGATAAAAGACTTTGAAGTGAAGCATTTAAAAAAGTTGCTCCAAGAAAATATACTATTATTATAGTGGTAAATATAGATATGCTTCTTGTAAAGGATAATCCAAGTAAGGTTATATTAATAACACAAAAAAATAAAAATAATTGTCTTTTATTTCCTATCTTATCACTTACCCACCATGCAATAGGTGCTCCTAACCCAAATTCAAATAAGTATATTGATATAATTGATGAAGTGTACGATGTAGTAGCTCCCAGCACTTCCTGTCCATAAAAATGGAATAAAGCAACTACACATCCATATATATAGTCTCCTAAAAATGCAATAGCGCATAACATAATTATTTTATATTTTAAACTATATCTTTTAATTTCTTCTTTTATAGCTTTCTTTTTGCTACTACACTTAGAATGATCCAATTTGCCTTTTTCTATCTTAAATATTACATATATAAGTGTAAGCAATATCCCTCCTGAAGATAAATAAAATACAATATCATAACTACCAGTATTTGATAAAATGTATCCAGCAATAGCAGCACCTATTCCTCCACCGAATGTAAAAACTGCTGCTGCTAATCCTGTACTTTCTCCTCTTCTAGTTACTTCTACGGATCTTGATAATATAGAATAAGTAGCAGGTGCTAACATACCAAGTACTGCTCCTTGTATTATGTATAAGCTTTCTGCTATTATATGCTTATTTGTTATGGTATAACAAAATGGAACAAAGGTCATTAGTATCAAAGCAAATACTAAAGTTTTTTATCTCCTATATAATCAGATACTCTCCCAAATAGAATCTGTGCTAGTGTTTTGCTTACTCCATATAAAGACATTATAGTACCAATCATAACTGTAGTTATTCCAATTGAATCAAGGAAAAGTGGTATTATAGGAATCATAAAGCTATAACTTATTCCAAATATAAATCTATAAGTACAAAATTGTCTAAGTTCTAGCTTTTGAAAGAGAACATTGTTTTTTATACTCATATCTACCTCCTAAGTATGAGCAGATTGTTTTTGTAAAGTTTCTGTCCACTTTAGTATATTCAAGTAATCTTAATATTATTATTTAACATTCAAAGCATATACGTTTTATTTAATTAATAATATACAACTGTAAGATATAAAATGAGGAGCAATCATTTTGATAGCTCCTCGTTTTATATAAATTTAAAATTCGTAAATTTTAAGCTATATTCTGTCTTTAAATATATTATATATACCTTAATTCAAGTTTATATGAATATGATTTTTTCCTTCTCCGTATCTTTTTAAAGGTTTTACAGTAGGTCCTTCTAATACATTTCCTTTATAATCATATCTAGAAGCATGGCATGGGCAGTCCCAAGTTTTTTCTGCTGAATTAAATCTAAGTTCGCAACCTAGATGAGTACAAGTTATATCAACTATATAAAGTTCATCATTAAGATGTCTATAAGCCCCATATCTTTTTCCATCAATAGTTACAATCTGCCCTTCTCCTTTTTCTATATATAATTCTTCTTTTCCTATATTAAATTTCCCTTTTATATACTCTATTGTCATATTTAAATTTTCTTTATAAAAATCTGTTGTTAAATAGCTACTTTTTCTAGATGGATTAAATAGATTTTCATATATAGATTCTTTTTTAGCTATAAGATCACTTATTATTATTGCTGATAAAGTTCCATTACTCATTCCCCACTTAGAAAATCCTGTAGCTACATATACATTGTCTTGTTTTTTGTTTATATAACCTATATAAGGTAGGTAGTCATAACTCATATAATCTTGAGCTGACCATTGATATTTAAATTCTTTAATTTTAAATTTATCTTTTGCATAATTTTTTAGTTTTTCATACATTTCTTCTTCATTTTTACACTGACCAACTTTATGATCTCCACCACCAAATATTAATAGTTTTCTGTTACCTTCATTATAAGTTCTAAATGTTATCCCTTGTTCCTCAACTCCTAAAAACATTCCTG
The DNA here is from genome assembly GCF_039841805.1 of Romboutsia sp. 1001216sp1. Classification (NCBI taxonomy): domain Bacteria; kingdom Bacillati; phylum Bacillota; class Clostridia; order Peptostreptococcales; family Peptostreptococcaceae; genus Romboutsia; species Romboutsia sp. 1001216sp1. The sequence continues at coordinate 132,261 of NZ_JBDPHA010000007.1, forward strand.
GGATTATGTCTTTTTCTAGTTTGCCAGCTATTAAATAAGACCTTCCTCCCTTTTCTTTTGCAAAGTAAAGGTTTTTACCATCATACCAAGGCATATGTGATGCTATTACAACTATATCTGCAAAAATTTTATTATTTTTGTTGGTTCTTAATTCACAAACTTCTCCTTTATTAAAGTCAACTATAGGTGTATTTTCATAAACTTTAACCCCTAAGTTTATACATTCTTTTAGTAATCCATCTATATACTTTTTAGGATTAAATTGACATTGATTTTTAAAACTAATAGCTCCCTTCACATCTACTGGTAAATCTAAACTTTTATGGTACTCGCAATCAATCCCTATTTTTTTACAAATCTCATATTCCTCTTTTAATTCTTCTAAGTAATTTTCATTTTGTGCAAGTATATATGAGTCTTCTCTTTTTAAATTACAGTCTATATTGTGTTCTTTTGTTATTTTTTCAATTAAATTAAGTGCCTGATTATTACCTTCATAGTATAATTTAGCATCTTCTATTCCGTACTTTTGGTTTAGCTTTGAATATATTATTCCATGTTGTGAAGTTATCTTTCCAGTATTTCTCCCAGAACCTCCATAACCTATTTTATTAGCATCAACAATAGTAGATTTTAAACCATTTTTAGCTAATAAATAAGCTGTTGTAACTCCTACTATTCCTCCACCAACTATTAAAATATTTGTTTTTATATTTTTTTCTAAGTTACCTAACTCACTATGCTTAGAGCTTAAAATCCAATAAGATTCATTCATTTCATTTCTCCTTAATTTAATTTGTCCATGATATAGTATATTTCCCATTAAAATACATAATTATTATAAATATTGAGCTTAAATATACAAATAAACCATTATAAATACATAAACAAAAAGCTATCTTAATTTGTAAGATAGCTTTTTGTTATTTTTAATTAATCTTATTTATAAAGTTAATTAATTCTTATTATTTGCATATTAACTGAATTTGGTATTGTTTTTATATTTCTGTTAGAAAAATTATATAAGTCAAGCTCCTCTTCACAATTTCCAGTAGTATATATAGCTCCATTACTAATTGAATTTTTAATACCTTCTTCACAGTATGCTAGTGACCCTTTGATTAAAGCTTCATTTACTCTAAGTCCAACTATATAAGTATTATACGAATTTCCTGTTACTGTATACTTAATATAATATGTGGCATTTGGAGATAAAACTACAGTCATGCCATCATTTTTAACACTTATATCTGTACCATTTATAAAACTAGAATTAAATACAAATCTTGATGTTGGGCTAATACTTACTGATTCTGACTGAACTAGATAAGCATTATTTTGAACTGTTGAATTTCCTTTTTCTCCTCTTGGTCCCTGTGGTCCAATCTTACCTTGAAGCCCTTGTTCTCCTTTTTCTCCTCTTGGCCCTTGTGGCCCTGTTTTACCTTCAAGTCCTGGTTCTCCCTTTTCTCCTCTTGGCCCTTGTGGCCCTATCTTACCTTGAAGCCCTTGTTCTCCTCTTGGCCCCTGTGGTCCTACCTTCCCTTCAGGTCCTTGCTCCCCTTTTTCTCCTCTTGGTCCCTGTGGTCCTATCTTACCTTCAGGTCCTTGCTCTCCTTTCTCTCCTCTTGGTCCCTGTGGCCCTATCTTACCTTGAAGCCCTTGTTCTCCTTTTGGTCCCTGTGGTCCTACCTTCCCTTCAGGTCCTTGCTCCCCTTTTTCTCCTCTTGGTCCCTGTGGTCCTATCTTACCTTCA